>JADKJG010000003.1 GCA_016722375.1 Bacteroidota bacterium | reverse complement strand
TGGTTTTGCCGTCTCCCTAATGCTTTCTAGTCTTCACTTCGATTTTAACGAGTAATAAAAATTGTTCTCCATAAATTATTACACATAACAGTTTGCGGTTTCGCTATAGTCAAACAATTTAGTGCAAACACTTAACCGAAGCCCCACATCTCAAATATGCAAGAACTTTTCTTGCGAGGCACTTTGCCTCCACATTGTCGAGTTGCACTTGTTGGTAGTAGTTGTCCTCTATTTGGCGTAATTATGTTAGCTCCTACTATACGCTTATATATTTTTTAAAGAACCATACTTTCAAAAGATCTGCTGTTATAATGTACGCCAACACTATGAGTAGCATTACTGCCATATTAATGATTGGTAATGGGGTTAGTCCAATGTCCTTTGCGAATGGCATATAAGGCAAGCCCATTGTAATAATCAACCCTAAAATACTAAGTATGAATAGATATTTGCCCGGTTTGCTTTTTAAAAAGTTTTTATGCGTCCGGATGATAAATAATATAAATAACTCCGTTAAAATGGATTCAACAAACCATCCTGTTTGAAACGCCGATTCTTTTACTTTCAAAACATACAACAGGATGAGGAATGTTATTACATCAAATATTGAACTGTGTATGCCAAAAATAACCATATACCTTCTGATGAATTTTAAATCCCATTTGCCAGGACGATCTAACTGTTCCTGGTCAACATTATCTGAGGCAACGGTCAAATAAGGAAAGTCGATGATGAAATTCATTAATAGAATTTGCTTTGGCATCATGGGCAAAAATGGCAATATTAAAGAAGCTATTGCCACACTAAACATATTGCCAAATGTGGATCCCGTATTAATGAATATATATTTCAGGGTATTGGCAAAAGTTTTTCTGCCTTCTTTAATGCCATCTACTAAAACCATTAAATCTTTTTCCATCAACACAAAATCTGCTGCTTCCTTTGCTACGTCCACTGCATTCTCAACGGATATGCCTACATCGGCTGCATTAATTGCCGCTACGTCATTAATCCCATCGCCCATATACGCTACGGTATATGTTTTTCGTAATGCCCGTATAATGCGCTCTTTTTGTTGTGGTTCTGCTTCAGCAAAAATGTGTGTGTCCCTAACCAATTGAGTCAGTGCTTCCGGGTTGATCTTAAACAGTTCCGCTCCGGTTAATACCTTGGGATTTTCAATGCCAATACTTAAAGCAATAGATTGAGCCACATTTCTATTGTCTCCGGTTATTACTTTCAAGTTGACCTCTAACTTCTTTAACTCATTTATAGCTTCTGCTATTCCCTTTTTAACCGGATCTTGCAGCAGTATAAACCCTCCAAAAATGAGGTCGGTCTCATCTTCTTTTGAAATACTATTGTCGTTTATTGATTTGTAACAAATAGATATCACCCTTAATCCCTTTTTGCCGTATTCTGCGAAACGGCTTTCGAGTTCTGAGAGATAGGTATCTATAATAGCAATAGAATTGTCTGCTACTCTAATTTGCGTACAAATACCTAATATTTCTTTAAAGGCTCCTTTGCTTATTAGAAAACTATTTTCAGTTGTTTTAACGGCTATACTTAATCTCTTACGAATAAAATCATAAGGTATTTCGCCCACTTTTGTTGTATCTGGTTTTATGTCGACCGAAAGTTGTTTTAAAGCTTCATCAATAGGGTTGTTGTAACATGTTTCAAAAGTGGCATTCCAAAATGCCAATTGTGTAACAAAATCATCTTCTGCGCCAAAGCCATTGACTAAACCTACCACTTTAATTTCTCCTTCAGTAATGGTTCCTGTTTTGTCCGTGCACAATAAATTTACTTCTCCTAAATTTTGAATAGATGCGAGCCTTTTTACAATTACTTTTTTCTCCAACATTCTTTTTGCTCCTGCACTCATCGCAATGGTGGTGATGGCAGGAAGTAATTCCGGCGCCATACCCACGGCTAATGCCAAGGCAAAAAGGATAGATTCAATAACACTTTTTTGGTTGAGTAAATTAACGGCCAAAATAAAAATGGATAACACTAGCGTTATTTTCATTAAAAAATAACCGAAGTCTTTTATGCCTCTTTCAAAAGTGGTTTCTATGGTGGTTGAAGCACTTTGCGCAATGCTACCAAAAATGGTATTGACTCCTGTTTGAATCACTAAGGCTTTGCCATTCCCACTAACAACACTGGCCCCTTCCCATAAACAATTGGTCCTTTTTGCTAATTCTGTTGTTGCATCTAATACTCCAATTTCTTTTCTTACTGGATACGATTCGCCAGTCAAACTCGACTCATTTGAATGCAATTCATTTGCTTCAATCAACAAACAATCAGCAGGAATCATATCCCCTGCATTAAAAACTAGTACATCCCCAGCAACAATTTTGTCAGACGCAACTGCTTGTTGTTTGCCATCTCTCAGTACATCACATTTCAACGAAATCATAGACTGCAGTTTCTCCACAACTCGTCCGGCATTTCTTTCTTGAAAAAAACTAAGTAGTCCTGTTGATAATACAATGAACAGAATAATAGAAACATCGGATGTGTCGCCTAAGAATACTGATAAAATTACAGCACCTATAAGCAATAGCATCAATGGACTTTTGAATTGCCCAATGAAAAGATAGAAGTCCTTCTTTATAGGGGAAGTGTATCTTTTGTTTTTGCCAGAAGAAAACAAAATAGTATCTGCAACGTTTTGAGTTAATCCATTTGAACTACTATTAAGTTTTTTGAACCAGTAGTCCTCATCAAATTGCCAAAAATTATTTGCAGTTGTATTTTGCATCAGGTTTCGCGGCTTGACTAAGAAGTGATTTTTTTAGTAATAAAGTTCATAAGGAGTAAAACTGCTAGTTTCAATACGACTGTTTTATTGAGGTTCTTCACCCATTTTTTGCCAGACTGCTGTATGTGCATTGAATAGTGAATGTAGTTTTGGGGAGAGAGAGAGCAAACCCAGTGTGATAGCCCATAGTCCCTTCCCGTTAAAGATATCTGGCGGGGTAGCTTATTCGATTTACTGTTTTCTTTTTAGCAAGAAAATAGGACAGAAGCTGCAGCGTCATTTGATCATGTTATTTCTTTCGTCCAACAAATCTAATCACAGAACCTTGTCCGTTGTGAAATAATCCTTCGTTAAGTTCAATTTCCATTTCTAATAACTCCTCAAAGTCATAGTTTGGGAAGTCCGATTTTATTTCGTCTATTGAAAACAAGGAAGCAATGTCTTTCGGGCCACCAACCTTTTCGTTTTTTGAGTTATAGTCAAGGTGCGTTTTGCTAAATGCTTCGAAAATTACAGTTCCCCCTGTTCGCAAATATTGGTCAAGAGCCTTGTGTATAGATGATTTGATGTTCGCGGGGAAATGTGCGTAGATTAATGCGATCACATCAAACTGTTCGCTTTGGTAATTCAATGTCTGTAATTCGCCAACTTGATAATCTATTTTTACATTGTTTGTTGCTGCAAGTTGTAGCGCTTTCCGCTGACCTTCAACGCTGATGTCAAAGGCAGAAACTGTCCAACCCAGTTTAGCAGCAAAAACAGCATTCCTTCCTTCTCCTTCTGCTGCAAAAAGTATGGTTCCGACAGGTAGCTTTTCTAACTGCTCCCTTAAATAGTTGTTAGGACGCTCACCATAAGCAAACTCCTTCATCCTATATCTTTCATTCCATCTGTCTGCCCAAGTATTTATCATTGTCTTTGTAGTATTAAAGCGAAAGTTTTAGCGCCAAAGAGTTTTGCTTTCGGTATCCAAATATAATAATGGATGAAGATTTTTCTTTCAATCGCGGCCTCTCCAACCGAAATAGGACCTAGATGGCAAGAGTGCTCACTAAACTGGTCGCAGCAGAAGCGAACTGGGACCGAATAGTAGCTAACAGGCACCCATCTTCGGCTAACAGGGACCGAATAGCAGCTAACAGGCGCCTGTCTTTGGCTAACAGGTACCGAGTAGCAGCTAACAGGCACCTGTCTCTTACTAACAGGGACCGAGTAGCAACGAACAGGGACCTGTCTTTAGCTAACAGGTACCGAGTAGCAGCGAACAAGGACCTGTCTTTGGCTAACAGGTACCGAATAGCTACTAACAGGGACCTGTCTCTTACTAACAGGGACCGAATAGCAGCAGATGGGTACCGAATAGCTTGCCGCCTGTCAAAAATGGACAGGTAATCAGACAATCTGTCGCCAAGTAGGGAGTATATGTAATCGTTAATGAACTTATTTCGTTGGCTCATTGAAAAAACGAATGTAATAGAACACAGATAAAGCTGGTTTTCGATTAGGTTGAATAGTTTGAATAGCTGATAAAAGCCTTATCAGCGGCCTCAACATTGTATTGCCTATGTTTCTTTGACTATCAAATGGCTTGCTAAACAAAAAACCCGGAATCAATCCGGGTTTTTTCTATCATTCATCAATAAATTAAAGTCATTTAGAAATCACAAACAATCGGCTCTGTGTTCTGGTATTGGCAACGGTAGCACTCAAGATATAAGTGCCGGAGGATAGCCCGGCGGCGTTCAAGTCAAAAGTATTTCCGCCTGATTTGGTATTGGTATAGGTATCTTCTTTATGTAATTTTCCGGTCATGTCAAAAATGCGCAAGGTAACCGGTGTGCTATTTTCCAATGAGATAGAAACTTTGGAAGAAGCATTTGCAGGATTGGGGAAAATATTCAAATCTGAAATTTCAGGAGCTTTTACATTTTCAACTCCGGCTACTAAATTACAGCCTCCCGGAGTAAGAGAGGTAGAACGCCATATTCCTCTTCCATGCGTACCGATATAGAGAACCGGACAGCCATCCTGATAAAGGTTTTTTTCAATCAAGCGAAACACCGGAACACGTGGCAATACGTTATTTTCCTCGTGCCATCCCGATCCATCCCAACTCCATATACCCATTTCGGTGCCTATGATGATGGTATTAGCATCGTGAACCACCACATCATATACCGGCATATTAGGGAGGTCCTTTGTGAGAGCCGTCCAGTTTTTCCCTCCGTTAAAACTTTCATAAACATGCGGGAGGTTCGTAGCCGAAAATCCGGAGACCACCGCCACCACGTGGTTTTCATCATTCGGGTCAACGGCAACGCCTTCAACAGAACGGTTGGCCGCTACCGGACTGGCACTGCTGGTATAGTCATTAGTCACGTTGGGATTCGTAGGATATAAAACAGTCCATGCGTTATCTCCTATCGGATAAGTAGCGGTATCACAATGAGCATTCAAATTGCCAAATCGGTAAACAAATCCATTAGCCGAGCCGACATATAACGTGTTTGCATCTTTGGTCGCCGCGTAAGCGTTTACCACACCGGAAGTACTGTTGGTTAATTTATGCCATTTAGGAATACCTCCCAATTCAAGAGCCTCAGAAGTAAGCCACACCCCACAGTATGAAGAAACAAAAGCTCTGGAACGAATCGGGTCGTTGACTTGAATTTCCTGCCCCGGGGCTAAATCAGCCGTCAAAGTGGTAGTAAATTTATATTCGGCTGTCCGGCTAATTGCCGTTACCTCTTCGCCTGTCGAATAGGCTCGGTCTGCTTTAAAAGTGGTGGTCGCTAATCCGTGTCCGGCATTTTTGGTCTCACTTAGATAGAAGGGAGTTATAAAGGGTGCATTCCCGACACATTCTTGTGCGCCACATCTGCTGGGGCATCCTTTGCCTGTACGATCCACTTTCAAATCGTAAAAACCATCAAAGGAAGCTCCATAATTTCCGGAACGGCGGATTTGTCCGTAATAGACCCCTGCAAAAAACATGCGCGGGTCAAGATGTGATATTTCGGTGTAGATTCCGTCTCCTCCCGACACCATTCTAGAGGCTTTACGGGTGTTTCCAAGGTAATTAATATAAGGCGTTCCGTTATCTTGAGTTCCCCCCATCACCTCACCACTTAAAGCAGCAGCTACAGAGTAAAACTGAGTAACGTTATATCCTCTGTTTTTTACACTAAAATTGGGGAAAGGGAAACTGCTGTACGCATCCAAAGAGCGTGAAATTCCTCCATCGCTGCCCACAAACATTAGGTTGGGGTCATTATCTGCAATGGTAATTGCGTGTTTATCCGGATGTATGTATCTTGGATTTACCTCAGTAATATATCCAAAATCAATCTGTTTCCATCCCGAAAGATCGCTCCAGGTATAGAAATCTACCCCGCCATGATAAACTCTGTTTGGGTCGGCGGGAGAAACGGCGATCACGTTATCATACCAACCTTGTGAGTTTTCACCCATTGGATCAAAAAGTGGTCCTTTTGCACCAATCACTTTCCAGACAATACCGGTATCTGAAGTATTCTCTGTTCGCAACACTTGGTATGTGGCACCTGCCGAGCCAGCTACAGAAACATAGGCGATGTTTGGATTGGATGGCGCGATGGCAATTTCTATTCTTCCTTGCTTGGGGGGGAACCCATGACGGTTGTTCACAATCAATCTCCAAGAGAAACCACCGTTTTGCGAAACGACCAGACTAGCTCCGGCACCAAAACCATTGGAGGTAGCACCCACAGAAGCGAATATGATGGTGCCATCATTGCCCCATTTCACATCCGCAGCAGGTTTTCCAACCAAAGCCGCCGGCAGAACAGAAGCATACCAAGACACTCCGGCATCGTCCGATTGAAATAAGCCTTTTCCGGTTGCCGCTGCCATTTGGTTGGCATCTCTTGGGTTAATGGCGATTCGGTTAACAAGCGTCCAATCGTCGCCGATATATTGAATACTATCTGCAAAATTGTCAGGAGTAATAAGCGTAGGTTTATCCTCGTTGTCCAATTTGAATATTCCGTTTCCGATATTTCCAGAGTTAAACGATATACCGCTCGGCTGTGCTAAGCCTTCCCCTGTTCCTATGAAAATTGCCTTGTTGAAATCATTAGCCTGGGCAATACAGGTAACGGTAAGCCACCGGTTCCACTCAGGTAATATATTCCAAGTATTGCCTCCATCCAGAGACTTCCACATACCACCACTTACCCCTCCGGCATATATGGTTTTATTGCTTGGATCGCGTTTGTCAATTAATATGGCGCGGGTTCTTCCGCCCACATTGTCTGGTCCAAGTTCTTCCCATTGCATATTAAGATTAGAACGACTGGCACTCACTTTGCTCCGGTCTGCCTGAAGCATTGCATTTCGTATGTAGTTGGGAGAAAAATTGCCGTTTTCATCAACCATCTTGCTATGGCGCCATTCTGCTGCATCTAAGGCCCCTTGCTCTTTGTCGAAGGATGGTTTGCCACCCTTCTTTTTCGATTCCAATTGAAAACGGCTCTGTGCCGGGTCAAAACGGCCAGTAACTATTAATGCCGCCAAGCTAAATAGGACAACGCTTAGTGCAATGAGTATTGTTTGTTTTTTCATTTAATGATGTTGATGTTATGGATAATACCTGATTGTTTTTTAGATAGATACAAAGATACGTCTAATAGACGAAACTTTGGTAGGGAGCATTGTCATTTAATTGTAAAAAAACGAGTTCTGTTGCATTATTCTTACAATATATCACCAGCGTTTGCCGAATTGAAAAGACACGAAGAGCGCCACTTGATAAAAACGATTGGAGCTATTAATCATGATTGGGACACGCTTATAATAGAGGTCTAACATCATGCCAACTTCCAGCGCTTTGACAAATTCATCCTTTTTGCCCCAATCAAAGTCTAAGGCAATTTTGCCATGAACTCCGGGTACAGGTTGGATTTTATCTAAACCCTTGGTGGCGCTTCCGGCTCCGACAATTGAATCAAGACTTAGAAAGCGAGTTGCATTTTCATCTGTATATCTTTCGTCTGCAAAATAGGGGGGCACGTCCGTTGGTTGACGAAGAAGAAGATAATAAGGCTTCAGCAACCCGAGAGAGATGCCACCAAAGCCAACAAAACTTAGCCTCAACCCGTTTCGGTCGGCTTTGTCGGCTATGGTCTTTTTCATTCCAGCAGAGAAACGAAGAATATGAAAGCGGTTGCGTAATCCATAAACAAATTTTCTGCCTCCATTATCAGAACTCTTTCCTTTTTGTCTATAGTCTATATAATAGGAGTATTCAACTTGAATCAGCCGAGTACTTTTCAGGTCTTTAATCCAACCCCCTTCGCCAAAAACTGAAAACCCGTTGGTCTGAACCCTTACACCGCCAGATGCCTCTTTCTTGTATTGATAATCCTGCAAGTCCAAATTTTTCCGAATCAGTGATTGGGAAAACGCATCGGACAAGCCCATGAACGCCAAAAGAAAAAAGGGAAAAAACCACTTCATTACGAAGTCAATATTACAAACTATAAACGATATTGTTTTCGATTAAGTTTGTCGAACAAAAAATAAGAATTTATGACCTCTAAAATTATTTATGAAGGCAATCTGCGAACGACCTTAACACATCTATACTCAGGAGCCACTATTACCAATGACGCTCCTCTGGATAATCATGGACTGGCACAAGCATTCTCTCCTACCGACATGGTAGCCACCGCCTTGGGTAGTTGTATCATCACTACGATGGGAATTAAAACCAGGGATATGAATATAGATCTGACCGGGACTGAATTGACCGTAACCAAAGTAATGGGTAGCGAGCCGCGGCGAATTGCGGAAATTCACATCACGATTCAGTTTCCTGACAATCATTTCACGGATAAAGAAAAGACCATCATGGAGAACATTGCCCGTACCTGTCCGGTAGCAAAATCACTCCATCCGGATTTGAAACAAGAGCTGATTTTTGTTTGGAACAGATAGTTTTTCAATGAAGGGCTGACAATATATTAGAGACTGCAACGGCATCCTTTTGTTTTAAAAAGACCATATATCAAAACTAACTTGAGATCTATGGCTGCCAGTCAATCGGAATTAGGTTAGTTGCGCACTACCTCAACACAAACTTCAAATTGTCGGCTATCATGTTTGACCTTACCCGGAGGATAAATGCAAACATAAATAGAGGTAATAACGGAGCTTTATAACGCACCAAATTGCCAATCACCGGAGTGGCTATTCCTATAAGAACAAAATAAGCCAGAGCGCTAAAAAGTAAAAACAAAAACAGGTCTAAGTTTTTGCGCGCCCCCCAATCCGTTGAGGAGATGCATAGAATCAAAAAAAGCAACATCAGCATATTCTCCACGGCACTCGCCAACATCATTACATTTTTACTTTCCCAAACCCAGGGCCGGACTATGGTATTCCATAGTGCAACGGGAGCCGCTTTGATTAAACTTATAGGGCTTGAAGTCAATTCCGGAATTTCTATCCGACTTCCCGCATGATGATATTCCGCTTCTTTTATAGAATGTGCCTGTTTGTTCAACAGCATTTTTTGCAAGTTGACACCGGGAACAAGGTGCTGGATATTTAGTGCTGCTATTAAAAGCAAACCGGATATCCCTGCATATTTCAAAAAAACAAATCTCCCCGATTCATTCTTTTTGAAAAGAAAGAATGCCAGAGTTGAAGGAACCAGACAGGCCAAAACAAAAAATTTTGTGAAGAGAATTAGTACACTGCCCAATAACCAACCAATAACATGCCTAAATTTCCAAGCTTGGAATCGCAAATGGATGGCGCCGGAAACAAACAGACCCAATCCCAACATAAGCAAAGGCTCTTTCATAACTCCCGATGTCCAAAATAAAACAGAGGGGGTGAATAGTACAAACAAAGAAAGAATAGATGCCTTAGGCTCAACAAACTGAAAAATGGAGTCGGTAAGCAAAATCAGCCCTACCAGAGAAATGAAACACATGAACAGAATATGAACCGGATAAGTTTTAAACGAAAGAAACAGCAACCAGGCATTGAGCCGAATAATCGTTCGGTTTTCATTGATGGGTGCTTCATCAAAATTTCGATTCCAGTTTTTCAGTTGGCTTAATTTTCCTGCATCTTCCGGTTTCATTGATACCCCGGTCATTAGCCTCCAAAATGTTGCGGGGCTTTCTGTCTTGATGAAGTGAAGTTCTGCTGCATCATCATAAAATTTGTGGATGTCATTCTGTTGAACATCGGTATAATAAAAGGTGTATATCATCCAGATGAATATCCCGACAACAAACTTCAGGTTAAAAACTAAATGAGTAATCCAAGGCTTGAAAATGCTGAACTGGAATTTTCTATACTTATGTATCAGAAGATTGAATAGCAGCAGATAAAAAATGGTGAGAATAACTTTAACAATCATGGGAAGACAAAATGATTTTGCAAATAGCTCCTACGCCACAAAGAAAATGTATTTCTATGATGCATCGAGCATTGGCTGCTCTTTTTTCAACAAGGGATACTGTGAGGTGATTTGTATAGGTGCCTGTTATATTCTTAAACAACGGGTATTTTAATGCTGTGTTAACCTTACAGTAACACATATCTAATACCTTCGCATTAAAAGACAGACCAATGGAAATGACGGAAATCAGAGTGATGTTAGTGGATGATGAACCCGATGTGCTTGACTTGATGAAATATAATCTTGAAAAGGAGGGATTTGTGGTTTATACTGCTCGGGACGGAGTAGAAGGACTGCAATTGGCAAAAAAAGTTCTGCCTCATTTAATCATTCTGGATTTGATGATGCCTAAGAAAGACGGAATTGAAACTTGTAGGGAATTGAGGGACATACCAAAATTAAAAAATACACTGATTACATTTCTGACTGCGCGCGATGAGGATTATTCACAAATAGCAGGGTTTGAAGTAGGCGCAGATGATTATATCACCAAACCGATTAAGCCTCGTGTATTTATGAGCAGAATCAAGGCCTTGCTGCGACGTCTTGAAACCAATGAAACAGGTGGGAAAATCACAGTAGGCAATATTGAAATTGACCGGGACCGATATATGGTGGTGAAAGAAGGTAAAGACATTGTCCTCCCCCGAAAAGAATTTGAACTAATTTATCTACTAGCGTCTAAGCCGGGAAGGTATTCAAACGGGAAGAAATTCTGAACAAAGTGTGGGGCACCGACACGATAGTGGGTGATCGGACTATTGATGTACACATTCGCAAATTGCGCGAAAAGATCGGAGACGATTACTTTAAAACCATCAAGGGTATTGGATATAAATTTGACACCTGAACAGTCAATAATCTATTCTGCTTTGCTGATTTCGTTTTCTTGATAAAATTTTTTCTCCGCCCAATCGAAACGCGCCCAGTACTTATTTTCCATCATCGTCATCTTAGCGTACAGCGAGTCTAGGGTATGTTTTTGCACCTCAGAAAGCTCACCTTCAGGCAGGGTAAGCGCGTAGGGAAGGATGTCATCTTCTAAAGACTTTTTATAAAACGCAAGCATTTCATTGGCGTAGTATTGAAGCACCGTATCTTGTCTAAAACTTCCAGTGGCATTTATTTTATTCATGGTACGATTCACCAATCCGGCATAATTCCTTTCAGTAGAAATTATCCGTTGTTTTTCGTAACTTTGAACAGCATCGCCGAAATCTAGCGAACTGTCTATCACTGCTTGAACGGATAGAAGGATTTGCTCATGGTAAGTTTTTGCCTGTTTTGCTTTGCTATTGCAAGAGGGTTGCCAAATAGCAAACAGGCAAACAAAAAAAAGGACAGAAATTCGTTTCATGTGAAATACTTTACGGAGGTTAATAAGGCACAAAGCTACACAGAACACCATATTTACAGACCTTCATTGCGAAGAATCTCAAAAATAAGTAGAATTACAATTATGAAACGACTGAGCTCCTTGTTATTTTTTCTTGGTGCTTGTCTTTGGAGTCATTCCTGCTTGCTGTACGCAGGGTCTCTGGCAGACAGTACTGCCCATATATATAAGACAGCAGAGAGTTTAAATCCCGAACCGGCGAACGCTACTACCCAGAATTCAGGTTTGTTGCCAAATGTTTCGAGTGGTTTTCTCAATAAGCAAGAGGACACAATCGCTATAAAACCAACATCCCCCAATGCAAAGAATAGGGAAACCGTGGTGGGGCCGTTGTCAAAAAAACAGGCGGTTTCCTTCGTTCCTCTTTCTCCATCCCCGCTTGCTGTCTCTTTAGAGAAAAAAGCGACTATTCCCTTGCCGAGGTTTGAAATTGTTGAGCCTATGAGTATTGTTCTAGATCAGCAAACTAGAACCGTGCTTACCATGAAAAAAAATATTCTCAATACTATTCAGACCATTCCTTCTTTTATCAACGAAAACTATGCCGAAGAGGTATTGATGTATGCCGCCCAACGAGAGCCGGATGAATTGCTGAAAAAGATAGATGACTTCAAAGGGAAATACTATTGTAGAAAAATATTAGAGCGATGTGCCTACTATGCCCCGCTATCTATTCGTCGGTATATGTACACTCCGCGACACTCCGTAAGCGTTCTTTTGCAAAGCAGCCCCGATCCGGTGGTCAAAAAGATTCTGGAACTTCATCAAGAAATAGGCTATCAAAGCAAACCTCTGTTGCTGCTCAACAACCTGATGGACAACACGATAGATACGAAACAGGCGATGGCTATTTGCCAAGAGCCTAAAGTGCTATTCTCAGAAATCGTTCAGATTATTTCAAAGCCCGATTATATAGGCAAGTACAGTATTGATCATGTCATGGGCGATTTCAGCCTTCGCTTTATTCGCGAAATCAATGACAAGGTGGCCGGAGGCAATTTTCAACCCTTTGGCTGCATTGAAGAATTATCTTCTGCCGACTTGTATTTCCTGATGTTATATGGTCGCGACGAAATTTTCACCTCCACCTTCAACGGACTGTTCAACCGGTTCATGAAAAAATTGCCGGAACAAGATGGCGAAGATTTTCTTCAATCCGTTAACCAAAATCAATTCAGAGATTTTATTTCGATGTGCTCTAGTTTTGGAAGGATGGAAGAGTTTCTGGCCAAGTTTTCGCCCGAGGCAAAAGAAAAATTGCTTATCGCATACACCTCCAACTTAGAATCACAGAAGGACGACCTCACCTCCGTTGTTTTGGTGGTGGAAGCCATTACTAATATGACCGATTCTAAACTACTTGCCTTACTACAAACCAACATCAAAAAAGAATATGAGCGCGTGAAGGCCTCGGATGATCAAATTGGAATTTCTTTATACGGAGTGCTTTCCAGTATGATTTCCGGAAACGCACAGGTAGAAGAAGGATGGTATAAAAAAGTCTCCCGACAGTTTAAAATAACGCCCGTTAGTTCCTTGCGTTCCTCAGAACTGTTCGATACCACAGATGTATGTGTCGAGCAAATGTATTTTTACAACGATGCCGATGGCAAAGGTTCCTACATCAATTTCTTAAACACCTATAGAAGCGAATCGAATTGGGGTTTCGAGGACAAAGGCCCCTATGTCCGCATCTATTCTAAAAAAGGTTTGAAAGTGGAGATTTTTGCCAACAAGCCCGAACTCGAAGTGGAGGGCGTGACCGCTATCAACAACTACTTTAAGGAAAAATATCTTTTGCCGGTCGTGGTCGTTCATCGCGGACACAGCGTTTATACCGAATCCACCCTCGAAAAAATTCCTCCATCCTCCAAATTAATTTTTGTAGGTTCTTGTGGCGGCTTCTACAAAATATCCATCGCCCTCAAAAACGCTCCCGATGCCCACATCATCGCTACAAAACAAATCGGAACCAAAGCCTTGAACGATGCCATGCTCTATGCCCTGAATGAAAACATCCGGAAGGGCAACGACATCGAATGGAATGATTTTTGGGACAAGATGCGCAGCCGCTTTGGAAACAATCAATACTTTAGTGACTATATTCCACCCAACAAAAACCTCGAATCCATTTTTATCCGTGCCTATTATAAAATACTTGGAGTCTGAATGTTCCCATCTCATCGCAGGAGCCTGTATCCCTACACCGGAATAGTTTTTTCAGCCTCCTTCCTCTTTCTTCTGACTCTTTCTACTTCGATTTTTGCTTCTGCTGATTCCACCAGAAACAAAAATGCTATCAAGCCCGACTTTCGTATTGAGCGCGAACAGAGCCGCATAGATCTATACGACAGCGAACTAGATGGCCAAGTGGACTTAGGCGACTCCATCATCAATGCCTATGCCAACAAAACCTACTTCGGTCTCGTAGATTCCATCCAACAAATCATTGCCGACAGAAATATCAGCGCCGGCAAAATCAAAAACTACAACGACCAACTCTATGCACAACTTCTCAAAGTCAACTCCTACAGCGTTTACCAAATAAAACGTTTTGACCAGAGCTTTCGCTTTATGGAAGGCGCTTTACACGCCCTGAATCAAAACAAACTTTTCCCCTTTCTCATCAAAAACGTCACCCAATCCTTAAACCTACTTGCCTTTGTGAAAGAAGAAACCGGCGTAGACTCCTTTCTGATTTTCGCCTCCCGCAGCCGTCCCGACCTCGTCTTTAGCAACTACAACATCTACGCCAACAAAGACTACGCCTCCAGAGTCATTATCGGCAGTGCAAAAATGGCACCCGTCACCGTCAAACGATACTTCAACCCCGGCAACCCTATCTTTGAAACCCTGAGAAAAAGCGACGACACCGTCATCAAAGCCATCCTCGACATCAACGAAAAATTTGGCCGTCGCTCCAATGCCTTCACCCTACTCGACGACATAGTCAACGGCGCGAGCACCGCCGAAGAAGCCGACAAAACCGGCGCCGACCCCCGCGCCTATTTGCGCGCCATGCTCCGCATCCGCTCCAAAGAAAACCCCCTCGCCGTCCACTCCCTCGAAACCGAACTCGAAATCTACGCCCTCAAATTCGTGCGCGTGCTCAACGACCTCCACAACGAGCCCGATGCCAAACGATTCGCCTCCATCGAAGACTTCACCCCCGAAGAACTCTACACCCTCATGGTCTATAGCGAAGAAGAAATCTTCACCTCCACCTTCAACGCCCTCTTCAAAAGAATGATGACCAAAAGCGCCAACATGTCCGGCCACGAATTTCTCGAATCCCTCGGCTACAACAAATTCCGAACCTTCATCAAAATGTGCGCCAGCTTTGGCAAACTCGGCGAATTCCTCGACAGCATGAGCCCCCTCCACAAACAAATGCTCATGATCAAATTTGCCTCCGGCCTCGAAACCTACCCCGACCTCTCACAAGCCGTTCAAGTCGCCGACGCCTTCAGCAGCATCACCGACAGCCTCGTCCTCCGAATCCTCAAAGCCACCATCCGCTTCGAATACCTCAAACTCAACGCTAAAAACAACCAACGGGGCCTCATCATCTACGGCCTCCTCTCCAACCTCTTCGTCAACCACCAGCCACAGGGCGACAACTGGTTCGCCTCCATCTCCTCCCAATACGCCCTCCCTCCCTTCGACCGAATCGCCAGCGAAAAACTCTTTGGCCGCGACACCATCAGCCGATGGATCATCTACTTCTACGACGACGAAGACGGCGACGCCTCCTTCGCCACCTTCCTCAGATCCTTTGCCGACAACAAATACACCATCGCCGACTCCGGCGCCTACATCCTCCTCCAATCCCGCACTGGCCTACCCGTCCACATCTATGCCAACAAACCCAAACACGAATACGACGGACAAGAAGCCATCGAAAAACTCTTCGACCAAAACAAATTCGAGCCCAACGTCATGGTCCATCGCGGACACAGCTACTACGCCTACAAAACCATCGAAAAAATCAAAGAATCCACCCAAGTCTTCGTCCTCGGCTCCTGCGGCGGCTACAACTCCATCTCCTCCATCATCGAGCGCTCGCCCGATGCCAACATCATCTCCTCCAAACAAATCGGCACCATGTTCGTCAACAACCCCATGATCCGTCTCCTCGCAGACCACATCTCCTCCAGCCACGACCTCCAATGGCTAACCCTCTGGACCCAACTCGAAGCCAAAGTCAAAACCACACCCCTCGCCTACGAAGGCTTCCTCGACTACATCCCCCCACACAAAAACCTCGGCGCCATCTTCATCAAGACCTACAACAAAATGATGGAGCAAGTCAACTAAAAAATTCCAAAGCTGACCGCCCATCGGCCAACCCTTAACCACTAGCGGCTAATCATTATCTACTAGATATCTTTTGGTGTGTACCCGACCGCGCCCTACATCGCCCCAACTTCCCTTCCTTTCAAAACGGCTCCAACAGAAACGAAATACTGGTCGGGAAAAGTGGATTATAGGTCTATCAAAATCAATTATGGATAGACTAAAATCAATTATAGGTGGAACAAAATGAAATTCCTATCAAGGGAAACCGAATTCCTACGGATTAAAATGAAATTCCTATCGGCAGAAATCAAATTCCTATCGGCAGAAATCAAATTCCTATCGGCAGAAACTGAATTCCTATGGAAGAAAATGAAATTCCTATCAAGGGAAATGAAATTGGGGGAGATAGAAATCAAATTCCTATCGAAGAAAATTGAATATGGATACTCATATCCTCAATTTTGGTGTTAAACCGCTTGATTTTGAGCCTTTCTAAGCATTTCTGAAAATAAAAGTGCCATTGAGGCCTGTTCCCTCGAAAACTACAAAAGTCTTGAAGACTTTTGTAGTCTATTTAGCTATTCAACACCACCTGCTTTTCCTCCTCCGTCAATCCATACAACTCAAACACCGCATCGTCTATCTGCTTGTCGAGGGCTTCGCACTGGCGGCTGTAAAACTCCTTGTCTTTATCCGTTTTGGCTTCGCTACTGTTCTTCTTCGCCGAGAGCATTTGCTCTACCAGTCGGACGATGTGGTCGTGGCGGGTTTTCGTAATTTCATTTTCTATGTCAATTATTCTAATGGGAAGGTTTTTTAAATCACTAACAAGAATTTTTGGAAATAACCCCTTTTTTGCTTTTGGATTTCTCTTATGATGATACCAGGTTAAAAGTTTGGAGTTAATTATCCCCAATATGAATAATGAATTCACCTTGTCATCTTCAATTTTAATTGGAATTACATCTCTACTATGATATAACTCCCTATCATAGTAAACTGCTACTATTCTTCTTTCCTTTCCACCTGTAATTTCTTGAACTAAAATTCGCTTACCGATAAAATTATTTGGATCCCTAGGAGCTGATAACCAAGGGCCATATTTAACCCATCTTTTTTCAGTAATTGCAATTCCGTAACGAATTAAGTCTCTACCAACTATTTCCGGTTTCCAATCTTCACCTTTCTTTGTTTCAGAATGGTAAGGTTTTGTTTTAACTGTTTCTAAGGTGTGTGGTTTTCCATTTGGCGCCTTACCTGACCCTACTTCATAAGGATTATAACCTGAACAAGGCCGACTGATTGTTTTTAATGGTTGTGAAACAGATAAAATCTTTTCTAACAAGTCTTGATCTATATTATTTTCAAAAATGCCTATGTAGTAATCGGAATCAATAAACTTCTTCTGTTCAATTAGATTTTCTATTTGTGGCAATTCATTAAGATCTTGTGTATCGTATATTTTAATTACCGTCTTACCTGAAGCGCGTCTTTGGATGGTTGATATAAGTGTGTTGACCTGAGCGTTTTTAAAAACCATATCGGGCAACCAAATAATTTCTTTTATGAAATAATTATTCAGAATGAATTTTCTTAAAGATTTTGCACTAGGGATAGTAAGCCATGTTACAGGAGCAATAAATCCATGCAGCCCCTCTGGCCTTACTAATTTCAATGATCTTTCGTAGAACAGAAAGTAATTCTCAAAGCTACCAAGTGAAGATTCAAAGTGATTTTTAAGATATGGCTTAATTGCATCTGTATGAATTTGATGAAAACCATAGGGTGGATTTCCAACCACTGCATCAAAGCCGCCTCTCTCGTTTGCATTATAAATTACAACAGGTTCGTCAACATTTTGTGTTTCATCAATTCCCAAATCATGCTTTGTAATTAGTGCCTTCGTTATTGATTTAGATTTGAAAATATGCGGGAATTCCACCTCATAATCAAAAGGGTTCAGCTTTTTCAGTTCAGCATCTTCAAACAGTTTCCCGTGGAGAATATCGGAGCCAATCAGGCTGTTGCCACATTTGATATTGTTAGATAAGTCAGGTAAGATTTTGTCGGCACCAAAGAGGCGGCCTTTCTTTTGCAGGTGTTTGGCTACGGTTACTACGTTTTCGTTTTCCAACATCTTGAGGTAGAGCGAAAGTTGAGTGACCTCAACGGCTTGTGCATCAATATCCACCCCATAGATATTGTTTCGCAGGATATTTTGTTTTATCTCGATGCTGAGTTGCCAAACTCCGTCTTCATCTTTTCGGCATCCGTCTTTTTGTGCCGCTACAATGTTTTCTGCTTGGTTATAATAAACGGTGTGATAGTCGAGCAGGTGTTCATAAACCGAAATCAAAAAACTGCCCGAGCCACAGGCAATGTCGGCAAAACGGAGCTTGGAAATTTCTTTTGGTGAAAGCCCCAGCCCAGCCCTCCCCGAAGGGGAGGGAGAACTGCCAATGATTTTACCTACGGTGTTATCTACTATATATTCAACAATGTATTTGGGGGTGTAGTAAACGCCACCCGCTTTGCGCACCTCGGGTTTCTCTTCAATCTTTACGCGCTTGTCGGTGGCATGAACCACCTTACCCAAAAAGCGTTCATAGATGCTGCCCAGAATGTGGATGGGGATGTAGCGAAAGTTGTAGTCGGTGTTGCGGTGGCAGATGCCTTGGCAGATGTCGCGAAACATTTTTTCGTCGGGCCCATCAAAACTTTTTTCATCAATGAAATGTTTTTTGAAAACCACGCCATTGTATTCGGTGTTGAGGCGCAAGCAAGTGGAAATGAAATCGGCCCAGGAGCTTCCTTTCTCTCCAAACTTATCTACTAAATAATCATCGAGAATTTCTTTGTCTTCCAAAAAGCGGATGAACACCAGCCGGTCAATGATTCGCTGTGTGGCTTCGGTCAGTTCTTCGCTTTCCAGTTCTTCGTTGTTCTTCTTCAGTGCTTTGGCCAGTTCTTCACGAAGGTCATCTATGTAAGCCAAGAAGTCTTCATCTACCGGGCGGTAAGCGCCTTTGAACAAACCGGTTTGTACGGCTTTGCCTTTGGGTTTGCGCAGTTGGCCGATGTAGGTTTCGAGGTTGCCTTGCTCTAAAGCCTCGCGGCTGAAGGTGTAGTAGATTTCGGCAAACTTCTTTTCATCCAGATAATCGGTGAAGACATACTCTTTATGGTCGCCAATAAAAGCCGAACCATTACCCGCCTTTGCTTTGCTGCGGCAATCGAGAATGTGCAACTGTTGAAAGTCGGTAAGAATAGAAACAGGCAGCCCGGCGTTCCAGGCATATTTAATAGTTTGCAGATAGTGGAGTTCATTTTTAATATCCACCGAAGGTTTTTTTGCCTCTACAAAAAACACAGGGTTTTTAAAATCGGGTGCTTTGAAAAAAGAATAGTCCACTCTTCCTTCTTTTTCGGTTTTCTCGCCTTTCACTTCCTGCCGAAAGGGGTCGCGTTGATGCTTGTGGCTTACGTCCCAACCGAGGGCTTCAAAGAAGGGATTGATAAAATCTTCGCGCACTTCATGCTCTTTATAATCGGGGCGCAAGAAGCGGTTGCTGTGTAGCTGAAAATTTTCTGCTAAGACTTTGACTTTTGTATAGGCTTCTTCAAAGGTGGTTTGCATGAAGGCAAAGTAAAAAGTTTTTCTGACCCTTCCCCTCCTCAAAAACTATCAAATGATATTTGTACAGTAATTAGCTTTTGTTTTCCTTCGTTCTATTATTAACCTAAAAAATTATACTTATGGGCGTATTCCACATTCCACAGGCAGAGTACAATTGTACCCAAGCCGAATTTTACGAAATCTGTACTATTTTATTAGCCAACTACCGCGCCAATCAAGCGGCACTTCAAGCCTTCAAGGGCAAATACACCCCTACTTGGGGCGATGACTTTGAGGCCGCGATAACGGCAGCCCAAGCCTTGCCTTCCGACGAAGAGCGCGGCGAATTGTCCGAGACTCTTCGCCTCGAAATGATTCCTCTAAACAAAACTTGCTGCAACAACTGGCAGGATTTGAAGCGCTATATTGCCGAAGCTTTTTCTAAAGACATTCAAAAACCAAAACTGGAAGCGGCGGGTTCGCTTTATTATGAAAAGGCAGCAGACTTTAACTGGGAGCAGGCCAAAGCCATGCACCTCGATGCCATGCAGTTTATGACAGACCATTCCGCAGAATTGGATATGGGCGGACTGAACATGCCGGCTGGTTTTCCGGGTCAATATTTGACCGATTATAACGCATGGAATGATAAGTATGATCTCTTTATGCCTGCCCGCCAAACCAAAGTCGCCACGATGAATAAAGTAACGGCGAACAATGCGGTTTATAAAGACTATGCGATGGTGCTTTGCTCGGATGGGCAAGCCAAGTTTCGCAACTCGGCTGCCGAGGCTCAGTTTTTTGTTTGGGAAACCATCAGAGAAATGGTGTCGCCTCCGAGCAGCGCCAGTTTGAAGGTCACCGTATCGTTTGATGAATTGGATGCTCCGGCGGTGGGCGCCGAGGTCGCTATCAAAAAGAAGGGCACTAATGCGCTAAGCACCGCTACGGTTGGTGTGGACGGTTCTGTCACTTTCGGAAGCATAGACCCCGCAGTCTATCTCTGGTCGGTTTCTTTGGCAGGCCGCCAAACCCAATCGGGCGAAAAGGATGTGAACAAAGGAACGGGCGCAAGGCTGACGGTCAGGTTGCCTTTAGTATAAACAAGAAGATAGGATCAAGGTAGCTCGAAGGATAAATCCTTCGGGCTTTTTTTTATTTTGATAATAAGGCTATTAGTTTTTTCGGCCTGCCACAAACTCATTCCAAGTATGATGGCGGAAAAAATCATCACCATAGTAGGTGGCGATTTGAAGCAAGCTGCGCGGCGGCAAAAAGAAAGGAATCACATCCAGCACATTCAATTTTTCATCCAGCAAAATAATGGAAGGCAGCGTAAGCGAATTGCGCCCGAGCGCAGTCGCCAGTTGATGAAAAGGAGCCTGCGCCGATTGTGTATTGACAAATTCCTGTTTTCGGAAATAAAGTTTTTCGGTGGTCTGTGGATTGAATTGAACCAGATTAAATTTCTTGTTCAAATAGGCCGCCACCAAAGAATCGCTGAAACTGGCGCGCTGCATCACGCGGCAGGTATTGCACCAGTCGGTAGCAATCAACACCAGCGTTTTTTTATCTAAGGAGTCTTTCATCGTCGGAGTAAAAAAAGCAGCGGGCTTTAGCCAGTCCACGTCTTTCATCCGCGCCTCTATCTGTTCGTCCTCAAATGCCGCTTCATACTCTTTGCGGAAATCATCAAAGTTGGAATTGCGAAAAGCGTTTTCCAGCGTAAAAATCAACATAGGCTGAATTTTCTTTTCATCGAGATATCCTTGTGCCAACATGCTGAGCGAAAATTCGTTTTTCTGTTTATCGAAACCATGAAGAAACAGCGTGGTGGGATACATTAATTTCCCTTGCAAAAGTTTCAAGGCCAGCGGATGCGTTGTTCGGGTTTCGTTGGAAGTAGGCATGTATTTTTGACCGAGATATTCCACCGTGTCTTTTCCTTCTGCATCAAATTTTACGGGATAAAAATTGGTATTGATGTATCCCGCCAAGTCTGGGTTTGCATAAGTGGTCCGCATCATCTGCTTGCACCAGCCGCACCAGTGGGTATAGAAGTCTATCAAGATAGGGCGGGGCTGTGCTTCATTCTTCTGCATCGCCTCTGTAATGCTCATCCATTTCACGAGGCTTCCCTCCGCATCGGGAGATTGGCCAAAGCATATTGGAGAAAGAAAAAGAATAAAGAATAAAGAAATCAGAACTTGTTTCATCGCAACAAAGGTAATAGGTTGTTGAATTTATTTTCCGATACAAAAAGTAATTAACAATGACAGACGTAGGACAGACAGGGATTCGGAATCTTATTTTTTAAGGTACAAATGGGGTATAACTAAACCCGATTTGCGGCTTTTGGCTAACCAGCAGGCTGCTCAAATATTTCATAGTATTCTTTGAATACAAATAACCTGTTGCGCTTATATCCTGTAGTCTCTGTTAAAATACCGAGGCGGATAAAATCATCAATCAATTTGTATGCCGATACTTTAGAAAGTTGGGTAGCGGCCACAACCTCCTCTGCATACATTATTGGTTTGCTATACAGCGCATCCAGCAACATTTTGGCCTTTACTGTCTTTTTGCCTAAACTATATATCCGCTTCTCTTCACATTCGGTTTTTAGCTTCAATATCTTCTTTAGTCCTTCAATGGCCTGTTTAGCGGTTTCAATTATGCCGACCAAAAAGAACTTCAGCCAACGCAATAAATCGTTATGGGTACGAACGCGCATTAAATTGTCATAATAAAGTTGTTTGTTTTTTTCGAAGAAGGCTGAAAGGTAAAGCACTGGTTTGTCTAATATTCCGGTTTCTACAAAATACATTGTTATCAGTAGTCGCCCTATGCGCCCGTTGCCATCCAAAAATGGGTGTATCGTTTCAAACTGATAGTGTGCTAATGCGATACGCATAACATGGGTAAGTCCATTATCATAACGGTGTATAAAGTTCTCTAAGTCACCCATAAGTGGCTCTACTTCCTGAAATACTGGAGGTATAAAAACAGCATCGTGCAGTGTAGCCCCACCTATCCAGTTTTGACTGCTGCGAAAGTTGCCGGGGAGCTTGTGTTCCCCTCTTACTCCCGTAAGCAATGTGTTATGCGCATCACGTAATAATCGAGAACTTAGTGGCAACCGTGCGAGCGCCTCTACGGTTTTATTCATAGCAGTTATATAGTTGTTCACCTCTCGCCAATCGTCACGCTTTTCAGGCTGCACGTCCTGTTCGCGTAGCATAGCTTCCTCCATATTTGTCTGTGTTCATCTATGCGGCTACTTAGGTTCGCTTCTTTTACTACGTGCATCCGTATGAAATGGTCAATGTTTGGCACTAAGTGGGCAAAGGCATTTAACTCACCTAACCTAATACTTGCTTGTTCCTGTAAAGAGGTCAATTCCCTATCTGTCCATTCATAGGTAGTATCCATCTTGTTTGGCTGAAAAGCATCATAACCGTTGGTTTTCCTCAAGTTTCCAGACTTAAATTCACTGATATTCATTGAGTAGATGATTTAACAAGTTTAGTTAACTACAAATAACCATAGTTAACCCAATCGGCGTAAAGTTAATTATATTAATTTGTAGTTAAGGTAGCCATACCTACTTTAAACAGGTTTCAATATTACTCTGCACCAGCCATTCTTTGACTATCAATTCTACTGCCTCTTTGGTCTAAACAACCAAATGAAAGTGCGGATTATAAGTGCGTCGCTGGGGTTTAAAAATTACATTCAATAGACCTAATACCTTCTATCTTTATCCCTTCTTTACCTCATTCATGCCTTTTCTTGATTACTTTCCAATACAAAATTTAGAAAAGATATTTCCGAGTATTTCATCGTTCGTCACCTCGCCGGTGATTTCACCTAGGTATTGAAGTGCTTGCTTCACTTCCAGTGCAATCAGGTCCGTGCTGATCTGTTTTTCAATTCCGGCTTTCACTTCGTCCAGTGCATCCTTGGCGCGCACCAGCGCTTGATGATGCCTCAGATTTGTAATCACGGTGGATTGTGCGGCGAGCGAGGAATTTTTCATCACCAACCGGTAGAGTTTTTCTTTCAGCAGCGAGAGATTAAAATGTGTTTGAGAAGAAATATAAAGTAGTCCCGGAAAGGCGAGGGCAGCCTCTGGAGAACAGACATTTGTTTTGTAAATATCCAGAACTCTATAGAAAGGAGCGGTGTTTTGCCAATGGGCTTTGTCAATTTTGTTTCCAATAATCATTCCCTTGAAACCAAGAAGACCCAGATGGTGCAAGTCCTGCAACAACTCTTTGGGCTTCGTTGTGTTCACATCAAAGAGATAGAGATAGACGGAAGATTGCTTCAGCTTTTCCATCGTTCTTTCCACGCCTATCTTCTCTACTACATCAGTCGTGTTTCTGATTCCTGCGGTATCCATAAACCGGAACCGGATGCCTTCGATGTTGATGACCTCCTCAATCGTATCGCGTGTAGTACCTGGAATTTCAGAAACGATGGCTCTTTCTTCATTGAGCAGTAGGTTAAGTAAAGTTGATTTTCCGGCATTCGGCCTGCCGACAATCACGGTGTTGATTCCCTGCTTAATGACATTACCCAATTGGAAAGATTCTATCAGCGGTTTCAGTTGTGCCTGAAGGGCATCTGTCAGTGCCACTAATTTTTTCCGGTCGGCGAACTCTACGTCCTCCTCACCAAAATCCAATTCTAATTCGAGGAGCGAAGCAAAGTGTACCAGTTCCTGGCGCAGCGTTTTTATTTCGGATGAAACTCCACCGCGCATCTGCTTCAAGGCCAGTTCCTGCGCCGCCGAAGATTCGGAGGCAATCAAATCAGCCACCGCCTCTGCCTGCGACAAATCTATCCGACCATTCATAAAAGCGCGCAAGGTAAATTCGCCAGGCTTAGCTGCACGTGCACCCTGCTGAATTAGCAAACGCAGAATTTGTTCAGCCACAAATGGAGAGCCGTGACACGAAATCTCGACTACATCTTCTGTCGTAAAACTTTTGGGTGCGCGAAACAGGCTGACCATCACTTCATCCACTTCTTTATCGCCGTCCATGATATGGCCGTAGTGAATGGTATGCGAAGGCTGTTTGGATAAATCCTTCCCTTTAAAAACTTTGTTGGTAATACTGATAGCTCCGGGACCGGATAAACGAATCACGGCAATCGCTCCAGCACCTTGAGGAGTAGCTAATGCTGCAATAGTATCACCTATAAACCCATCCATTACGCACTAAACTTTTGATGCAATAATTCGGCAAATAGCTGGGCTTGTTTTTTTCGCGAGAAGGTTTTATATCTATCATTGGATGTAGCGGCAGCCGATTCTCCATCTAAGAATGCCCGATATTCGCTACGAAGTACTTTAAGCACATCGTTTGAACTGTTTGCCGCAAAACCGCCTCCGGTTTCGCGTAATAGTTGTTCCAATATACCTTGATCATTCTCCACTAAAAGTATTTTGCGTTGTGCCGCGAGGTAATCAAATATCTTAGCATTTAGCCATTCCACTCCAAGTTTGGAAAGCAATAACAACAAATGAGATTCGCGTAGTTTCTTCACCATATCCGCATAAGGAACCTTAGAGTGTATCGAAATATAATCTCGCAGATATGGCTTGTATTCATTCATTCTTCTGATGGCGTCTGCCCACAATTCAAGTCCATAGAAACGAACCTCCAGTTGGTCTTTTGTTATTTTCTCTTGACGAATAAAATCATCCAATCCATCAAGAAACATTTCTACATTTTGGTGGGGATATATGATTCCGGTGTAGGTGATGATGAACTTATTTTTGATTGGAACGATATCTTCTACGTTCTTAAAATGTTCCTCATCAAAGCCATTATATACAACGTGCATCTCCTTCTCCGGATGAATTTCCAAGAACTTTTTTACATAAGACGGTGCGGCTGTCGTAATAAACGCGGCATTAGAAACATACTTCTCTTCTAATTTTTTGTAGAACCAGTTTTGTATTTTTTGCAGTGTGTTTCGCTGATACTGACCCTGATTGCTCGTCCACGGATCCCGGTAATCGCTGATCCAAGGAATTTTGTATTTCGAGGAGAGCAAATAACCATACTTGAACAATATAAATGGTTCACCGGTGGCAATAATTAAATCTGGAGGGTTTGCTTTGATATGCAGCTCAGCCTGTTTGTAAATATTTCGTTTAGGATCAAATGCTAAAGACAGAAATTGGAGAAATGAATAAATGAGCGTTAGAAATCTCCTTACAAACGCAAATCGCTCAAACCCGAACTTTACCAAAAAACGATCTCGTAAATTTGGAGCAAAGGGAACTCGGATTATTAAGTTGCCTTTTCCATCGGTTTCCCGTAATACTTCCTGCGAAGTTGGTTGCACATAATCTATGGGCACATGACAATTTTCACTCCAGTGCCTTGTGATGACCGTGACGGAGATGTTTGAATCTGGCAAGTACTTATACCAACCATAGGGGCGTTGTCCGCTGATGGAGATGAGTGGAGGGAAATCGTAGGCCAGAATCAATACGTTCACGCACCGAAAGTAATTTTTGCCTTGAGAAAATTCAGTAGTTCAACATATATCCTTCGATTTTATAGAAGAGATATTGAAGCCTTGAACCAGAACATAGGTTTTCCGGGAATGGAGAGAAATCATTTTGATAATTAACGAAATGTTTGCTTAAATCTAGTCTGTTGTATTAATTCTTGATTACTGTCTTGGTGAAACGAGTTCCTCCGGCATTAAATAGAAGAAGGAAAGTTCCTGCGGGCAGATCACTAATATTGAATGTCTGATGACAGATTCCGGTACCGGTTTGTTCATCCACTAGGCGGCGAAGCAATTTCCCATCCATAGTTATAAGGTCAACTTGAAGGGAAATGTCATGCTGTGTTTCTAATTCAATATCTATCACATCCGAAGCTGGATTTGGAAACACCGTGCATGAGATAGTATTGGTGGAAGCCGTAATCTGTACGCCAATAATGATTACTTCTATTTTCCACTCAACCAAATAAATATGTGACTGTGCATGAAGTTCTGTCCGAACCAATGAAGTCGTATCTATCACAGTTGCCACAACCGAATAGCTACCCGGTGCCAGAGTATCCTGACTGATTTGAAAAAAGTCCACATTAGTGGCTACTGTGTTTCCATTGAAGGACCAGTTTCGTTTCAAGGTGTTGGGAATCGGGGTGATAAAACTATCTAGGCGAAGGGTGATGATTGTGTCAGAAAAAGAATGAGTAGTTGTGTCTGGCGAAAAGCTGAGAATAGAGTTCGTGAGAGAATGTACTCGCTCAATAATGGCCTCAGAGCAAACGCTGCAAAAAGGCTTGCTTAAGACTTCCATCCGGCAGGTATTGTTAGTAGGCTTAACCCAATTGGTATCTTGACTAAAGCGGAAGAGACCGATACCGTTGGTGCCAATCCAGTTTTTCCATTTGCTGAGCGCCGGGTTCTTTTCCTGACTCATGTTAGGACGTTCAAAAAGATATTGGGAACCTACCCAATATTCATCCATCAGACCGGCGAAGGAATGCCCTGATTCATGCAATGCAATTTCATAATTAGCAGAATAGGTGGTGGAAATAATATAAGGGTAACCGGTGCCTCCCAAATGAGAAGAGCCACCGGAACCGCCATAATATGGGGAGTTGGCCAGAACAATGGCCAAGTCATACGTTGGAAAATGAGTGGCCAGCACGGAATCTATTTTCGGTACGCTGTCGGGCACTACCAGTCGGTGAATGCCATAGCCGTCGAAAGTGGTTCCAAAATAATTTTTAGGATTGGTAATAGGAACCTGCGGACTGGCAGAACCGCAGTCAGAAGCGGTGTGTGGATGTTTTACACCTGATTCTTCGGAAACAACCTCTACAGCAAAAGCGTTGAAATAGTTTTTGTATTGGGCATAAGGTGAACGGGCCATGAAATATTTAAAAACACTATCTGCCTGCGAACGAAATGCAGCTTGTTGACCGGCGGTATATCCATCACCCAAGAAGACCACATTGATGAAGCGGGAAGTGTCTCCCATATATTGAATGGTGTCAATCTTGAAAGATTGTGCAGTGGCACAGATGCTCCAAAGCAATAAGCCGACAATAAGAAATAGGTAGCGTTTCATTCGGCTATAAAGGTAGGAGAAATAGATTTATAAAACACCGTCAATTAGAAATTCCGAAAATCTACAAATATTTTACACCACCTTATTAGCGCAGCAACTGGCAGCAGGTGCATCGGGTTTGGCCTTGAAAGTAAACCCCATGGAAAGTATATATCCCATTGCTTCACTCAATGCTGCGTTAGAGCCAAAGCGGGGATTAGTATTGATGTCGGCATGAACTTCTAATTCTGTTCCATACTTATCAAAGAGCGGACAGAGGTTATAAGCTATATCAATGGATCGCGACACCTCTATAAGCAGCCTCTCTTTCAGGCTCATTTTATTTTTCGTTTTGTCGTTATTGATAAACATAAATCCACCACGCCCTTTTCGTAGCAGCACAATAACCGTGGCAAATTCGGTTTCTAGTCCGCGAACTTGTGAGTCGGTACCAATACAAACCTTAATATTATAACCCACGGCCCGCTCGCGTAGCAAAGCGACTTCTACCGCCTCTGCTATAGGCTGTTCAATCTTGAGCCCGTCTAATCTTCTCCATTTTGATGTAAGAATCGGCTCCATAGGTTTTTTGTTTGGATAAAATAAACCTAATTTTTCAAGATAATTGGATAGCTGGTTGGAATAATTTTCAACAAGGAGCTATATGATTGCCTAAGCCGATAACTATTTTATCTGGTAAAACCAGTTAGACTATGGTTAGTTAAGTTGTCGTTGCAGCCACTTTACTTTTCTGGTGGCGCCGGGCACCAACGATGTATAGAACTTGAAAGGTGATAAATATAATTGTAAAGTAGGCAAATGCTGCAAAGGTCGTTATCCAATCCCACTCGACCACCTCTAATACTAGAAGCAAAGCAAGAGGTAAGGAAGATAACGAAACCAAAATAACAATTATGGCTACCCAGCGGTCAGAGAGTCCGAGATACCCTAAGTGATGTGTGATATGGTCTTTACCCCCTACAAAAGGCGATTGTTTACGCAACAGGCGACGATAAGTAACTGTAATGGTGTCTATTAAAGGGATAATAAAAAAGAGCATGGGAACTACAAACTGTTTCAGTTGAATAAATTCAGGAGAGGCTTCATTTCGGAAATCCCAAAAGAAAAGAATACTGGTAGAGGCAAGGAATACACCTAAAAACTGGCTGCCGGTATCCCCATATATATTCGCGATGGATGCCAGTTGAAATATAGAAAGCCAGTGAGGGCACCCATCACGCCAATAAGCATCACTAAATAGAACATACTTATCGGATTTCCGATTACCGACAATATAATAATTAATCCGGCAATAATACTCATGGAGACTGTCGTAGTAATGCCGTCCATATTGTCTAGCATGTTAATTGAATTCATAAGGCCAATCACCCAAACAATCGTAATAATAAAGTTGAAAGCTGAGTTATCCGACACATGTATGTATACGTCTGAAATAATCAAAATGCAAGCGCAGGAAAGTTGTAAAATGAATTTTGCAAGTGGGTTGGTGTTATAAGCATCATCTGCGAGCCCGAGCAAAAAACCAAGTGAAGTAGCCGCTATTATTCCGATCAAGTGTCTATCCAGCAGATAATTGCTCTGTCGTGGTAGAGTGCCTATCACTGAAATCGAAATCAGAAACACGATGAAAAATGAAATGCCGCCAATGGCTGGCTTGATATTGGAGGACCATCTAATCTGCGAAACTTCTCCTCGACTATTTCGTATCCCCAGCGTAAATGAGAATTTCAAAAAAAGCCAGTTAATCAAAAATGAAAACATGACACTAATTAGAAAGAATAAGCCTAAAAATATTATAAAGTAATTGTCACTCCCCATATGTGCTACTTGACCTTTTCCATCAACTTCACTAGCCAGCCTTTTGATTTTGGCTTTGCCTCAGTGGTATAGTATCCTTCGCCATGCTTCCGTCCATAATACCCGTAGCCATACCCATATCCGTACCCGTACCCGTACCCATAGCCATAGTTATACCCGTAAGCGTATCCATATCCGGAAGCACCTCTTCCAAAGTCATTTAAAACGACAGATAAATTTTTTATTTTACTTTCAGTAACTATACGTGCAACGCCGTTCACAAAGTTACGGTTTGAATAGGCGGCACGGAAAACATAAATCGGATAATCAGCCATCTTCAAAATTTCTAAAGCATCTGTCACCAAACCAATAGGAGGGGTATCAATCACGATATAGTCGTACTTATTTTTAAGATAGGCTATCAGTTCCGGAAGTTTGGGCAATAGAATAAGCTCAGAGGGATTGGGCGGCACCGGACCTGAAACTATCAAATCAAGATTTGGCACGCCGGTTTCTAGAATACACTCATCAATACCTGACTGGCCACTCAAAATAGTACTGACACCACGATGAGTGTCTACATCAAATATTTTATCGAGCCTTGGTTTACGCATGTCAAAGTCCATAATAATCACCTTCCTATTCAGCATACTAAGGATTGCTGCAATATTCAGAGACACAAAGGTCTTGCCCTCGCCAGGAATAGTAGAGGTAGTGGACACAATTTTAGGACCTGGCTCAGATGAAATAAATTGAAGACCTGAACGAATCGCCCTAAATGCCTCTGTGATGGTGGATTTCGGGTCCTTAGTAACTACAATCTGTGACCGTTCTAAATCCTCTTTATGCCTAGGAATAACACCAAGTAAAGGTACGTTTATCTTTTTGTCAACGTCATCAATAGATATAATGGTATTGTGAAGTAAATAACGAATAATAATCAGTGCAATCCCAATCAATAATCCAATAGCCACTCCGGCAATTTTCACAAAGGTCTCTTTAGGCGAAACAGGGGTTTTATTAAGGGTTGCTTTTTCCAGAACCACAAAATCTGATACCACCGCCGCGCTGGCAATCAGATAGGCTGCTCTTTTTTCATACAGATCTAAAATAAACTGACTCTTTTTAGCCAACATTTTATTGAGGCGATCATATTTACTCATCTGATCCGGAGTAGTAAACAGTTCATCAATGTACTTTTGATGGGCTTCTGTTAATTCAATTTGATTTTGACGAACGCTCTCAATAGTATTATCCACTTTCCTGAGTAGCTTAATTTTTTCCTCTTCAATGGACCTGTCCTTAAGACGAACGACTGGGTGCTCTTCAGTCACCTCAATTAACAAATTATTACGGTCTTCCCTTAGTTTATTAATCCATGAAATGTTTGCAGCAAAACTAATGTTACTATTACGAAAATCGAAGTTAGGAAGGGTAGAATAGTCTCGCTCCTTTTGTATCGTTTTTTTGAATTCTATAAGTAGTTCCAGATCATATTGCGTATTGCTATAGGCCTGGTCAAAATCAATCGCTTTTTCCAGTAAATGGTTGATGTACCAATTGCCCTTTTCAATATAACGCTCGCTGATTCGTAGAGCAGTAATCGAATCTCGGAGCACGGTAAAGTCTCTTTCAAAGGTATCTATCTGATTATTCAGAAAGAATAAAACATTATTAAAACTTTCTCGCTTGGTTTCTATGTCATATTGGCGCAGTTCTTCGCACAAGGTAGTTACTATATCACGCGCCCTCTCGGGGTTACGGTCCCGATAGCTTAGTAGAATATTTTTAGTTGTGGGATCAATTGGAGAAACCGCCAATTTATTGGCAATGTCAGAATAAACCTCATTTCGGGTTAAAAATTTAAAGTAGTACAAACCACTTATATCCTCTGGTGAAAGCCCATTTGCAAAGGAAACCGAGATGCTAAAAAATGGAGAGTTTAGTGTTCTACCCGTATCACTAGGATATTCATAATCTTTTCCTGCCACAGAAAAAGAGATGTAATATTTTCGTGTACTAAGAATTTTCAAATAAATAGGTACGCTCAAAATATTTTCATCCTTAGCTCCACCCCTAATTTTAAAAGTAGAAGAAGTATAAAGTTCTGAATAGATAAACTTGGTTTTGCCTTCTTTATAGTATCCGATGCTTAGAGGAAGAGAATCCGCTACCCGATCCAGCATCATTCTAGAAGTCAGAATTTGCATTTGCCGATTAATCTCTTCTTCATTACCACTTCCGACCAAACTCCTCATTCCAAGCATTCTGCTCGATTGAGATACTTTAGGCATCATCCTAGCGGTTGATTCAAATATTCTAGGTGTGTACCGCAGATAGAGGAGCGATAGCACAACACAAGTAACCATGATAAGGATTACCCATACGATACTGATGTTAACGATGTATATCATTAACCCCAGGTTAAAATCGTCAACCGGATTTACAAATCCGCTTTTATCCTCTTTTTCTGAATTGTCCAATTTGGTTAAAATTTACCCCCCCAGGCTTTAATCAATGCAATCAAAGAAAAAACAGTACTAGAGGTTGCAAATATAGGGCTAAGTTGAGCTGTTAAAGCCCCCACAACATTTCGTTTGGGCTCCATGTAAATAATATCGTTCGATTGCACAATTAAATCGGCTTTGCGCATTCCTTCCAGAGTTGATAAGTCCACTACGTGTATCTGCGGGTTCTTCAGATCTCCTCGGATAATCTTTATCTTATACGCTTTAAAATTTCCTGCCACCCCACCTGCTTTAGCGATTACTTCAAGCAAATTGGTAGGAGATTGGTTTAAAGGAATAATAGAACCACTAGAACCTCTGAACAAAAACACTCTTCGGTTACTAACGGTAACCACTACATAGGGGTTAACAAATAAATTAGATAACTTTTCTGCTAGAATTCTTTCAAGTTCAGTCTCCGTATAGCCTTTAACATAGAACTCCCCAAGAACGGGTAATTTTGTAAACCCTTCTCTGTCCACTAAATATCCTCTAACCATTCGTGCCCCGTAAGCGACAGTACCTTCGTCCAAAACGTCAATCAGTTTAAAGCCGTCTCTAGAAAATATCTTAATATCAAATTGATCTCCCGGCTGAATAACATATTCTTTAATTTCCTTCTTTCCTAAATCAAAAAATTGATAATCCTTTTGTTGAAACATTAGGTTGGGATATAAAACCCTACATGATGGAAGAAAAAAGAAAAGAAAGAAAAAGAAAAGCCAATAAAGTATGCGCCTCATTTGATAATATATATTGCAAACGTATGAAAAAAAGCTTCGCCGCTATTATGATAATTAGACGCTATTTAATAAAAAATGGTAAAGATATCGCATATCGGTGCAAAGACGTTTATAGCTGAACTCCTCACGCACAAAAGCATTTCCGTTTTTCGCCAATTCATTGCGACGCTCACTGTTTTCAATCAATTGAAATAAATTATTGGCAAATGCCCTCACATCACCTATGGGTGATAATAAGGCGGTTTCATTTTGTATAACGATATTTTCAATCCCTCCCACTTTAGTTGAAACGATGGCCCGTCCTGAAGCCTGAGCCTCTATCAAACTTACCGGGGTTCCTTCGTTATTAGAAGTAAGTGCAATTATATCTAATCCGGCATTAGAAACATCAATGTTTTTAATCCAACTGGTGAAGGTGAGAATATTAGGTTCCCGCGGATCATTATTGCTAAATTTCAATCCAAGATTAATCGCTTTCTCTTCAATACTTTTTCTTGATTCCCCATCGCCGATAATGAATGCCCTGATTTTTTTGCTGGTTCGGAGGCTAACATCTTTTAAGGCCTTGAGAAAGAGATCATGGTTTTTAACAGGAACCAGTCGGCCTATAATGCCAATAGCAACTTCATCGTCAGCAATATTGTATTCCACCCGGAACTGGCGCCTCTTTTCTTCCTGATTTTCTTCAAATTTTCGCAAATCAAAACCAAGGGGTACGATTTCGAATTTTTCCGAAGGAGCCACCTTATAATTATCGCATAATTCCTGTTTCTGAGTCTCACTTAAAACAATAATCTTGGTGGTTCTCTTTGCCAGGTATCGCTCAATTTCTAAAAACATCCGGGTCTTGACCGGATTGAAATAGGAATGAAACACATGCCCGTGAAAAGTATGAATAATTACGGGCACTCCACTGTGAGAAGCAGCTAGCCTACCCACTGCTCCGGCCTTGGCCGCATGGGTATGAACGATGTCCGGCTTAAATTCTTCAATCAGTTTGCGGAGCTTATAATAGGATTTATAATCGCGGAAAGGATGTAGTTCTCGATACATATCGGGAACATATACCGGATGCAAGTCCAGATTCTTGACAATAAACTCTGAACTTTCCTCGGCATCATCCTTCATGCCAGAAACCAGCAGCGTCTCGAATTCGGGTTCCAGATATTTACTAAGATAAGCCGCGTTATACGTCGGGCCACCCAGATTAAGTCGGTTTATGATTCTTAGTACACGCGGCATGTATAATTACTCTCTCTACTACAATTTTAAGATTAGCTAAAGTACTTTTTGTACCAATATTGAAAAACCAGAAGACCCCAAATGATGGCATGTGCATCCCCCGGGTTATTGCTAAAAAGCTTTTTCTTCTGGCTTTCGACTTCTTCATAATTAAAAATACCCTGCCCCTCCACGAATGCCTTTCCCAACAACTCCTTATCAATCAATGGACGAAGCCCTCCACGCATCCATTTTAATAGGGGAACCTCAAAGCCATGCTTGGGACGATGGAATAATTCATCTGGCAATTCGTTTCTGAAGGCATCTTTCAAAATTCTCTTACCCACTTTCGAATTTATTTTGAACGAAACGGGTAATGAGAAGGCATAATTCATGACTGTAAAATCCAGTAAAGGAACACGCACCTCCAGGCTATTTGCCATACTCATATAATCTACCTTTGCCAGCATATCATTGGGCAGAACCATTTGAGTGTCTGCAAATAATATATCATTGAGGTCTCCTGAATCAGTTACTACATCCGTAGCCAGTTTCCTTCTGTTTTCTAATTCTTGATCATTAATTGCTGTATGAGATTTCAATAAACGAAGTGCCTGGTCTTGTGTCTGGAAAGAACACCAGCGCCAATAGCGCTCGTTAGGCTTTAGTTGTAAGCCTTCGCTATACCGTTCTAGTTGACGGAACAGATTCATCATTTTGCCATGACGTGATTTGGGCAGCATCGTTAAAATCGGCAGGCTGTTTCTAAGTATTGCGTTGGACAAGGTATTTTGTCTGGCTCGTAATTCGGCCCGATGCTTGTTATATCCCGCAAATAACTCATCACCCCCATCACCGGATAACGCTACCGTAACTTTGTTCCGGGTGTGTTTACTCAGAATATAAACCGCGATGGATGATGAATCGGCAAAGGGTTCATCCAAATAATCCAACACTGAAAAGATATTTTCAAACATTTCATCGTTTGAAATAGAAAACACGGTATGGTTGGTTTTGTATTTTTCTGCTACGAGGCGCGCGTATTTTGTTTCGTCAAAATAAGGCTCATCCTTATACCCAATCGAAAAGGTATTTAGATTAGCGACATGCTTCGCAGCACAGGCTGTAATGATAGAAGAATCAATGCCTCCGCTTAGAAAAGTTCCCAGAGGTACATCAGAAACCAATCTTCGTTCCACCGCCTTTTCTATCAGAGCTTTCAATTTGTCTTTGGCTTTATCATAATTCAGGTGCTCACCTGAAACTATCTTCCCCGGCTGATAAGGGATAGTATAATAGCTCTGTTCAGAATACCCTCCTTCGGCATTGACTATGGCAAAATGAGCCGGCTTCAATTTTTTAATTCCAATCAGCATAGAGGAGTCGCCCGGAACATAATTCAATTGTAGATAGAGTGCCAGGGTGTTGTAGTCCAATTCCTTCTTTACCGGAAATTTATAAATCGCTTTGACCTCCGAAGCAAATACCAGTATTTGTTCGTCGCTGTAGATGTGAAGTGGCTTAATACCATACCGGTCTCTGGCGAGAAAAATCTCACCACTTTGCTGGTCAAAAATAGCGAAGGCAAAGAAGCCATTGAGGTGTTGCAGGCAATCTTTCCCCATACCAATGTAGAGATACAGCAACACCTCTGTATCCGAAGCAGAATGTAATTCTAAATGCGAAAGAAATTCTTGTTTCAGTTCCCTGAAATTAAAAATTTCACCGTTGAAGATGATGGTGTACCTGCCGCTTTTGTCTTTCATTGGCTGGTTAGCCACCTCGGAGGGATCAATGATAGACAACCGTGCATGCGCAAAACCGACCTGTGGAGAAAGCATCTCTGTTTGCTGCAAGTCAGGCCCTCTTTGAGAAAGGGTTTGAACGGAACGTTTCAGCGAATCTTCGAGCGAATGATTTAGCTGTTTTGAAAAATACCCAACAATGCCACACATATTTTCTGTCCGCCGAAGATTAATTGCGCCCGAAGATAGAGGTTTTCTGCTCTTACCGAGAACATCGCACCGAGAGATTAACCTCGGCGAATAAGATAAATGTGAAAGGTTATTTTTGGCGCCATATAATTTATACATGGCAATAAAATCTTTGGTTACTGGCGGTGCAGGCTTTATCGGCGCACATGTGGTGAATGAATTAATTCAGTTGGGGCATGAGGTCGTTGTATTGGACGATTTAAGCGGGGGATTTGAAGAAAACGTAAATCCCAAAGCACAATTTGTGAATGGCTCTATTCTTGACCATCTGTTGATAGAAAATCTTTTTAACGAACATCGCTTTGACTATGTCTATCACCTCGCGGCTTATGCCGCCGAGGGTTTAAGTCACTTCATCAAGCGTTTCAACTACAACAATAATCTCATCGGCAGCGTCAATCTAATTAATGAATCAGTGAAACACAAAGTAAAATGCTTTGTCTTCACCTCCTCTATTGCTGTTTATGGCGCTGGCAAACCGCCTTTAAAGGAAGATATGATTCCGGTGCCGGAAGATCCATACGGCATTGCGAAACTGGCGGTAGAAATGGATTTGCGTGTGACCCATGAAATGTTCGGATTAAATCATGTGATTTTCCGTCCGCACAATGTCTATGGTGAATACCAGAACCTCGGCGACCGCTATCGAAACGTAGTGGGCATTTTTATGAATCAGTTAATGCAGGGCAAACAACTTTCCGTTTTTGGCGATGGCTTGCAAACGCGTGCTTTCAGCTATATCGGCGATATTGCCCCGCACATCGCCAATTGTGTCAACATTCCTGCTGCCTTCAACCAAGTCATCAATGTGGGAGCAGATAAAGAATATACGGTTAAAGAATTGGCCACAGTGGTGATGGATGTGATGGACATGAAAGGCGAATTGCGCTATTTGCCCGCTCGCAACGAGGTGATGCATGCTTACAGCGATCATTCCAAATCAAAAAAACTATTTGGCGACAGCCTGCATACTTCGCTCGAAGATGGTTTGACTAAGATGGCAACTTGGGCTAAAAAGACCGGGATCCAAAAAAGTACGACGTTTAAGAATATCGAAATCACAGAGAAACTGCCTTCTTTCTGGACAGAATCCTAAATCAAGATTGCAGATTGTAGATTTTAGGAGTGAGCTTGAAATTAAAAAAACAATGGCTGTTCAATCTAAAATCTGATTTCTAAAATTTCCCAATGGGTAAATCCAAACAAAAAAGAGTTCTCTACGTTGCCATGCACCGGCCAGACCGTTCGCCCTCGCAGCGATTCCGGTTTGAGCAATACATTGAATTTCTGAAACAAAAAGGATATGATTACGACTTCTCGTTTCTCATTAGTCCCGAAGACGACAAAGTTTTTTATGCCTCCGGCAATATGCTGCGCAAGGCTTTTATTTTTCTGAAGTGTTTTTTAAAACGCCTTCGCGATGTGCTCCGCGCCAATCGCTACGACCTCATCTTCATTCAGCGCGAAGCCTTCTTGACCGGCACCACTTTTTTCGAAAAACAATTTGCTCGCTCGCGTGCCAAAGTGATTTTTGATTTTGATGATTCTATCTGGATGCAAAACGTGTCAGAGGCAAATAAGCGTTTCAGCTTTATGAAAGATGCCTCTAAAACTTCAAAAATAATCTCGTTCAGCAACCTAATTTTTGCAGGCAATCAATATCTGTCTGATTACGCTCAATCATTCAACCAAACATCCGCATTGTTCCTACCACCATTGATACAGATGAATACCGGCGTATAAGTTTGCCACAAACGGATGATAAAGTTTGCATTGGCTGGAGTGGGAGCATCACCACTATTCAGCATTTTAAGTTTGCGGTCCCTGCCCTGCTTCAAATCAAAAAGAAATATGGCGATCGGATAAAAATAAAAGTGATTGGCGATGCCAATTATAAAAATGCAGAACTGGATGTCATTAGCTTGAACTGGAATAAAAAGGATGAATTAAAAGAACTCTCCTCCTTCGACATTGGCATCATGCCGCTGCCCGACGATGAATGGGCTAAAGGTAAGTGCGGCCTCAAGGGATTGCAATACATGGCGCTCGAAATTCCCACCATCATGTCACCGGTGGGGGTAAACAGTGAGATCATTCAACAAGGCGTGAATGGATTCCTCGCTTCAACCGAGGAGGAGTATGTCGAAGCTATTTCAAAATTGATTGATGATGCTACGCTCCGCAAACAAATAGGCAAAGCCGGAAGAATGACGATTGAAGACAAGTACTCGGTCAAGGCTTGGCAGAATATGTATCTACAATATTTTGAGGCGTTGACATCTGCGTAGATCCGAATCGGTATCTACTTATTATACAAACTATCTCTTTCACCCTAAAAATAACCGATCGCGTTGCGAAACTGGTTTTTTGGTATGTTTAACCCGTTCATAAAAGCTATTACTGATACTGACTATGTCTCCGAAGGTTCAAAAAATTGTGGGTGGCTGGCTTCTGCTCGGATGTCTAATGGTCTTTTTCCAAGTGATCATTGGCGGTGTAACCCGGTTGACAGATTCCGGACTATCCATCACGGAATGGAAACCCCTGAAAGGAATTGTCCCTCCCATTAACCAGACAGAATGGAATGCTGAATTTGAATTGTACAAGCAAAAGGTACAGTACAAAACCATCAACGAGGGGATGAGCCTTGAAGAGTTTAAATGGATTTATTTCTGGGAGTACCTCCACCGCTTTTGGGCGCGATTTATGGGCTTCGCCTTTATTATTCCCTTTTCATTTTTTATTTGGAAGAAATGGTTGGATCAGAAATTCTTTCGAAAAATCGGCATCCTTTTCATTTGGGGCGGGGTGATAGGTACTTATGGATGGCTGATGGTAAAAAGCGGTTTGACGGGCATCTATGTCCCTCCAATTCATTTGAGCATACACTTGGCGCTGGCACTTAGTTTATTTGGCTACCTGATATACATGACGCTTTCGGTTTATCGAGCTGATTGGCAATTTACGGAGACCAAAGATCAAAAGCCCATTCGAAATCTGGCATACCTTATTTTATTTTTTCTTTTCCTTCAAATATTTCTTGGAGGTATCGTTTCAGGGACGAAAGCCGGTTTGGCTTATCCGACTTGGCCCGATATGAATGGTCAAATTATTCCATCCACTCTATTCTCGGAAAAGCCATCTATTGCCGGCTTCCTTCAATACAATGCGCAAGACTTTTGGGGTAGAACGTTCATTCAATTTATTCACCGATTTACGGCCTACGCACTCGTTATTCTGATCGGTTTATTCTATTTCAAAACCAGAAATATAAGCACCGATAGAATCTTCAAAATTGGATTGAATTCATTTCCGTTCCTTGTTCTATTACAAGTGACAATCGGTATTTTCACTGTTTTGAACTGTGTGGGAGGTATCCCTGTTTTTTGGGGTGTGATGCACCAAGCGGGAGCTATGTTTCTGATTGCGGTTACCGTATTTGTTATTTTTCATCTCAACCAGAGCACACAGCACCCCAATTCATGAAACAGAAAAATAGCTCTTTCATTAACTACTTTATCATCATCGTGGCTGCCCTCGGATATTTCGTGGACATCTATGACCTCATTCTTTTCAACGTGGTTAAGAAGGAAAGTCTGGAGATAATCATGCAGGGATCCTCAACAAATGAAATCAACAGTACCGGTATTTTCCTCTTCAATATGCAGATGTTTGGAATGCTGCTTGGCGGGTTACTGTGGGGCGTTTGGGGCGATAAAAAAGGAAGACTCTCTGTATTGTTTGGCTCCATCCTACTCTATTCCGCCGCCAATCTCATTAATGCATTCGTCACCACCGTTCCGCTCTATGCTTTGGTTCGAGTGGTTGCCGGCATTGGTCTAGCCGGGGAACTGGGAGCAGGTATCACGCTGGTTGCCGAAACGATGTCTAAAGAAAAGCGAGGCTATGGTACGATGATCATAGTATCCTTCGGCGCACTTGGGGCGGTGGCTGCTGCTTTGGTAGGGTCAGAAGGTCAGGTAATCGGCCAATGGCTAAGTCATATATTCAACCGGCCTTTCGCTAATTGGCAAGTAGCATATATTTTCGGCGGAGTGTTGGGTTTAATGCTCCTCATTCTTCGGGTTGGACTATCGAATCAGGAATGTTCAAAAACATTCAGCATTCGGAGGTTCGCAAAGGGGACCTTCTTATGCTTTTTACCAATCGGGAAAGATTTCTAAAATACCTGAGGGGTATCTTGGTAGGGCTTCCTATTTGGTATATTATAGGACTGATTGTTGCCAACTCCGAATTGATTTGGGCTAAGGAACTGAATGTTCAAGGGGCCGTCGTCAACGGAACAGCGCTGATGTATTCCTATATCGGATTGAGTTTTGGCGATGTCATCAGCGGCATATTGAGTCAGGCACTACGGAGCAGAAGAAAAGTGGTGATGCTCTATCTCGTTTTCTCCTTTGTACTTATTATCTACTTTTTCTTTTTCGCCCAAGGCATTTCAAACTCTGCCTTTTATATCCTCGCTTTTATGTTGGGAACGGCTACCGGATTCTGGGCTTTGTTTGTCACCATTGCTGCGGAACAGTTTGGGACCAACATCCGCTCAACCGTTACCAACACTACCCCCAACTTTGTCCGGGGTGCCGTACCACTCATTCTAGGTCTTTTTCAATGGTTGCATACCTTTCCCATTAGCAATATTTGGAGTGGATTTATTGTTGGATTGATTTGTCTCGGCCTGTCTTTCTGGGCAATATTCACTTCTCAAGAGACCTTCGCCAAAGACTTGGATTATACCGAGCAGTATCCTTAGAAAGAAGCCACCTAACCCAACCGATCAGTCGCCCTCCTTTTCTAAACTACAAAAGTCTTAGAGACTTTTGTAGTCTGTAGTCTGAAAATAAAAAGCGCCTTATCAGAAAACTGACAAGGCGCTTTGATATTTGGATAGTGAAACTTATTTCACATTCCCGATAAACACTCTCTTGGTAGTAGTGACACCGTCATTCTTCACTTTCACAATCATATAAGCAGCTTCCAGATTCGGAATCTCCTTAGAATAGATAGTAGAGCGGCCAAACTTCTCACTGCTGATCAGTTGACCGATGATGTTGTAAAGTTCAATCTCTGCTTCTACTTTCGTTTGACCACCGAAGTCTATAAACACTCGGTTGTCGGCACTCCAGATAGGAAGTTTGTTGCTTTGAATAGTAGTTAAGCCCGTAGCTTCTCTCGAAGTAATCGTCACCGTTTGTGTGGTGACCGATTTACAACCCGCTTCGTTAATCACGGTCAGAGAAACAGTATAAACGCCCTCGGCGCTAAACCGGTGAGTTGCACCTATAGTGCTGGCAGTATTTCCATCACCAAAGTTCCATTCTACCGTCACCGCGTCTGCATTGTGAGAAGTGAAAGAGATATCCTCTTGTGTCTTAGCCAGATTACTGCTGGCGGTGAAATCTGCTACTATAGATTGTTCTCCGCTCACCTGTATATTCTTCATCACTGTGTAACCGTTGTTATCCCGCAAGGTCAGTGAATAGACACCTGCATTGGCGGCCATGTTGACCGGTGAAGAAGCGTTCAGCGTTCCGGCGGAAACTACTGTACCATTCACATCAGACAGACTGTAGTTCCAGTTGGAACTTCCCGGCTGCTCGATTTGAATCATGCCGCTGCCGCTACAAGTCGCATCGCTGGTCAAGATTTGAGCAGGAGGAGTGAAGTGTAGCACAAAGCGATCTTGATTATCGGTAGTCTTGGTAGCGAAAGTATAGTCGCCGTCTCTCATATTGTGCCATACACCGGTTTGCTTGTCTTCTAAGAGAAGATGTAAGAAGTCGGATCAAAGGACTGAATACCCAAGGCAGCAATCTTCATCGTACCATTTGCTTCCGGTCTCAAGCCCATAGGCACTGTAGTAGCCTGATGAAGAGATGGAAGAGAATTGATCGCATATCCACGATTGGCATTCATGTGTGTGAACAAGGTTGGTCTGCCCGCCTGTCCACCTGGTTTGCTCGCATCAAATTTAGCATCAAAACCATCCGTTGCCTCTGGATTAAACTCTACCGTTGTAATATCCTTCACACCATTGTAATCAACTTCCAGTACCAAGCTGTTCTCGATACTTGTGCGGAAGAACTGAATACCTGCATTTGTTCTAACCCGCTCTGATTGGAAGAAATCAAAGCTGCCGTTATTACCTGCAGAAGTCTTCAAAACCATAAAGGCTTGGAAAGGAGCTATATAGATATGTGGATCAATACCTATCCGGTACTGCTGCCAGCTTCCGGAGTAAATACCTGAAGTCATCCATACCTGCACCTGATTAGAGAACCCGGCACGAGGCGTTGTTAAATCAATAGCCGAAGGATAAGGGTTGCCCACCAGATTCCATCCCGACTCAATAGGGTTCATGATGGATTGAAGCGTAGGTACTGGAACAGTGCCTTTGTTGTTTAAGCCGCTTACAGCCAAATTGCCTGTATTCGGAACGCCGATTAGGCTTCTAACTGTATCTCCCTGTTGGTAGGATGAATAGCCGCGACCGTTGTCCATCGTGCCCTGACTTTTGATTTGCCAGTTGCCCAATTTGCACTGTCCTGCACCCATGTACGTATCATCATAAGAGAACACCGTTCCATAAGGAGAATGGTAAGCACTCTTTGTTTCATCGCAGTAAGCATCGGCTTAACAAATATTCCATCCGGGCCGCTCGCGCCTAATTGTTTTAAGGTAGGAGCACTCACCGGCGAACTCATATAGTGTTGGTTGAATCCACGTATCGGCATAAAGCGATCCATATAGATATTGCCTGTCAAAGTACCGGCAAAACCCGGGGTAAAGTTGTCTAAGTAGGCACTATGTGTGGCAGATTTAGACAGCAAATGCAAGGTGCCTGCTGTAGTGTTTAGATCGCCCAAAATAAGATGCAGACCTGTTTCAACTGATGCGACAGCGTTGGCACCAATAGCAGCACCCAAGATATTGTCCAGTTCAAGCAACTTAAATCTGGATATTCCTGTAAATCCTTGAGTAAATCCACCATTCATAATTACTTTTCCTGCTCCCTTCACTTCAGAAACGGTATCGGTAGTATAAGCATTAAAAGTGTTCCAATCTCCGCACACAGACAGGGTGCGACCACTATTCACTGTAACAGTAGCACCACCTTCAATATACATATTTACCCACTTGTACATCGGATGTGTTTGGTCCGGTTCTAATGACCGGGAAAGGAGCTCTGTTAGCATAGATTACAATAGTGGCACCACAGATATTAGGTACAGCAGGTGGAAGCCAGTTGGTATTAGTAAACCAATCATCGCTTGTAAATCCTCCCCACTCACTAATACAAAGCCCAACGGTGGACACACCCTTCATCATCCTAGTACATCCTCCAACCACACTGGTTGCTACTACTTGATAAGTACCTGCCACATTCTGATAGCCCATATAAAGAGCACTTCCTGTGCCGGCATATATAGAACCCACATTGGATACCACATTGAATGTATCCGTACGAATCAACTGATAATTAACCCCCACTTCAGAGCCGTCCAAGCCCATGACGGCTGGCGTACAAGCTCCTCCGGTCACGTTAAAGGTATCAACCGGAAGTGGATTAATGGTCAAAGTAATAGGTGTTCTTGTCAAGTTCACACATCCTGTGGCCAAAGTAGTAGCCTGGGTATAATAAGTACCCGCAGTACCTGTGGTCAAAGTAGTTCCGGTATTAATAGAACTGCCTCCGGTAGGGTTATTAAACCAATCTACCACATTGCCGGCACTGGTAGCAGTCAGCACTCCGGAAGGTATGTCTGCACAGATGCCCACATCGCCTGCACTGGTAGGGGCATTGGGTATTGGGTTGATCGTGATGCTTATCGGGTCGCCGACACTGACAGTTCCGCAAGCATTTTTAACCACCAAAGTACCCGAATAAGTATTGGCTGCCAATGCCGCAGGAATTGAAACCGAAATCGGACTGGCTGGCAATGCCGTAAATCCTACATTGACTAATCCTGCGGTAATAGCCGCCGGATTCCATGTAATGCTGTATTGATTGGGTGTATTGGTTACCCCGGTATAAGAAAGATTAATGCTTTGTACACTCGCCGAAGCGCATACCTTATTGGTCGCTAAGCCGCTAATCGTCGGTGTAGGGCAAATAAGATCTACATTAAAATCGCGAACATCACCAATATTTGTTCCAGAATTAAGCGACTCACAACCGGTGGTTACCGTATTAATGTCAGAAGGAACAAATGATCCGGTATAACCAGACCAAACTCTCATGCGGTGAATGCCAGCAACGATACCGACAGGAATCACAAAATTGGATCCCGTTTCACTCACGTTGGTTGAGGTTACATCCATGACTTTTTCCTCTGGCCAAGATAAGTATCCGTAAAGTCACCATCGTTATTCAGATCTATCCAAACAATACGGCGACAGCCAAAAAGTGCCTCCGTCTTTCACATGCGTGATGTTATAGGTATGCCAATCACCAAATTACCAGTGTAAGAATTTATTTGATAATTATTTGGAGCACCTCCCAAACAGGTATCGCCTGTAAAATTAAATGTGGAGCCAGTACCGTTGATAGACAGTGAGACAGTAACAACATCAGCATTACTAAATATATCACAGGCTGATCCTCCGGGAGCGGGGATACAATAAACGATTAGCCCAATCTCACGAGATCCAGCCGGATTAGTAACAGAAGGGGTCAGTGGAGAGCCTGCCGTAAAGGAGGTGTATGCATCCACAAAGTTACCTATTGTTGCCGCCGGCGCTATATCATAGGCCACCCAGAAATAATTAGTCCCCGGTAGCAGGGTAATCAAGTCATTGACTACATGAGACCCATTAGGCCCAACAACTGTGCTACCAAACTGAGTAGTTGTTGTAAACGTAGAACTATTTCCGGTGTAGTATATTTTTGCTGATACAATATCACTACCCGGAGAGGTAGATCCTGATGTATTAAAAGTAATAGAGGTAAAGTCCAGAGCAGGGTTTGTGCCGCCTGATGCTACCACTTGTAAGCCAATAATCTGATTATTTGGCGAGTTCTGGGTGACATTGGCAGTTACCAACTGCGTCGTAGTGCTCGAAAGAACAACCATAGGTACGTTCAAGGTAGTAAACGATGCCCCGATTGGTGACACCAATTTATAGCAATCAGTTGTTGAATTATAGGCGTAAATACTATAAGTATATTCGGTGCCAATGGAAAGACCCGTAACAGTAACAGAACTTCCGGACCCTTTATAAACCACATAAGAGCCTGCTAAAGTGAAGTCGCCGGAACCAAAATTCGCATTGGCTGCATAGCTGACAGCCTGCGAAGGCTCATATGGAGCAGACGATCCTTGCTTCAACAACACAAATACACCGCCGTTACCATTACCGTTTCCACTCCAGTTAATGGTCGCATCCGTTGCATTAATCGTTCCCATGCTATTTCCGCTGGCTTGAATACTTGGCTCTACACGCGCCACCGGTTACGAATATCACATAATCTTCAGTTTCCCCTGTTGTAGTACTAATACAAGCGTTGTTTGTCGCCAGATTTCTCCCTTCTACCACCCGCATAACGGTAGGCCCTGTAACGGCTGGGCAGGAACGGTAAAGACCGGATAAGCATAAGCACCATTCCCGGCAGTGGTGGCTCCCAGATATTCCCAACCAACAGCGGGATATGCCGTGGTGCCGAAAACTCCATCCCGGTTCCAATCAAACCAAGCATTAGCCCGACTACCCACGTCTGTTCCTTTAGTTACTTTTAAATAATAATTAGACCCCTGCGATACATTACCATAGGGGGTGGCGATTGACCCATATAGACCATAGTGATTTGTCTCTATTCCGGAAGTATTATTCAATGGGGTAGGTGATAGCGGGAGTTGCTCCACTTCCTTCTAGTGTCACATTGGTCATTATATCGGTTGCGGCGCTCGCCGAACTAAAAGAGGTCATACAATAACAGTTCACAAACTCGTCCAAATCAACGCTTCCCGAGTGGAACGCGTAATCCCTCCTCCATTAGAACAAGTAACATCTACTTTATAATAAGTAGGAGTATAAGGCAAAGTAGTTGGGGTGCTATAAGTTTCGTTGGTTGAAATTCCTGCAGCGTTTACGTAAGTCCCGCTTGGGGCATTAGACTGCAACCATTGATAAGTATATCCCTGTCCACCCCAAACCCGAAACATCAATATCGGTACTGCTATTTGGGCATTGGAGTCCACTTGATACGTTTCCTATTGCCGGGTTACCGGCGCAGACGTTGGCAGATGTAACTGTCAATCGAATATTCGTGAGGCGACTGGTGTAGAAAGTAGTAACAGTGCCTGAGGGGTTTGCACAAGGACCGTACGCCAATAATGTGGCCATGTGATTGGGCGCACCCACGCCCGCGTCGGGCGTGTACTGAGCGCCTCCATAAGTACCAATAATGACTGGTTTGCTATAACTATAACAAACTTCCACGAGAAGATTGCTGCTACCATCCCAAAGAAATGGAGAGCCGAAAGTGGGCGATGTAATCCATCCCGTAGAATTATCCATATTATATGAGCCTACGGAATAAACCAAAGTAGATGGCCCAGTATAAAGGCCGCCGGTGGTAGTAAGCTGGTCTTGTGCTATATTTGCCATACTCACCGTATAGGAGGTAACCGTATGTGACCCTACGGCACTGGTTATATTAAAAGCATAGTTACTTATAAATGCCGGATGAGGCTAATACTCGCAGCAGCCATGGCTGCGTTAATCATAGCAGGCGTATAAATCATCTGCGTCCGCTTACCGCTCTTGGCGTTCGTTACCCCGTAAGGCGAAACACATTCAAAGGTGGAAGCAGGATTGGTTCCCACATTGGGAACACCCGTACCCGTTCCTATTTGGATGACTGTTTGTGCCGATACGCTCGAATCAATCAGCAGCAGCGAGAACACGATGGCCGGAACTATTAAGAAACGCCACCTACCAAGCGAGGCAAGAAACTTTGTTGCCTTTGAAAGAGCGATTGCTCCTGCTTTTCCATTTTCTCTTCTTGTGGGTAAACTGTTTGTAAATCTGTTTGTCATAATGCTTGTTTAATGGTGAAATAAAATCTTTATGTTGCTTATCTTCTTTAAGATACTACTTAAAATCTTTTCTGTCAAGTTTAATACGAAACCTCTGTTCAAAAGTTTCTTTTCTTTTTGTGTTTCTGTCTGCTAAAGTAATCAATGGTTTCAATTGAACAAATTTAAAAGTAAAAAAATCAAGTCCATCTTAGAACTAAATCTATACTTAGCAAGAATGATGCCAAAAATATTTAGCAGCCTGATTTCCAGCCTTTCAGACCTGCCGCTACGTGGAAAAACAATAGATAGTCAAGAACGGCTGTATCCAAGATTATTATTGGCTTTTGGATAGGAACACTGTCCGCTCTGTAGCTCTATCGGCACCATAAGAATTCATCAAATAATAAACTGCAAGCCTTGTCTAAATTATAGCCTTTCACATAAATAGTGTCATATTATTTACTTTATTATAGTGCCATTATCTAGTTGCATTGTGCCATATCAATCAAATAGCTCTTCAGCTTTTTGAACAATAATATAGACAGGTTTTGATTATAATAGACTACAAAAGTTCTAACCCTACTGTGTTGGACGGCTGTTTGTCCCACTCTGGAGCTACCGTGTGGACACAACTTTAAATGGCAACATGTTACAAAACCATTCTATTGTTTGCACTTTTAACGATCATCGGATAAAAAAATACAGTTTAACGCAAAGAACGCAAAGTGAACAGCCGCACAAAGAGCGCAAAAGGTATAGTCAACGACTGGATTCTTTGCGCTCTTTGCGTTAGCCTTTGTGTTCTTTGCGTTAAATTGTATTCGGTTTTTAGGATTTTTCGCCATAATAACGAGTCTATCAATAAAAATATCCATCCTAAATACTTGTGTCCACACGGTAGCCTCTGGAGGGGGTGGACCGCCAATATCAGCGGGACGGGGGAGGATGGATGCAAAAGGAGTTTTCTATCATTGCCCTAACCCATAAAAGCCTTAGAGACTTCTGTGGTTTAGAAAATCCTCCCCCTACACCCCCTCCAGAGGGGGACAGGTGCAGTCATTTTCTTTATAAGTACTCCATATAATTGTATTGGACGGCTGTTTGTCCCCCTCTGGAGGGGGTGGACCGCCAATATCAGCGGGACGGGGGAGGATGGATTGTGAGGTTCTAAACTACAAAAGTCTTGGAGACTTCTGTTTTTGACTTCGTCTTTTGCATTTTGGTCTTGACTTCTGTGGTTTACAGAAAATCCTCCCCTACACCCCCTCCAGAGGGGGACAAGTGCAGTCATTCTCTTTACAAGTACTCCATATAATGGTGTTGGACGGCTGTTTGTCCCACTCTGGAGGGGGTGGACCGCCAATATCAGCGGGACGGGGGAGGATGGATGCAAAAGGAGCTTTCTATCATTGTTCTAACCCATAAAATTCTTAGAGACTTCTGTGGTTTACAGAAAATCCTCCCCCTACACCCCCTCCAGAGGGGGACAAGTGCAGTCATTCTCTTTACAAGTACTCCATATAATTGTATTGGACGGCTGTTTGTCCCCCCTCTGGAGGGTGGACCTAATATCAGCGGGACGGGGGAGGATGGATTGTGAGGTTCTAAACTACAAAAGTCTTGGAGACTTCTGTTTTTGACTTCGTCTTTTGCATTTTGGTCTTGACTTCTGTGGTTTACAGAAAATCCTCCCCCTACACCCCCTCCAGAGGGGGACAGGTGCAGTCATTTTCTTTATAAGTACTCCATATAATTGTGTGGGACGGCTGTTTGTCCCACTCTGGAGGGGGTGGACCGCCAATATCAGCGGGACGGGGGAGGATGGATGCAAAAGGAGTTTTCTATCATTGCCCTAACCCATAAAAGCCTTAGAGACTTCTGTGGTTTAGAAAATCCTCCCCCTACACCCCCTCCAGAGGGGGACAAGTGCAGTCATTTTCTTTATAAATACCCCATATAATTGTGTGGGACGGCTGTTTGTCCCACTCTGGAGGGGGTGGACCGCCAATATCAGCGGGACGGGGGAGGATGGATTGTGAGGTTCTAAACTACAAAAGTCTTGGAGACTTCTGTTTTTGACTTCGTCTTTTGCATTTTGGTCTTGACTTCTGTGGTTTACAGAAAATCCTCCCCCTACACCCCTCCAGAGGGGGACAGGTGCAGTCATTTTCTTTATAAGTACTCCATATAATTGTGTGGGACGGCTGTTTGTCCCACTCTGGAGGGGGTGGACCGCCAATATCAGCGGGACGGGGGAGGATGGATGGTGAGGTTCTAAACTACAAAAGTCTTGGAGACTTCTGTTTTTGACTTCGTCTTTTGCATTTTGGTCTTGACTTCTGTGGTTTACAGAAAATCCTCCCCCTACACCCCCTCCAGAGGGGGACAAGTGCAGTCATTCTCTTTACAAGTACTCCATATAATGGTGTTGGACGGCTGTTTGTCCCACTCTGGAGGGGGTGGACCGCCAATATCAGCGGGACGGGGGAGGACGGATGGATTATGGGGTTCTATACTACAAAAGGCTAAAAGACTTTTGTAGTTTATCATCGCCCGACCAAAACCTATTGGTTCGGCACCAGAACATGTTGGTTCTGCACCAAAACATGCATGTTCCGGACCGAAACACCTTAGTTCTGCACCAAAACACATACGTTCCGGACCGAAACACCTTAGTTCTGCACCAAAACACATACGTTCCGGACTGAAACACCTTGGTTCTGCACCAAAACACATACGTTCCGGACTGAAACACCTTAGTTCTGCACCAAAACGCATACGTTCCGGACTGAAACACCTTAGTTCTGCACCCGACCATACATGTTCCGGTCTGAAATATGTTGGTTCAGCACCAAAACTCGTTTGTTCAGGTGATTAAATGGGTAAAAACCTACAAAAGTCTTGGAGACTTCTGTAGGTTTTTTATTTCAATGGAAATTCGCCCGGTTTTATCAGGATAAAAAGAAATGCAAGCCACAGAAAGATTTTATCTTTAGCCCAAAAAAAATTCGCTGCTTTTAAAAATGAAATACATTCCTTTACTTTTTCTTCTCCTGATTTCAAGGTCGGGTATATGTCAGGTGCCGGAATATTCGGTAACTATTTATGATAGCGCCCAAACCACGGGTTATTATTTCCTGACAGACGGTACCAATCTGTTAATCCTCGGTCGCTATGGCGATGCGATTTATTATAAACCGGTTAGAGCCGGCTTCAATTTCACCCTACAAAAAAACGGCTTAATGAGCTATGTAGATTTGAAGCAGTGTTATGTGATGGACAGCAGTTTCACCATCCGGGATACGATGGTATGCCAGAATGGTTTTAAAAACGACACCCGCGATGCGCAATTGTTGCCGGGCGGCCATGCCTTAGTGTTGGGAGATGAATGGGCATTGATGAGCAGCGAGGGTCTTCCGCAAGTGCAGAAGAAAACAAACCGGGTGGAGTTGCGGGTGAGGTGCAGCGTATTCCAGGAATTGGATGCGCAAAAAAAAGTATTGTTTGAATGGCATGCCAAAGACCATTTATCCATGAAGGAAGTGGATGATTTTTATCTGGATTCCAATCGGGTCATATCGTTGCCACAGATCAGTTCAATTGAAAAAGACCCGGAGGGAAATTACCTGTTGGCATGCAAGTGGACGAATGAGGTGATCAAAGTGAGCGGCATCAACGGTTCTGTGCTGTGGCGACTGGGCGGCAGAGCGAACCAGTTTCAATTTATTGACTGCCCTGTTCCCTTTTATGGTCCGAGGGATGCCCGCCGATTGAGCAATGGAAATATCACCTTCTTTGAAGGGGGGGAAAATTATCAGTCTCATGGCGCCAGAGCTATGGAATTTGAACTCGATGAACAAAATAAAACAGCCACTCTGGTGTGGAGCTATACTTATGACTCCACCATCACCAGCAACGGAAGGGGAAATGTACAAAGGTTAGCTAACGGAAATACCGTCATTGGTTATTGCTATAACTCCAAAGGAAATTTAGGCTTTGTGGTGGTCAATCCGGAGGGGGAAAAAATAATGGAAGTTCATGGGCTTCGCTCCTTCCGAAGTTTTAATTATCCTTCGCTGCCTTGGCAACTTCAGCGACCGGTGATTAGTTGCTACGATTCGGAGGGAAAGAAATATCTCCGTACCAAAAAAAGTTACGGCTCATACCTCTGGAGTGATGGAAGCAACACTGCCGTCCGGAAGGTGACCGAGCCGGGAACCTATTCTGTTTTCGTTGCTGACAGTAAGGGCGGCTATCTGCGCTCCGAAAATTTTTATGTGCCCGATATCCGGAAGCCCTGCGGAAGCCCACCTTCGGATATTGTTGTGCCGCAAAAGACCAAGCAGGAAGCGAAATGAAATTTTTTTTCATTCTTGGTTTCGCTTCATTCTTTTCATTTTCTTCCCTCGCCCAATTCCCTTCTTTCCATACTTCTATCTATGACTCGACAGCCGTGCGGGGTTATTTTTTCTTAGTGTCTTATACCGGTCATCTGCTGATATTAGACCAGAAGGGGGAGATCGTTTATGTGAAATCGCTTGATAGCAACGACAGCGATTTTAAAATTGAGCCGAACGGACTGATGACGTATTTTTATGATGGTCAGTTCCGGTTGATGGACAGCACCTTTACGGTAGTGGATTCCATAGCCTGTAAGGATTGCGAAACCGACTGGCATGAGATAAAAATTCTGCCGAACGGAAATACAATGATCCTCGGACGGGAAACTGTAACCATGGATTTGAGTAAGTATCGCATAAGAGGGAGGCAGGGTTCCGACACGGCAAAAGTTTCCGCCGGTTTAATTCAGGAATTCGACCAACGCCGTCAGGTAGTGTTTGACTGGCGCGCCAAAGACCACTTCCTGTTTGATGATGTGGATACGGCCCGCGATATTTTCGCTTCGCCTTTGATTAACTGGACTCATTTGAACTCATTTGACATTGACAGAGACGGCAATATCCTTCTATCGTCTCGTTTCTTTAAAGAAATCACAAAAATAAACCGAAGGAATGGCTCTATTATGTGGAGGATGGGCGGAAAGCATAACCAGTTTACCTGGATAGATCCGCAAAGCGGCGCAGAACCCACACCGGTGTCGTTCAACCTGCAACGCAATATCCGGGTGCTGCCCAACGGGAATATATCCTTCTTAGAACTCAGCAAGAAGGGAACAAGAGGTGTAGAAATAAATCTGGATGAGAAAAAGAAAACTGCTACCGAAGTATGGCGCTGCATTTATGATTCTACGCTCGTGAGCGGACTGGGAGGAAGTGTGCAGCGGTTAAAAAATTCGAATACGCTTCTAGACTTCGGATTTTTCACCAACCAATCGGAGCATCTGGCTTTTGTGATGGTAGATTCATTATGCCGTCCCCTGTTTCGGGTGAGTGGATCGCGTGCTTTCCGAACCTATTATTATGACTCGCTCCCCTTCCTTCTTCCCCGCCCGCAAATGGTTTGCTTCGATTCGCTCGGTATAAAATACCTGAAAACACAACAGCCTTATGACTCTTATCTTTGGAATGATTCAATAAGTTCTCCGGTAGTCGAGGTGACCCATCCAGGAAACTATCAGGTGTTAGTTCCCTGCGGCGAAAACGGCTTTATCTACTCAGAAAAATGGGTAGTGGCCGATCTTTCGGTTCCTTGTCCGATAGAAAAAAAGCCGCCTCTTCAAAAGAATAAATGAGAATAACCTTTTCACTGCTGTGCTTTTGGCTGTGCTCGATGACATCGTTTACACAATCCTTGCCTACATTGAAGGCAAGTGTTTACCATCCGGCACTGAAAGGTTATTATTTTCTTTCGGCCGCTTATTCCGGTGCAACCTTCTTTTTGGTGCTCGATCACACCGGTAGCGTGGCTTATTATAAACCGCTGATACAGAAAAAAACAAGTCCTTATAATTTTGCATTACAGGCCAATGGGTGGATTAGCTACTCTAACCAGAGAAGTTATCTGTTTATGGACAGTACTTTTAGAATCGTTGATTCGGTTCAATGCAAAAACTTGTATCAAACAGACCCGCACGACATGCGTTGGCTGCCCAACGGGCATTTCCTGTTGTTGGGAATGGATACGGTAAGCATGGATTTGAGGAAAGATTCAGTAGGCAAAAAATTTGAAGAGGTGGATACGATTCTCGGCTGGCGGGCAGCGATTCAGGAGTTAGATGCCAAGAAGAATGTGGTTTTTGACTGGCGCGCCAAAGATCATTTTGGAATGACAGACGCAGACACTTTTTTGTTCGGAATCCTGTTGAGGATGCTGGATATGGAACATGTGAATGCAGTTGAATCGGATCAGGACGGAAACATTTTATTGTCATGTAGGAATTACAGCGAGATCACCAAAATCAATAGGTCAGACGGTTCCATTATGTGGCGACTGGGGGGCAAACGCAACCAGTTCACCTTTGTGAATTGCCCGGTTCCTTTTTACGGTCAGCATGACATCCGTAGAATCAGCAACGGGAACATCACTTTGTTTGACGGGGGACAGCATCAGAAATCGCACGGAGCCAGAGCGCTGGAGTTTGAATTGGATGAAGTGAAGAAAATTGCCACCCTGAAATGGAGTTATACCTACGATACGGCTTTAGTCAGTCATGCCCGAGGGAATGTACAACGCTTGGACCATGGTTATACCTTAGTCAATTATGGGGGCGTTGGGACTGCCAGCGAAGTGGTCTTCGTCGTGGTAGATAAGGGAGGTCGTAAACTTTTTGAGCTGAACTCACCCGACCATCTCGATTCTTACCGCTCCTTCTACTACCCGAAGCTTCCCTGGAAGGTCAATCCTCCCGCCATTACCTGTTTTGACTCCCTCGGCGTGAAATACCTGAAAACCACTCAAGACTATTCTTCCTATCAGTGGAGCGACTCCAGTGTAACCCGAACTATTGCTGTAACAAAGCCGGGAAATTATTTCGTGTTTGTGCCTTACGGGGAAGGAGGGTTTATCCGCTCGGAACAGCTATTGATTAACGATGTGAACGCTCTCTGCAACAGTCCTAAGAAAAGAAAGCCATAAAAACAAGTTGGACTGCTTTTTATAAGCAGGCTTTAGCGTGATGGCAAGAGAAGAAATAATAAAACCTGTTAGGGCTTGTGTAAATTGTTTCGCTGCACCACCTCTTTTAAAAAATTAGTCTGCAAACTTCTTTTTCTCACCTCTTCGGCACTTTCGGTAAGGGCAATTTCTTTTTTCAGGAGGCTGTTTTCCTCATCAAACCGCTTTATGTTTTCATCCGTAAATACATATTCCTCTCCTGGTTTAAAGAGCAGGCTGTAGCCCAATTTTTGTAAGGTAGGCGCAGCGATGGATTTGGGGAGAAACAGAGGTTTAAATTACTCCGATAGCCACTTAGCCGTTTGCGCGCAATGCTTCATGGAGTCATCAATGCGAATATAGTTGCGCGCTCTATGTAGTCGAATCCAATTGTCGAGAGATTTCTGTTGCTGCTCCGATTTGGCTGCAGCTTGAATTTTTGAGTAGTCGGTTTCGAGGCTCGCTTTATGTGGCTCGCTTTCGCTTTTCAACCAGATGATACGGAAGCCCTGTTTGGTTTCTCCGGTTTTCTCGGGGGAAGAATAATTCAGCACGTTGGAATAATCGCCCACTTTCATCCGGTCAATTTCAAAAATAAGGGTGCCGTCAATATCTGCCTTTTCAAAATAGGTGGTACCGGTTTTAGAATTAGTCATCAGTCCACCGATGATTTTGGACGGCTCATCGTCTGAAAAAGTGCTGACCGCATCGCGCCAACTCACGGAGTCTGTTTTCAATTGTTGAAGAATGCTGTCCATGCGGTCTTTGAGCGCAATCATATCGGTGCGGTTAATTTTGGGTTTAATGAGTATGTGGCGCAGCTTGAGTTTATTGCCGCGCTTCTCATCTACCATAATCAAATGAAAACCAAAGGGAGTTTCGACCACTTGGCTCACCTCGCCTTCCTTGAGCCGAAAGGCTACCGCCTCAAATTCGGGCACCAGTTCCCCCCGCTCAATCAATCCGAGATTTCCGCCCTCCAGATAGGAGCCGGGATCTTCAGAATATTGAATGGCTTTGACCGAAAAATCATCTCCTTTCAAAATATCCTTGCGAATGTCTTCTAGTTTTTTTCTTGCTGCCTGCTTCTCTTCTGCACTCACTTTGGGAAACATGACCAACTGCCCCAGTTCCAATTCGGAATTGAAATAGGGGATACTGTCTTTTGGAATACGATCAAAAAAATCTTTGACTTCGGCGGGCGAAACTTTTAAGCCCGAAAAGGCCTTGCCTTTCATTTTGTCAGATATCAACTGCTTTTCAATGTCTTCTTTGAAGTCGTCTTTCAGTTCTAAAATACTTTTGCCGTAATATTCTTCCAGTTTATCGCTAGAACCAAAAACGGAAATGAAGTATTTAATACGTCGGTCAAGTTCACCGGCCACTTCTTCGGGAGATACGGTGATACTATCTAATTTCGCCTGAGCCAAGAATAATTTGTCCAGCAACAAGTTATCGAAGATGGTGCAACGCTCTTCCTCCGGAATTTTTTCTTCGGGATGTTGTGCCACCATTTGCTGAAACTGGGCTTCCATGTCGGAATAGAGAATGACATTATCTCCCACTACGGCAATCACCTTGTCCACCTGAGAAGCCTGGGCGGCTGCGCCTAAACTAAAGAGACTGAAAAACAGAAAAAGAAGATTTGATTTTATCATGGATCGTTTACCGGTGTCAAATAACGCCTATTCTTGCTTTTTAGTGTTGAGAAAAGCAAAGAGTCCTAAAGAAATGCCTACCCGGGTGCTTGGAAATTGCTTTTCGTAGCCAGTAGTATTAAAATATAAACTGGTCTCGAGCGCCAGATGGGGATTGAAAAAATGAGCCATACCCACCGAAGCACCAAAGGCAAAGCCATTGTAGTTGCTCACGTCTGTTCCCTTGAGCGCCGTATAAACTGAATACCCGCCCTGCGCGGCAATAAGCCCCTTTAACTGACTCTTTCCGTAGTAGTATTTAAGTAAAGGGCCTACAAAAGATGTAAATGTAGTGGTGGTAACATTCTTGTTCTTTACCGCGTCAAAGGTTTTAAAAGTGCCTATAGCAAAAGAATAGCGTCCGCCAATTGCCAGCCCTTTAAACACAAAAATGCCGAAGGAGGGAGCCAAGGACAGGTTAAACTTTCCATTGTTCTTTTGAAAGGTGTTGCTCAAATCTGCTGCACCACCAATAATGTAGCGACCTCGAGCCACAGGGCTTGGTAAATATTCTGCTTTCTTTATCGAGGCGGCAGAAGGAGTATCTACTTGAGCAAACAAGCCTGAAGATAAGCACAGTAGCGACACGAAAAAGAAGAATATTTTACTCCGGTGGAGTTTGAATATAAGGAGGCTAGTCCATTCGCAGGAGAGACGAGTATTTATCATTTCAACAGTATTTCAATTGACTGAGATTCCAAACCATCCTGATAGATTTTATCATACACCCGTTCTAACAGTTTCATTCTTCGCTGCTCAATAATAACCCGGCTGATAGGGGCTTGCACCAATTCCAGCGGTGAGGGCTCCTCTTTTTTAAGCACGCTGACAATACGAATAAACCAGTTGCCTTCCGGTGCTTTAAATTCTTTGAAATCTTTTGACGCAATCAGTGAATTGATATCGGACTCATTCAAAGGGAAATTTTTGAGTAGCGTTTCTTTGTCATACCACATTCCCTTTTCCAAGACATATACGTTGGCAAACTCTTTACAATATCCTTCTAAGCGAAATAGATCTTCTTCGCTCTTAGGTTTCAAAATCCATTTGCGAGCTTGCTCATAGTCGGGGATATTTTTTTTGAACTTGATAAAGAGAATGAGATAAACATCGTTTTCAAGTGGAAAATTTGATTTCAGTTTTTCATACCATTCCTCTAATTCAGGTCGCGTGATAGCCGTGTCCAATTTCTGACGGATGTAGGCCTTTTCGTATTCATATAGCAACAGGGACTCTTTATAATCCTGTACTTTTTTGACGATATCTATATCGTCGTCCGAAATATTTTCTCTTGCTTTTTCGAGCAGCATTTTTTTGCGCGCCCAGCTTTCTGCAAAGGTTTTCAATGCGTCCAGACTATCTTTCCCTTTTAGTCCCTTGGTGATGGGTTGGATGTCGGAGGCGTATAAATATTCCTCATTCACCCGGGCAATCACATCCTTATCCAACACTTTTTTTTTGTTGAAAAAAGAACACGAAGCCATCGCAACAAGCGAAAAAATCAGAAGCGCATGCTTCACAAAAAAGGTTTTTTTAAAGCATCTCCCTTACAGGAGAATCAATTATTTCTTGATGAGCGAACGGAACACAGTTTCATCCACCTTGATAGGATATTTGCTACGCAAGTCTGCCAACCATGTTTTCTCTAAATATTCCTGATAATCAGAAACCACATAACCCTTAGCTTCTTTCAAACTTTTCGGTTCCGGCCCAAGAATCTTTTTGATGCGGACAAAACGAAAACTACTGTCGTTCAAAGTCACCACCGGCGACACGCCTTCTTTCCAATCGAGACTGTCCACCACATCATATTGACCCTTTTCATATTTGCCTTCTATGGCCGACACTTGGGCCAGACTACCGGCTTTATTCAATTTGGATTTTACTTCTTCCGGGCTTTTGTTTTTCTGCGCCATTTTGGCAGCTTCATCGCATAGCTTTTTGTTGTTGCAATTGTAGATTTCTGCTTCGACCCGATTGCCCCACATATATTTGGACTCATTCTTTTTGCGGAACTCTTCCAGTCCCATCGTATCTTTTACAGCCTTTGTCCAAACCATTCTGTCCATCAGTTCAAAAAGCAGAATACCATCTTTATATTCTTTCATCAGGTTTTTGAATTCCGGCTTCTTGGTTTCCAGAAGGCTTTCTTCGTGTTCCAGACATTTATTATTGACGAAGTTTTCGTAATACTCGTTCAAAAGCGCTTCCTTTCCTTTGTCGCTTCTTTTGTGCGAATTTTTCTCGATAAAATCAATAAAGTCATTGACAGTATAGTTTTTACCACCCAGCGAGAATATGGGTGAAGTATTTCGAAGACCGCTATCAGCCCGCCAGTTTCCATTCATCACAGTACTGTCCGCCTTTGCAATAAATTTAGCCTTGTTGTCGGCAAATGGGGTGTAGTTATTTTCCTTTTTAATCCGGGCAATCAATACGTTCTTTGCCTCCTGAGAGCGAGAATCGCGCTCTACTTTCTTTTTTATGTCCGCCTTCGCGTCTGCGAAAGAAGGCAAATCTGTTTTTTCCAAACGGCGAATGATATGCCATCCATATTGAGTCATGATTGGCTTGGAAATATCTCCGTCTTTTTTCAGTTCAAATGCGGCATCCTCAAATTGGGGAACCATGCGGAGCGAGGTGCCGGATCCAAAGGATTGTAATTCACCTCCTTTAACGCGAGTGGCTCGGTCATCAGAATAGGTTCTAACAGCTTCTTCAAACGGAATCTTCCCAGACTGAATTAATTGATAAACAGAATCGGCTTTCAGGCGCAACGAATCTTTTTGTTTTTGTGTAGCGTTTTCCGGGAAATGTATGAGGATGTGCGCTACCCGAATTTGACCTCGCGCCGGACGAGTGTTGTTTAACTTCACCAAGTGGTAGCCAAACTCTGTTCTCACCGGCTGACTGATCTCCCCTTTTTTCATTGCATAAACCGTATTCTCAAAAGGATAAATAGTTCCAAAAACGGTGAACCAGCCTATATTTCCATCATTCGTTTTGGCAGATGGATCTTCGGATGCTTCTTTAGCAACTTTCTCAAACGACTCCCCTTTATCAATCCGCTTTTTCAGTGCCATTATCTTTTTATAGGCAGCCAGAGTATCTGCGGGGTTGGCATTTTCATCGCAGCGAATCAGAATGTGGCTGGCGTTAAGTTCCGTTTTTGAGCGCTCGTAGGCTTCTGAAATCAGTTTGTCTGAAATCTCGCGATCCGTCAGATAGGATTTAGCCAACTGTTTGCGATAGCCATCCAATTCTGTATTCAGGCTCGCAATGGTATCCAGTTTCAGCGCTTCTGCTTCTTTTACTTTCAAACGGAAGTTTTCGTAGAGGTTTAAATAATCACGCAAGGATTTTTCGCTGTAATCTGCCTGGTTGTTGATGTTGTTCTTATTATAAACATATTGGAACTCGCTTACCGGGATTTGATCTCCGCCTACCGTAAATAGAGTTCGGCTGTCCTGATTTTGAGCCTGCAATAAGACAAAGATTCCAGCCGTAGCGAGAAAACTGATGAATTTCTTCATTTAAAATCGGTTTAAGTATTATGGTCGCAAATATTGAAAGTTGCCATTAAAACTGGGCGAAGTTAAAATCTTTTAACAGTGAGCAAAACGTGTCTTTTCTTCTAATATTTCGACCTGACCGCCTACATTTCTGTTATTTTCGGCGCGCAATGGGCAAAAAAAATCAGGAAAGGAAAATATGGCAGGATGTCGCCATTCAGGGCATGTCTGCCGAAGGAAAGGGCATTTCAAAGATAGATGGTAAAGTAATCTTCACCGGCTTATCCGTTCCTGGCGATGTGGCAGATATCGAACTCAGGAAGAGCCGGAAGAACTATTCGGAGGCGGTGATTAAAGAATTAAAACAGTCTTCAGCGCTACGCACGGAGCCTGTATGCTCTCACTTTGGTGTTTGCGGCGGCTGCAAATGGCAACATATTGATTATAACGCCCAACTGCAATTCAAGAAACAGATTGTGGAAGATGCTTTTTCCAGAATTGGAAAGATTGAATTCCCTCCTATTCCCGATGTGTTAGGTGCTGAGAATAATTTCTACTACCGCAATAAATTAGAATTCACTTTCACTGACCGGCGTTGGCTGACCGAAGAAGAAATAAATAGTGGCGCGACTTTTGAACATCGCAATGCCTTAGGGTTTCACGTGCCCGATAGCTTTTCCGGGGTCATTGATATAGACCGGTGCTATTTGCAAGCAGACCCTTCCAATTCTATTCGCTTGGCAGTGAAAGAGTTTGCCGTCCAAAACGGATATACGTTCTTCAATTTGAAAGCACAAAACGGCTTACTCCGAAATTTGCTTATCCGCACAACCACCACCGGCGAACTGTTGGTGCTGATTAGTTTCTTTGAAAAAGACGAAACGAAAATCTATGCCTTGCTTGATTTTCTGATGGCTGAGTTTCCCGAAATCACCTCTCTTCAATATGTCATCAATTCAAAACGAAACGATACCATCTATGACCTGGACACCATCGTCTATAAAGGGAAAGACCATATCACAGAGCGTTTGGGTGATTACCAATTTAAGATAGGACCCAAGAGTTTTTTTCAAACCAATTCAGTACAAGCAAAACGACTATACGATATAACGAAAGACTTTGCTGGCTTGAAGGAGGGTGATGTGGTCTATGATTTATATACCGGCGTAGGCAGCATAGCTATCTATGTTTCCGGTTCCTGCAAAAAGGTAGTCGGTATTGAGCAAATAGCTGCAGCCATTGAAGATGCTAAAGAAAATGCAAAAATGAATGGGGTAGTCAACTGCTCGTTTTATGCCGGCGATGTTCGCATGGTGTTGCAAGATGATTTTATCAAAGCAAACGGAAAACCGGATGTAGTGATTACTGATCCTCCGCGCGCAGGGATGCATGATGATGTAATTAAAACTTTGCTTGGGCTAGAAGCGCCGCGCATTGTTTATGTCAGTTGCAATCCCGCTACGCAAGCGCGCGACCTACAGTTGCTTTCTGAAAAATACAAAGTCACCAGAGTGCAACCGGTAGATATGTTTCCGCATACCACGCACATTGAAAATGTGGTGAGGCTGGAGTTGAAATAAAAAAGGCGCTTCCCCGAGGGAGCGCCTTCTGTTAAGAAAATAAGTTCCGATTAATTAGGACGGCAAGGCATCCATTCAGTGAAGCCGCTTGAGCCTGCTGTGCTGATGGTTGCTACGCGGAAGTAATACTTCACATCGCTATTCAATCCGTTCAGCGAAATGGCTGCTCTGGTGCACTCCACATTAAAAAAAGGACCGTCGCCAATAGGGTCAATTGTATACTCGACCACATAAGATATTCTTTTCTTGACCGGCTTCCACTTCAGCTTCACCTGCTTTTTCACGCGGGTGTTTATAGCGCTGAAATCAGAAGGAATCTCAAGAATACCCACCGGTGAGTTCGCGTCGCGAATATCAATACCGGTGCTTAATACGATGCCCGGATCGCCATCAGCCGTAAACTCTACGTACCGCTGATATCTGACCAACAAGGTGTCCAAAGCCTTCTCGCGGTTATTGCGCTCGATGGTTTGCGCCTTCGTGCCGGGCATCCACTCCTCCGCTTCTGCCAGCGCATCAACAGCGATGGTGATATCCGCAAGCGTTGGAGTGGGTGAAGGGACGTTAGGGTTGCCGGTGGACATAGTCACGATGCGTCTCGCTTTCGTGATTTTGGCCGACACACTCAGGTCACTCAGTGCCAGTTTAGAAATAAAGAGAAAAATCAACTAGGCACTATGCCTTCTTAAGTTGCGGGTTTTGCGCCTTGCGCTCCGGCCGCTTTGTTGTTTATTATTCATGCCATTGTTTACGTAGGAAGATAATAAAAGGTTTCACTAAAGTTTTATGGCGATGCTTATTTAAAGCTATTTCTCATAGACAAAACACAACCAAATTTAGACGATAAAAAACTTTATTCACGCTGCCCGAAGTCTTTATCAAAGCATGTAAATCTGATAGCAGATTCCAAAAAACTCCATTAAGATTCCTCTAAACTCAATCAAGACTCTTTCAATCTTAATTGAGAAAATCAAAATCTGATAGCAGATTCTGAAAAGCTCCATTAAGATTCCTCCAAACTCAATTGAGATTCCTCCAAACTTAATTAAGATTCTTACGACTTCAATATAGATTCCGGCAGTTTTATAGAAGAAGCGGCTGCTCTTCTTCTATGCTCATCATAATTCAATGAACGAAGTAGGTCGCTAAAATAAAAATGGTTGGAAAAATTCAAAAGGGTAGCCTATACATATATATAGGCCGTTTCGGTGGTAAAATGTTTATTTTCATTAGATGAACAAAACAACAGTAATGGCGAAGGGAACATTAAATAAACTTCTTTGTTTTATTTTGATGACAGGGCTGTTTTCTTGTGGCGACACCAAATCCACTAACAACATGTCTAAAGAAGATAAACAAGTAGTAACTGAAAAAAAATCAAGCAAGAGCAATTTGCAACGTACAAAATCCTAAAGACTGAATCATCGGAAAGAAGTCGCAAAGCACAGGTGGATATGTCGTGCTTACTTGACAACAGACACAGTTTCAGAAGCAAAGCTATCAGGAATTTTGAACCAGATATACAGTAGCTTAGAAGGTTATAGCAACTTCAAAACTTTCCTCACCAACCGTTATTGCCATCTATCTCTTTACAAGCATTGACAAAGCGACGAATATGCCCGAAGCATGGATAGCAATGCTAAGTAAAACCCCTTCTGACAATCTCCCAAGAATTAGCTTTAACGACCTTCAGCTAAAAGCTAAGGAAGGTGCAATTGACAATATAAAGTCGGCTGAAGAAAAAAAACAAGAAGAACTAGCCGACTATTTTAAAAAGCGAAACACAGACATTTGCTTTATTTACAAAACACTTTATGACTTGGAAGGAACAACAATTAAACAAGCGGACATTAAGTATCCCGATTTTGGAATAAATCATTCCGAGTATCAAAGCAAACTTTATAAGCAAGGAAAAAGGGCCTTGTTTGAAAAATACAATATAGATGACACCTTGTCAGTCTACATAACTATTGCAGGGATGAGTTATTGCAAATAAGTCTCTTTCTCCTCCTCTGGGCTTAGATGCGCCTACGTCCTTCAAGAATATAGCTTTCGGCTATCCTAAAAACTATTTGGATTGAACTCCAGGCATAAAAAAACCTTCCCGGAATCCCGGGAAGGTTTTTTAAAGAATATAGATTGACTAATTACTTAGCTACAGTAAATCTGCCTTTGGTAATTACTTTGCCTTCTTCGATGATAGAGAAGCTGTACAGACCTTCAGCCCAAGTGCTTACATTGAATTGGTGCGTAGAGCCATCCATGAACTGGTGCTTTACCACTCTGCCAGTGATATCGAATACCATAATCATAGCTTGGCTATGAAGTTCGCTTACCGAAACATTCACTAGATTCTTAGAAGGGTTAGGATAAACAGAGGTAGTTACATTGCTCTTAATTTCTTCAACCAAAGTTGGAACATTTACATAACCAAAACTAACGCCATCTACATTAAACACAGAACCTTTGCTTCCACCGGTACCAATGCTCGATCCGAATTGGATATACATTTCAGTAGGAACGGCGCTGGTAGCATAAATGTTTGTTAAAGGCACATAACTTGGAGACCACGTAGAAGTTGTATCATTCAAAATAATCGCCCCGTTAATAAGCGAAGCACCTCCAGCTTTGAAAGATAGATTCAAGAAAGCCGTATCAATATTCGCTGTGGAATATTTGTAGGCGAAACTTAGCGTATCGGGTCTAAAAGGGAATGAAATACCAGTGAAGGTGACTCCTGTACCGGTATAGGCACCTGTACCTAATGAAACCAAACCACCTTGAACCGCTTTGCCACTAGGAGTTGTAACTGAATCTGTAGAAAGTCTAATGGAAGAAGTACCTGAGTAAGGATTAATCGTGTCTTTAGAAGAAAAGCCAACAATAAGACCAGGAGCAACCGGATCGAAAATAGATTCTAAAGTGCACCATCCATCTGGAGCAAGCGGATTTGTCCAAGTTTCAAAGCCACCATTTTGTACCTGCCAAGCCTGTCCATTGGTAAAACCAAATGCAACAAGCATCAGCGCTAAAAGTGTAATTTTTGTTTTCATTATCTTCTTTTGTTTTAGTTAAAAATATTTTGAGTGGCAAATGTAAAAATTCATTCTAAAAAGCAAACGATTAAAAAACGATTGACCGATTCGCTTATTTTTGCCGTCCGCCGCTATGTACGCCATCTTTAAAAAAGAAGTCCGACAGTTTTTCAGTTCCTTGATTGGCTATATCGCCATCATTGTTTTTTTACTCACGTTGGGTCTTTTCAATTGGGTATTCCCCGACACCAATATTTTTGATTTCGGCTATGCCACGTTGGATTCTTTCTTCGGCATTGCTCCTTATATTTTCATTTTCCTGATTCCGGCTATTACGATGAGGTCATTCGCCGAAGAGATCAATACAGGAACTATTGAATTGTTAGCTACCCGACCGGTTACGGAACTGGATATTGTGTTGGGAAAATATTTTGCGGCTTTGGCGCTTGTATTCATTTCCATCTTGCCCACCTTCATTTATTTCTATACCGTTTATCAATTGGCCTCCCCTGTCGGAAATGTAGATATAGGGGGAATCCTCGGCTCTTATTTCGGTTTGTTTTTTCTGGGCGCTGTGTTTGTGGCCATTGGTTGCTTTTGTTCTTCTATCACTTCTAACCAAATCGTTGCATTCATAGCCGGGGTGTTTCTTTGCTTCTTTATCTATTTAGTATTCGATTACGTTTCGCAATTTGGTGTCTTTGTCGGCAAAAATGATTTTCTGGTAGAATCTTTCGGGTTGAACGCACATTACAATTCTATGGGCAAGGGAGTGATAGACAGCCGCGATGTGGTATATTTTCTTAGTGTAATTTCTTTGTTCCTGCTGTTTACCCGAACGGCGCTTGCCAGTAGAAGATGGTAAAGAAACCTGTACTTAAAGGAGGTCGAATGACCCGGCGCAAGGATGCACTGATACAATTAGGGCTGCTTCTTGTCATCTTGATATTGTTCAATGTCCTGTCCTTCTACTTTCATTTTCGTTTGGATCTAACTTCTGAAAAGCGTTACTCCATATCTCCTCCATCAATTAATATGATGAAGCATCTGAAGGATGAAGTAACCGTGAAGGTATATTTGGATGGTGATTTGAATGCAGGATTCACCCGTTTAAAAGAATCAACCAAAAATTTACTGGATGAATTTCGTGCCTACGGCGGAAAGAACATTCAATACGAGTTTATTGATCCGATGGCCATAAAAAACCTGGATGAACGAAAAGCGCTCATCTCTGATTTACTTGAGAAGGGCTTGGCGCCTACCAATCTCACGACTCGTAGCAAGACTGAAAGCAAACAACAACTAATTTTTCCCGGAGCCATCGTTACTTATGGCGGAAGAGAGATGCCGGTGCAGTTGCTTGAAAATCAAATGGGCTTTTCACCCCAACAGATTTTGAATAATTCAGAAATACTGTTGGAATATAAATTCATCAATGCTATACGAAAGCTGATTCAATTTCGCCCGCCGGGTATCGCATTTATCACCGGTCATCATGAACTGTCTGAATTGGAAACTGCGGACATTCGCCAAACACTTACCTCGCTTCATTATGATGTGAAGACCTTAGACATTACACAAAACTATATCATTCCTGAAAGGTTTGAATTGGCGGTGATTGCAAAGCCACGAGCCCCCTTTGATGAAAAGGATAAATACAAAATTGACCAGTTCATCATGCGAGGAGGCAAGGTGCTTTGGCTGTTAGATGGAACGGACGCCTCGATGGATAGCCTGAAGATGAATCCTACAGGGCAGTTTATTTCAGGCAATGATTTTAATCTGGACGATATGCTCTTTAGATATGGAGTACGCATCAATACAGATGTAATTCAGGACATCAACCTGTGCAATCAAATTCCTTTGGTGGTTGGGCAAATGGGCAACGCACCACAAACGGAAATGTTCCCTTGGTATTATTTTCCTTTGTTGATTTCCGACAACATCCATCCCATCGTGCGCAACCTCGATCCGGTAGCGAGCTATTTTGCCAGCAGTATTGATACCGTAAAGAATCCGGGAGTACGCAAAACTATTTTACTGCACACTACCGATAATGCCAAGGCACAATTAGCACCAACAAGAGTTCATTTTGGTATCCTTCAGGGAAAACCCAATCCGGAATATTATAATCAACCGCGCCTACCTGTGGCAGTATTATTAGAAGGAGAATTTGAATCGGATTTCAAGAATCGCCTTTCGCCCGAATTTCTTGCAGCCAGCGATACGGTTAAGAATCTGAAGTTCATTGAAAAGAGCGGCAGAAGCAAAATGATTGTCATTTCAGATGGAGACATCATTCGAAACGAATTGCGCAACGATAGCTCTGCATATCCTTTAGGCTATTATATGTTTACCAAACAGCAGTTTGCCAATAAAGATTTCATATTGAATTGTATCGAATATCTATTGGACGATAGCGGCATTCTTCAAACCAGAAATAAGGAAGTAAAACTGCGGCTGCTGAATACGGTTAAAGTACAGGAGGAACGATTGATGTGGCAAATCATCAATCTGGCGATTCCAATTTTTCTAGTGATTTTATTCGGTGGTGTTTTTCATTTCTATCGAAAGCGTAAATACGCAGGATCATAATCTGTTTGATTCATCCTGTAGAAATTCAAACGAAGTTCATGAAAAAATATTTGCCTTATATCTTATTGATTCTCGCTCTGGCTGGCGCAAGTGCTTGGTTCGTTTATAACAAAACATCCGGCACCTCTGAAATGAAGGAAGATGCCTTTGCGGTTAAGGACGCAAGCGATGTATCCAAGATTGTACTCACCGATTCTGATCACAAACAGATTTTGCTCACCAAGGTAGAGGGCATCTGGATGGTGAACAACAAATTTCCTGCGCGCGAAGAATTGATTCAAAGTTTGATGGATGCTGTAACCAGAATGACTATCCTCAGCCCGGTTCCCTATTCGGCCCATGATAATGTGTTGCGTGAACTGATGGCAAAAAATGTAAAGGCCGAAATTTATGTAGCGGGTGAAAGCAACCCAATCAAAACTTATTATGTCGGGGGGCCTACTCTTGATGGGAAGGGCACCTATTTGCTATTAGAGAAAGATGGCAAGCCTTAGCTCGTCCTCATATAATTTATATACCCGGGTTTCGAGGTCATGTTACTTTTCGCTTCAATACAGATGAGGAAACCTGGCGCAGCAAGATGCTATTTAATTATGCAGAAAAAGATATTCAATCCCTAAGTATAGAATATCCGGAAGCAGAGCAAAATTCCTTTTCGATAAATAGGATAAGTACTGATTCGTTTGTTCTCGCCCCCCTGAGTGAAAAATATCGTATCAACGACGCCTATCGTCAAGCATACATCCGGCAATATCTCAGCTTTTACTCTTCGGTTTCTATAGAGGCCTTTGACAATGAATATTCAAAAAAGGATTCTTTGATTCATTCAACTCCATATTGTTTAATCACTGTTACCGGTACCGATAAATCGGTGAATCAAACCAAGCTTTTCCCTATGCCGATCAGCAAACGTAGCAAGGTGCAGTTTGATGAAAAGGGAAATGAATTGACTTCCGATTTAGAGCATTACCATGCGCTAATTAATAATGATAAAGACCTAACCATCATTCAATATTATGTTTTCGGTAAGTTGTTGCGTCAATATAAAGACTTCTACTTCAAGCCAACCCCCTAAATTAGCTACACTCTTTTATTATTTTCAGGTGTTGTTTTAACCATGTCTATTCACTTTCCATTTCATCTTTTCCGAAAACTGTACTTCACGTTGTTGGTTTTTGCCATCATACTGACTACCGGCACCATTGGTTTTATGAAAATCGAGGGTTATACTTTCATCGAAGCCGTTTACATGTCGGTAATCACTATCTCAACCGTTGGATTTACCGAAGTGAGGCCTATGGATGATGCCGGAATGATATTCACCGGTATTCTGATCTTGGCAAGCATCGGTACCTTTACTTTTTTCCTCACCCAAATGACCAGTTATTTCCTAGATGGAGAATTCATTCGCTTATATAAACTCTACAATATGCACAGCAAAATTAACGAGCTTGACGGACATGTCATCATTTGCGGTTTTGGCAGAAACGGACGTGAGGCAGCCAGCATTTTTCACAATAGCCATAAACCTTTTGTGGTGATTGAAAAAAAACCAACGCGCCATAACGACCTGCCATTTGTAGTAAATCATTATCTGGAAGATGATGCTACCCGAGATGAGGCTTTATTAGAAGCTGGCATTGGCAAAGCCAGCGCATTACTTGCTACACTGCCCGATGACGCAGACAATCTATTTATCGTACTCACTGCTCGTGAACTAAATCCTAAAATCAAAATCATCAGCAGAGCTTCTAAAGATTCCACCATGAAGAAACTGAAATCTGCCGGAGCAAGCAATGTGATTATGCCTGACAAAATCGGGGGAGCACACATGGCAACACTGGTACTCAGTCCCGATGTAAAAGAATTCATTGATTTGATGGCGACAAATAGTAACGAACATTTTGAAATAGCTGAACTTATATCTGCCAGAACGGTTCTACTTGGAGACCTCAACTGCTGGAGCGAGACCGGAGCTACTATTTTGGGATTAAAAACTACTCTGGGTGAATATATATTGAATCCTTCTGCAAAAATCAAAGTAGAGCGAGGAAACCGTTTAATCGTTATGGGTTCGAAAGATCAATTAAATAAGGCAAAAAAGCTGTTGATATAAAATGAGAATTCATTCTGCTACAATATTTCGGCATGTGAATTCGTTCTTATAATCATGAAAAAGTCTTTCCCTCTCCTTCTCTTGTTAGCATTTTCTTTACAGGTGCTGGCGCAAAAGAAAATGAATCTACCTAATCCGGTTGTTTTAGAACGCCCTTCTCTCGCAAAAAAGGACTTGGAGAAAATAAAATTGATGGAGGACACGCTGTATCAGTTATCTAATCGCTTTGTGTACGACACTTCTCTTAGCCATCGCCGCGAAGCCTGTTATTCCTTTATTCCTAAACTGGTAAAAGCGCTAAAGTTTGACAATTCCTTCACCTACCCTTTTGATTCACTCATCACGGTTTCAAAGATATATCCTCCCGATAGTTCGTTTCGCATTTTTACTTGGCAACTGGCTTTGCCTAAAGGAACGTTTCGTTATTTTGGTATGATTCAAATGAAGTCAGAAAAATTGAAGCTGTTTCCCCTTTACGATATGAGCGACACTATGAGTTATATGTCGCAACAGGTTACCACGAATGAAAATTGGTATGGCTGTCTCTACTATAATATTATTCAGAAGCAAGCGAACAAGAAAACGATTTATACCTTGTTTGGATTTGAGGCTGCTGATATTCTCACGAGACGCAAAGTGGTTGACATATTGAGTTTTGACGAAGACGGCAAGCCTAAATTTGGTGCCCCCTTGTTCTACTTTAAATATGAGGATACGACTAAACTTAAACATACCGATACCCTCACCCGCTTCTTTTTAGAATATAAGTATAGCGCCTCCACGGTGCTGAACTATGACAAGGCCCTTGAAATGATTGTTTTTGACCACGTGGCACCACCGACTGAAAAAGCGAAGGGTGCAACATTTACTTATGTGCCCGACGGAACCTACGAAGGGTTTGTCTGGAAAAACAATCGCTGGAATTGGGTAGAAAAGGTATTTACTTTTGCCATTAATGAAGATGACAATCCTCCAATTCCGGCACCCTTGTTTGGCACACCCAAAAAGCAGCCTGAATTACCAGGAGATGAGATGAAAAGGCCGAAATAAAAAAGAGGAACGATTGTTTCCGCTAGTCACTAAGCCAGCTAATCGGGCTTCCCTCAATATTTCTTATTTCCGAAAATATTCAGCAACATTCGTATTCCGAAAAAAGAAGCTAGTATAAATCCAAAACCTCCGGGAATGGAGATGTGCTGATAAAGCGGAGGAAACTCGACCGCTATTAAAATGGCCGAAGCCATCAGGATGGAGCCAATGATGAAACTGCCCGCCATGCGATTACTGGAAATTTCAATTTTCCGACTCAATTCGGCCAGCCCTTCATGTTCCACCGAAACCTTCACTTCACCCTTCTTGATTTTACCGACGATTTCTCGTAAGTCACGAGGGAGAGTTTCTATCAAAGCAAGGGTGTCTCGCGCTGATCCAAACAAGCGTTTAAAGATAGCCGCCGGATTAAATTCCTGTTGCAATGCCCTGTTGATATGGGGCTTAAGTTCTTCAATGATATTTAGATTGGGGTCCAGACGATGACCAACTCCCTCTATGGTAATGAGGCATTTGGACAAAAGAAAATAATCAGCAGGCATGTGAATGTTATAGCGATTGACCAGTTCCAAGAGGCGACTAAAAAGAACACTCATATTCATCTTGTCGGCTGGAAGCGCGTGGTATTCATTTATCAGATCTTCAATTTCGTATTCAAAAGTTTTGTTTCCATCAAATTGCTGCATCACCGCAATATTTTTCAAACCCCATATCAGTGTTTTTGAGTTTCTTGAAGTGATGCCATAAACTATATCTGCAAAAAACTCAATGTCGTTTTTCAGCACCGTCCCCATCATACCAAAGTCAATGAAACAAATTCTATTCCCCGGCATCGCAAAAAGATTCCCAGGGTGAGGGTCGGCATGAAAGAATCCAAATTCAAAGATTTGTTTGAATAATGCAGCCATTCCATTTTTTGCCAACTCACTTGGACTAACTCCGATACGCATTAACTCTTCTTTGTCATACGGATGAACGCCGTCCACAAACTCCATGGTCAGCATTTTTTTTGTTGTGTATTGAGGATAATGTTTGGGTACAAAAACGGTGTCATCACCCTCAAAGTTGGCAGCAAATCGTTGAAGGCTATATCCTTCGTGAGTCAAATCCAGTTCCTTGTGAATGGCATTGTCAAAAGCACGAACAATGCCCACAGGATCTAGGTTCACCATATAACCGCGGTCTTCCATTTTGCGCGCTATATATTTCATGATGATAATGTCCATCTCAATCTTGTCGAGAATATTTGGGCGGCGAACTTTCAAGACGACTCGTGTACCGTCTTTTAACTTAGCTCTATGCACCTGAGCTATCGAAGCGCTCGCAAATGGCTCTTCACCAAATTGAGAAAAAACATCCTCAATTTTATTCCCAATTTGTTCTTCGATGATACTTCTTGCTTCTTCAGAAGGGAACGGGGGGAACATTGGCTTGCAGCTTTTCAAACTCATTCACCAGTTCCAGAGGGATTACATCTGGCCGATTACTCAGTATCTGCGCCAGTTTAATATAGGTAGTCCCTAATTCCTCCACTGCCATTCGAATTCTTTCCCACTGGCTGTACTTGTGCACGTTCTCCACCATACTTTTAGGCAGGACAGCTTCAATCATTCGCGCGCGCAGTGAAACGCCGGCATCGGACAATATATGTTGGAAACCATACTTAACCAGTATGCTGATAATTTGCCTGTATCGCCTAAGAAGTTTAAAGTTGAAACCAGTCCCCATCATATATTGGTGGCAAGATAATCATGTTATAGCTATTTCAATGATTTACAGAAATGCCCAATTTACTATACCACTGTGCAAATAAAGAAAGTTGTATTGGTAGATGGCGCCGATATATTACCATCTTTGCTTTATGTGGAAAAATTTCAAAAAAAGAGTTGAAAAACTTCCTCCCCTAGTACGAAATCCATATTTCATCAGCGGCTTAGCCTTCGTTCTATGGATGCTCTTTTTGGATGACAATAATTTTATAAGCCAATACAGGAGGCATAGCGAACTGTCATCTCTGCTAGAGAAAAAAGATTTTTATGCTGCACAAACCAAAAAAATGCTGGAAGAATATTCCGAGTTGACCACCAACCCTTCAACGCAGGAAAAATTTGCCCGGGAACATTATTGGATGAAACGCGACAATGAAGATGTGTTTGTCATCGTTCCCGAAAAGTCCGCGCCCTGAATCAGGGGTTTCGATTTAATTTGCCGAATGATTCTTTCGTTCACGCCCCAAGATTTTGATGACTACCGACTGATTGACTCCGGAGATTTCTGGAAACTGGAACAGTTTGGCAGTCATATTACTATTCGCCCTGAACCACAGGCGGTTTGGGATCCGGGCATGAGTATGGCCGATTGGGAAAAGCAGGCACATGTAAAGTTTGTTCCTAAATCTTCCTCGAGCGGCGATTGGCAGAAGCTCAAGAATGTTCCCGACAGATGGACTATTAGCTACAAGCTGAAGGAGGCGACCCCTATTCAGTTTCGGTTGGGATTGACTTCTTTTAAACACGTAGGTGTTTTCCCCGAACAGGCGGTCAATTGGAACTATATAGTAGAAAACATCAGAAAACTGGGAGTGGAACGACCCAAATTTCTGAATTTGTTCGCCTACACCGGTGGTGCTTCTCTGGCGGCTAAAGCTGCCGGTGCCGATACCTCTCACTTAGATTCTATTAAACAGGTGGTTACTTGGGCAAAGGAAAACATGGAACTCAGCAGCTTAAATAATATCCGTTGGATTGTAGAAGATGCGCTGAAGTTTGTGAAACGCGAAGTGAAGCGCGGCAATAAATATCACGGAATTATTCTCGACCCTCCCGCCTTTGGCCACGGCCCCACCGGCGAAAAATGGAAGCTGGAAGACAACATCAATGAAATGATGAAAGCGGTGTTGGAGCTATTGCATGAAGAAAAACACTTTCTGATTCTGAATGCTTACTCGCTCGGATTTTCTTCCCTGATTTTAGAAAACATGGTGAAGCAAAATTTCAATCCCCAGAATTTAGAAGTAGGAGAATTATATCTTCAGGATAGCTTCAAAAAAAACCTTCCCTTGGGGGCTTTTGCGCGATTTGCCAAAGTGTGATTGCCGAAGCAGAACGCATTAAAAATCATTGCTTTGCAAACTTACTCGTCGCAATAATTGCATTGTTGCGTTTGATATAAGTAGTATAAAGCCCTGCCGGATATGCTGAAATATCTATTCTCTGAAAACCGGAATACATCGGCAATTATGCTGATGAATCATTTGACCTAAGTCATTGCTTATCTCCATACTCATTGCTCCTTCTTTGCTCCAATCCGTAAAACCATAATCAATCATCACATCGGTGGTGGCGGGGTTGGGAATATTTTTAAAACCTTCTCTCTGTTAGAATTTTTTTCTTCATTTATTCCATTCCATAAGGTATCGCATTCGCTACCAACTTTTCTTCCTAATCTGTAATTAGGGAAATTAGGAATGCTGTTACCTGCAAAGGTTGGAAGGGTGATGCTGTGTTGAGCGAAATTGCACGAATCTCCCTTGACATCTGGGTTATTGATAACATGATAAACAGATTCTCCATTGCCGCAGTTGATATAAATTTTTCCATCTGGGGCTATTTGCGCTGTCTTAAACACACTACCAAATGGTGCCTTATGTCCGTCGTAAATGCCGACGGTATCAATTGTTGAAAATATATCATTCACCCACAAATCAAATTGGTATAAATGATAAGTAACAGACGCATAAAGAAACCGGTTATTAGGTGAGATAGCCAATCCCAATCCATACCAGCCTGCACTAATTATTACTGGCAAGGGCATATATCTTGCGTTACTTAATGTGCCGCTACACCGGTCAAAATCAAATACGCTTATGCCCCCGTAACCATTTAGGTAAACATATTTGCTACCATCCGGCGAAAAGCAAGCAGCGCCTGCATCCAAAAATGGGGTGGTAGCCCCTCCACAGGTCAAGTCTGGCAATACATGCGGTCCAGAACTGTCTATCAATATCCGGTAATAACAATTAGTTAATCTTTTCTGTACCAATACCCACCAGTCTCTGCCATTGCCGTGCCTTGTTGCAGCTAACTCACTTCCCAAACTATCTTTAATGATATTTTGGTTTTTGCTGATTATTTTCCCGTGACCGACATTTTCATTCATATCGAGATAAGTGCAAAGTATCGCTGCCCCATAAGGAGCCTTATTCACATTGGAATCAACGAAGGAATGTATTAAAAAATAAGAATTATTACTGCCATCCTGAAAAGCTAAAACACCCTGTGATCTTCTATATCCGTACCTTTTAATTGTAGTATCCCATTTATACTGATACCAACCAGCATTTAAGCTATCTCCATTCTCAATCTTTTCATCTAAAGCATTAGCAACATAAATTCCATTGGTATAAAAGAGAAGATTACCATTACTGTCGCAATAACTGGTATTAGTAGCACTAAAATTCATTTGCAAGGAATCCCGTCTCACACTAACCGGAGAATCATTAAAATCAAATATCGTTGTGCCAAAATAATAGTTCCATATTGGACTATATCCAGTTTGGCTATCATACCCACTCAGCCACACATAATCATTTTTCTGCCCCTTCGCCAACAACAGCAACAAAGAACAACCTATCGTCAGGGTGAAATACCTTAATCTTCTCATCGGCTTTATAAAGATATTTATTTTGATGGAGCGGTGGGGGTGGAATGAATACAATAAAAAACCCACCCCTTGCGGAATGGTTTTTTGTAGCACTAGCTTTGACAAATTTCTAAATTTGTCAAGACTACACAACATGCTTTGCACGGTGTTGCGGACAAAAAACTAAAATTTTTGTTCCTCATCCATTTGGGCGGATAATTGCGGTCAAACCCAAAACTCCAATTGTTTTTTCTGAAGTCTAAAAACAGTAAAACGGAGCTGAAATCCACCCGCAAGAACTCAATTCATTCAGCAACAGGCTTGGTATCTCGGGAAATAGATGCAGTCGAAACTTGATGTGGCACATTTTGGGTGGAATGTGCTACATTCAGAGTGAAATGTGTCACATCCAAGGTCAAATGTGCCACATCTGATACCAAACGTGCCACGTTCAGGGTGAAATGTGACACATCTGAGGTCAAACGTGTCACGTTCAGAGTGAAATGTAACACATCAAGGGTCAAACGTGTCACATTCAAGGTAAAATGTGCCACATTCAGAAAAAATCGGGTTTAGCCGAGTTCCTTTGTGACCTACACCTTCCATTATTCTGTTAATTATCCCAAGTTGCTAGTTGAAAATCAGATACAATAGAACGCAGATGACACAGATTGAATAGGATTTGAGATGATAATAAAGTTCTTTCAGTGCTTTATATCAGTGGCTATCAGTCTTATCAGCGTCATCTGCGTTCCATTCCTCTTAACAATCAATTTAGGTTAATTACCTGATGCGGGTGCAAACAATATTGCCTTTCCGGTCGCCGGTGATGGCGATAAATTCATTCCGGTCGAGCAAGTCGGCGACCGTGGCAGAGGCCATGTTGCTGAGCGACAAAACGCCTTCAAACTCTAAGGCAAGGTCATAGATATAAACCTTTGAAGCCGATTCGTCCTTCACCAGCAAATGTTTCTCAGCGGCAATGTACACCACCTCGATAGATGAAATATGAGCATCCTTGATAAAGTTAGAATTTTTGAACCCCCCCTTGCCATCATAAGCGCGAATTTCGTTTCTGGTGCTAAAGAAATAGAGGTAGGAGGAATCTGATGTGGCGGTGGCCGTAAATGAGTTGGCCGAATCCATCAGTGGTTTTATCCGATCATTTCCATCCCAGGATATTTCTGTGAGTTCTTTACCTGCGGCATTGAGCAGAATAATATCATCGCCCTGCGCAACGATGGAAAAATTTTGTTTGGTATCCGGCAGATTATTGATGCTCCACATCAATTTTCCTTTTTCATCAATCAGCAATAGTTTGCCGTCCTCTGTATAAGCAAGAAAATAACCACCCTCCTTGTTGCGGATGTATTGTAGCGGCTTGGTGCATCGCCCCGCCATAGCCCGCGGGCTCCAACCCGACACCGGTCTTCCGGTACTTTCATATCCATACACTCCTCCATTGTCGCAGGGGATATAGTATCTATAGGATTTGGAGGAAGGATCATTGACGAGGGTGAGTCCTGCGGTTGCTGTTCTGCTCAACCGGAGCGGATAGGAAGCCACATCATTTCCGAAACGGTCTATCATAAAGACGTGGGTAGCAGAATTGAATACGTATTGCATCTTACCATTATTGTAATAGTCCAACTGTTGAACCTCGCCGATAATAGCTTCATGGATATTTTTGGTGAAAAGAATTTCGCCGCCCTTATTCAATAGGTATATGTTACCCGCTGTATCCTGTGTAAATATTTCCTTTTCGAGAGTGGTCGCATTGAGTACAATTTGAGGTGCAAAATCAGAGAGCGTTTCTAAAGCAGTCCTCCAAAGTACACCGGGAGAAGTCCTCTTCTCTCCTCCCGTCCTAAAAATTCCTGTGGAGGTGACCCATCCATCCTTCGCCTCAGAACCAATCATAATTTCTCCGAACTGCATGAGATACTTTGTCACGGAGGATTTATTTTTCAGTAACCCCTGCAATAACATTTCAGCTCGGGTAGGATTTATATACACCAGAATGTTCGTTTCCTTTTTTATTTGATTTTGGAGTTCAGAAAAACTAGTTGTCTTGATAAGAATTTGGCCGCTATCAATTTTATCAAAAACAAAATTCAGTGTGTTAGGACTCTGGGAAAAAATGACAGATCCTTGAACAAAAGAGAAATAGCACTGGTCCCAAGCAATAAGTCCTTTGCCAAAATAATTGTTCAGCAAATCTCCGTTTTTGTAAGAAAATATTTCTGCTCCTGATGCTACACCTGTTTCATTAAGCGCTTCAATTTTGGCTGCCCCTGATTGCAGCAAATTTGCCTTGGCCTGTTGGATATTCTTCACTTGCAAAATCAATAGGCTCTGATTATTAATGTTTTCTTCTAGCGATTCTAGTATGACCAAAGCCTGCTTTTCTCCAATCCAGGGTTCAAATTTTTTAGAGAAAATCGGGTCTTGCTGGTTTGTATTTTCAATTCTGCCTGAAACGAAGTATGCAGCATTATCCGGCACAGTGGTAAGGAAGGGGTCTTTCGGTCCGTCACTATTTTTTGGCGTAGTTAGCCGCGCATCTCCTGCCGAATATGCCAAACCGGTTAATACCAGTTCCTGATTTGTCAAAGTCAAATTATAGGCTCCCCAATCCGCAAATTGGTGGAGACTGTTCATCATCGCTACTTTGGTTTCCTTAAACGCGACGGGCAAAATCACCTCTGCCTTCTGAAAATTAAAAAACAGGCTCAGATCGCCGGATGGAACAAACTTCTTTCTGACATTCATAAACGACTTATCATCTTCTATATTGTCGCCGCTCTGAATTGCTTTAATCGAATTTTCTACCAAGAAAGAGGTGAAACTAATAGCAATCAGACCCTTGGTCTCAACAAGGGTTAGTATTTTCCCATCCTTCAACACAATGTCTAATACATGCTCTCCTTTAAACACTCTTTCGTTAACAGAACTTACTGTTTTTTTCGACCGAATATTTTGAAGCAATTCTTTTTTGCCCAATCCTCTGACCGAGGAAGCAAAAAGGAAATCATAATTGTCTGCAGAAATAAGATGCACAGCTGCTACGGTCTTGCCAGAATTAAACTGCCATTCTGGCCGTATTTTATCTTCAAGTAATTCATGAATTTCGTTCACCTGATTCAATAACTTTTGAATGACAGGCGCTTTCTTTAACTTCAGGCCGGTATAGGTTGTTCCAAGTTTATCTTCAAACTGGCTCCAGTTATTTACCTGTAGCACTGCCACACAGGACGAAGGCATCGCGTCAAAGACAGTTGGGAAACTTAAAAAATAGTAAGAAGCGGCGCCTATAGCAAGCATCGTGATAAAAGCTGCATACAGTAAGGTTAGTTTTTTCATCAATATGGCGAAGTAGCAAAGCTATTTTCATTTAATTCGCACGAAGATTCATTTATAAACTATACTCTGTGCAAAAGACTATTTTAATAGCTGCTTCACTGGCCGGGATGACAGCCGTTGTTCTCGGCGCTTTTGGCGCTCATGGCCTCCGGTCGCTCATCAGCCCGGAACATCTGTTCATGTGGGAAAAAGGTGTCCAATATCAGTTCTACCATGCCATTACCTTGTTTCTATGTTTTCTTTTTTTGAGGAAGGAAGATTCAAAAGCTATTCGAAATGCCTTCTGGTGTTTTATGATAGGAATCCTGTTTTTCTCAGGGTCTCTTTATCTGCTTGCCACTAGAGAAATAACACAGATTCCGGTTGTAATCTTGGGACCAGTCACTCCTATCGGAGGCCTCTTCTTTATTGCAGGCTGGTCATTAATCTTATGGGAAGCAATCAGACGGAAGCAGTAGGGGTTAAAACCTCCTACTGAATTTCAGCATAAAATATACTCGCTATCTGTCTCAAAAGCAAAGTCCTTGTCGTAACAGACATGAAAAAGCTATCTATATCGTCCAGAGTTTTTACTTTCTTGAATCGAAAGGTGAATAATCTGCCATTGTCAATTTATTCTTGAACTTTGAATCAGCACCTATTTCAAAATGAATTAACCATGCAAAAATTGACAGATTACTTCAAATCACATCCATCCTTTCAAAAGGCATTATTTATTGCACTCGCCATACTTTGTTGTACCCCTTTCATTTCAGCTCCCTTGGCATTAGTTCTAGGCTTCCTTATTATACAACTTATTGGCAATCCTTATGAGCAAATTACAAAGAGATTAATTCATACACTTCTACAGGTTTCTGTTGTCGGATTAGGCTTCGGAATGAATACAAACAGTGCATTAAAGGCAGGTAAAGAGGGTTTCATTTTTTCTATAGTTAGTATTATTTCAGTGCTTGTTATAGGATTTGCTTTGACTAAGATTTTTAAAATTGAAAAAATTACAGGATACCTTATCTCAGCAGGAACTGCAATTTGCGGAGGAAGTGCTATTGCGGCCATCGCTCCAATTGTGAAGGCTAAGCCCAACCAAATTTCAATAGCACTCGCAGTCATATTCACTTTGAACTCTATTGCACTATTAATATTTCCCGCAATTGGCAGTATTTTAAATTTATCGCAACACGATTTTGGCCTATGGTGTGCCATCGCTATTCACGATACCAGTTCAGTGGTAGGTGCCGCCAGCAAATATGGAGCAGAAGCTTTGGAGGTTGCCACCACGGTTAAATTAGCAAGAGCCTTATGGATTATTCCACTCTCACTTCTCTCTGCATTATTATTCAAGAACAAAGAATCCAAAATCAAAATCCCCTGGTTTATAGCGTTCTTCATATTAGCCATGCTTTTGAATACCTATTTCCCATTGGTACAAAACGCAAGCACTATTATCGTGAGTCTCTCAAAAACAGGTTTAACACTTACTCTATTTTTAATAGGTACAGGGCTTTCTTTAAATGTAATCAAAGAGGTAGGAACGAAACCCCTAATATTGGCCATCCTACTTTGGCTATCTATCTCTTGTGGTACATTATTTGTAATACTGAAGTAAGAGGCATCGCTGCAAACAAGGGTGGCGGTTGCGCGTCTCGCCACCGCCTGCTTTAGTACAGAAACTAAAAATGCCCCGTATAAGCGGAGCGTTTTTAGTTTCTAGATTATAAATCCTAGTAATTCCAAAGATCGTGTTCAAAATTGAAGAGAACTTCATATTTCACCCGATCACTTTCAAGCAAACCATCAACACCAGTTGCATACTCCTGAATCGAGCGATCATGAACGTTGCTTTCTTTATAAATGAAACTTTCAAACATACGGGCTTCAAATAAATCATCCCAACTTAATCTTACCGCATCATTCTTTGGATTAAACACTTCATACTTCGCTAAGATAGGGCGAAGGTCTGGATAATAGACCCAATACATAGTCATATCTCCCCGATAATTTCCATTAGCATCATAATCTTCCATTACTGGCGCCAAGCCAATAACACGCACAAGAAAGGTAGAAGTCTCTTTATCGAAGAACCAATCTTCCTTCACTTTATACTTCACCACTTTCAATGGATCAAACTCATTCTTCTGAATCACCTGCTCTTCCTCTAGTGTCACCGGATTCACCTGCATGACCGTATCCACCCGTGAACCAAGTTTCTTAACGTCATCTACGCTCAATACTTGCTTAAACTGGTCTCCATCAATAACGGCGTTATCATAAACAGTCAACTCCCCATTCTTGGCGGCCGTATGAATAATAGTGGACAGTGGTTGTTGTGGATATTTAAACGGAAGGTTCATCTTCTCGCGCACATCAATCGTCCTCCAAATACGTTTAGACCAGAAAACATCCGCTTCCCGAATATAATCATAAGGAATCACATCCTTTTCTTTGGTTGTGGTTTTTACCCAAGCCCCGTCCAAGGGTTCCTGCGCCCAAACCGCCGCGCTGAAAAGCAGGGAGGCAGCTAATAAAATTTTACCAGTTGTCTTATTCATACTTCTGTTGATTATTTAGATGATCGTGAAAGCGATTTGCCCCAACTTTCTGGGCTGTTTATCAGGACCTACTACCTTAATCTCGTCTATAAATACAATGTCCTTCGGTTTCACGCGCTCAAGAAAACTTTTCATCTGCTGATTGAACAAAGGACCAGCTGCATCAGCTTTGAAAATCTCTCCTTTTGAAGAATAAACCATCTGAAAGCTTTGGACCGCAAACCGGGCATCAAAGTCAAAGTCTTTCAGTTGCGCAATAATACCTGATTGAGATCTCATGGTTCCAGGAGGAACATTGCCTCCGGTTAAGCCTCCGCTTGTTGCAGGAATAGGATTTGGAATACGCTTGATACGAAACTCTTCAGAACCCATAGCCTGAACCTTGCCTTCAATCTTGGCTGAAACAGCAATCTGACATTTGCCAATCGCAGTAACTGAAGCTGTATAAGTTCCATCCGAATTTTTAGAAAGACTTCCTGCTCCTTGAAGAGACGCTGAAACATCTGCTTGGCCAACACCAGGTACAGAAATCTTCATCGGATTCTCGACGCCGATATACAATACATTCATCTTGGTAGGAGATACAACCACCGCACGTGGAGCAACTTGATATGAATTTTCAAAGGGATAGAAAGTATAACCCCCGGCTGGATTTTTAACCCGGATAATACCACCATATCTCTTTTCTCCAATTCCACCTCCGGTTCCCTGTTCTAGTTTACCCATGCCACCGTCAGTTTTTAGCACTCCGCTCTCGGAATAGCCCGCAGGCAAAGGATTGGGGGAATCAACTTGATCATAAGAGCCATCAGGATTTTTCTTAAACCCGGCCAACGAACCTAAAAAAACCTCTGGCTGTTGGGTAGAGTTAAATGCCGCTAAAAAGATATCTGCTTTATACGGCTGACCCTGCATGATATAGCTAGAAGGAGCTATCACTTTAGCACTCAATTGGTCGAATTTGAAATCTGTTGCACCAATTTTTTTAATCAGGTATTCTATCACAGCGCCTTCGGAACTTACGACGTCATTCTGGAATTTGGAAAGAATAGTAACTGCTGCAGTAGCAGGTACGTGGCTAAAAGTAACGTATTCCCATTTTGCGCCAGGCTCACCCTTCTTTTTAGGAGCTTGAGCATCAAGAGACAATTTAAAGTTCGCTCTATCATTCGGATCAACGAGGTCTATTAAATTTTTGCGCACGTCCAATATTTTTTGCTGAAGTTCTCTGCCTCTTTTGACGCCCTCCCCTTCTTCAACAAACATTCTAGTGGCAACATCCACGTTATCACGTTGTACAATGTCATCGGTTTCGGGATCAATTCCCCCTGCGCCTTTGATAATATCCACCTTATATTTCTCTAACAAATCACGTAAGGAGCCTGTCATTTTTTTTGCTTGCTGCGCCTTATCATAATATTGCTGCGCTTTGCCCTTATCATCCTCAAGCTGTTTGTCAAATGCCTTATAAATATTGGTGTTTTTTTCAGATAATGAGCCATTTGAAGTTTGCAGACCTTCGTTTACTAAGTGGAAGGCATTCAATACTTCTTGCGACACGTTCAGGGCAAGAAGCGCTGTCAACACGAGGTACATCATGTTGATCATCTTCTGCCGGGGAGTTAATATACCACCTGCCATTTTTTTATTTTTCTCGGTTTTTAATTATAAAATGTACTACCCCTTTATACTTATACTGACTTCATAGCTGAAAGCATATTACCATACACCGCATTTAAGGACATTAAGTTTTTGTTCAACAGAGACAAATTCTCTTTGTATTTAGTCGCGTCAACTGCAGTTTCAGAAAGTGCTTGAGCCGCTGAATTAAGATTGCCAAAGAATTTATTCATGGCCTTCAGGTGATTATTGGAATCCTGAAGTTCTAATTCATATATCGCATTTAACTGTGAAAGATTTTTCACCATGCTTTGTACTTGTTCATGATAAACTTTGGTGTGCTCTGCGCCCGCACCAATTCCACTAACCGCCGAGGTTGCTGTAGCAGCGGCTTGCGCAAACGAATTGATTTGATTAGATGCATTTTTTGCATTCTTAGAAAAGTCATTGGCCGCTACCGTAGCATCGGTCAGTTCACTCATTTTCTTCACGCTATCACCTAAGGAAGTGAATCCCTTGCCCAAGCTATTGATTAAGTCGGGGCCAACTTTAGCGTCGCTCAACATCTTATCCAATTGCTGGGTTAATGGCTTTTGATTTTTATTAACCGGGCCCTCATCAGCCAGTTCAGGATAAACTCTTTCCCATTCGTATCCAGAATGCATGGCCGACTGTGGTTCAAATCCTGAAATAATAAAAATGATAACCTCCGTGCCCATTCCCGCCATCAGCATAACGTTGGCCATGGGCCAGTGCATGATTTTAAAGAGTGCTCCCGCGATAACGATTGCCGCACCGAATGAATAAGCATAGTTTAAATAAACTCTTGCATTTTTAGTCGTTAATGGATGCTGTTTTTCTGCCATGATGTTTCTGTTTTTTTGGTTTTTGATTTTTAGAAAATTATAGAATCGAGTTTTGGGTTTTAAAAACTTTGAACGTAGGAATAACGAAAAGTGACTTTAAATATTGCTTACTTGTCGGTAATATCTCTACCCAAAAATGTAGTGATACATCTGAATCCGACATAAGATTTTGCTGAATCGGCATATTCCCAACTACGGGTACCGTTTTCAATAAAATACCCTATATCCTTCCATGATCCCCCTCTGATAACCTTGCGTTTCATCGCTTCTGGCTCAGACTGTTCGGCATCGTAACGAATATCCGGATTCAAATCATGTATAAAGGAATAGGAGTTTTCAAAGAAAGCAGAAGATGTCCACTCTGCCACATTTCCTGCCATACAATATAGACCATAATCATTAGGCCAGTAGGCATCCGCACGTACGGTATAGAATCCGCCGTCTTCAGGATAGTTACCCCGACCAGGTTTGAAGTTGGCAAGAATACATCCCTTAGAGTTTCTAACGTAAGGGCCTCCCCATGGATAAGGAGCCAGTTTTTTGCCTCCACGTGCAGCATATTCCCACTCGTGCTCGGTAGGAAGGCGGAAAATATCCATTAGCGGTTCGCCACGAGGCGTTCTATAGTCCTCCCACAATCTGGTTCTCCAGAAGCTAAAAGCCATTCCCTGATGCCAAGTTACGCCAACCACCGGATAATCATCAAAGGCAGGATGGTGAAAATAGTTTCTGGTCATTGGTTCATTATAAGAGTAGGAAAAATCTCTAACCCATACTAAAGTATCGGGATAAACATCTACGTTTTCTTTATGAATAAAACTAGTTCTCGCCTTTCCTCTGTTCTTTGTCATAGAAGCGGCCTTGTAATCAAACCACTCATAATCATATCTGACTTTGGAAAGGTTCAATTCTTTTTTACCCCAAATTCTTTCATCTTCAGGAAGGTATATCTCTTCTATTTGCTCATTCTTGTTTTTGCCGCTCCACTCAATCTTTTTATTCCAGTCAATGGTTTCTTTTCCATCAGCATCTTGTTTCACATCACCTTGCAGTTTGTGAGCGACCGAGTCGCGAACCCAGTTAATGAACTGACGATACTCATTATTTGTGATTTCCGTATCATCCATATAGAAGCCAACAATAGAGACTTGTTTTGAACGCGCCTGAGAAGAACTGTTTACATCCTGATCGCTGGGGCCGATATGCAGCACGCCGGAAGGAATGAACACCATTCCATAAGGAGTGATTGGATTCCATTTTGGCCGGTCAAGCTCACCGAGCAATTGACCATTATATCCACCTTGACAACCCACCAAAAAAAGAACCAAAGCCAGAGAGGCTTTACCTAAAACACCATGTACGTTTTTCATCATTTTGTATTTGATAGTTTTTCCCCGATTTTTATAAAGCGCGTAAATATAGACAGTTTTTGTTTTTGCAAAAATATTCTAAAAAATATGACCTCCCCATCTTAAATACGGATTCTGATGTTCTTTGTTTCATTTCTTAGACAGAATCATTCTTCATTTAATCAAACCGGGGATTATGATAAAAATATCCTTTGCTTTCCTTTTTCTTCAACTTATAACGATAACTTAAACTCACTTCATGAGAACCGGTGTTGAATTTAGTCAGATAAGAAAGGCTGGCATCATAAGAATAGACCGCCTGAAATCCTTTATATCTGAATCCCAACATCAACGCCAAAGCATCTATCGTATTCTTTTCATAACCTCTAAACGAAATTCCTGTCAGAATATTTTGTATGATCGTTACGTTAGCTCCCACATCGAGTTGTACTTTCCTCAAATCGGTCTTCACCAACACTGACGGCATCACGCTCCACTTCTTGCCCACTTGAAAATCATAGCCACCTGACACAACTATGTTACGGGCAAAATTCAGTTTGGTTTTTTGAGTTACAGCATCAATAGTAGCAGATGAAAAAGCGATATGCTGTATAGCGGCACCTGCAAAATACCGGTCATTATTGAAATACAATCCAAATGAAAAGTCCGGAGCAATACCCTGTTGCAAATTATCCGGCAAAATTTGATCGTTATGGTTTAGCTGGCCGTCATTATAATTTCCTTCGGGCGTTCTGATTTTAGCACCGTCAATAGATGTTTGAACTATTCCCGCACCGATACCTATGGACATTTTACCCCACTTAAATGATTTCCTATAGTCATAATTAAGCGCTACATAAGTAGCGCGTTGTAGCCCAATAAAATCATTCACCGCTGTCAACCCGATTCCAGAACTGATTGAATAAACAGGCATATTAAAATTGAATCCTTGAGAAGCAATAGCTCGATTTGCCAAACCCACATATTGACTGCGATGAATCAAGTGAAACTCTAGCGCATCTGTACTACCTGCATACGCCGGATTTGACAAATAGCGATTGTACATATACTGAGTAAACTGTGGTTCCGATTGGGCATACAAACCAGAGTAAAGAAAAAATGAAAAGAATAATATACCACACCGAACCATAAACGGAGAATGAAAATACCAATTTTCCGACTATCTGTTAGCATTGGTCATAACAAAATAAAAAAGGCCCCGACACTGAAACGGTCGGGGCCCACACAATCAAGTGTTTCTTTTCACGCCTTGCGTGATTTAATGATGATGCAACTCATCCTGGATGAGCATACGAATAATATTCGCTGCTTAATAAGTAACCGAGGCGTTATGCACGCTTGGATCGCTTGGCAATCCGTAGCCTGAACGCCCTACCGCAGTGACACGAATCCAGTACAGTCCACCAGGGTTTAATCCGGTGATATCCATCCGAGAACCAATCACCACACGATACTGAGTAAACGATTCTCCGGCAGGACCTGTATCGGAAACCTCCACAATATAGGCACCGGCACCGGTTACCTTATCCCACACGGCGCGAATGGTTCCAGAATTGACACCTCCTTTCGTGCGCAGGTTCAACACCTGACCCACATATAAAGGTCCCCCTCTTTGCACCACACCAAAACCGCTGGACAAGATAGCCTCTTCATCTCCGGCTGATTCGTCTTGAACATAAGCAGCCAGCTTTCTGATAATATCGAGCATCGCTTTTTGACGCAAGCGCATGATGACCATCAGGTTTTTGTCGCCATTGCGTGAATCATTATACGCCACTTCCAGAGCATCGGTGGCAGTGGTTAAATCTGCTAGCGATGGAATGGGGGTGGGGTAATTCGGATTACCCGTTATTCTGGTTACGATCCACCTTGAACGTTCTATTTGTGAAGGGATGCTGAGTCCTGCAAATCCCATTTTTACTTTTGACATAATTTCTCCTTTTTTTTAATTGTTTAATAAATACTACTTAACTACTTTTAATAGCAATTCAATTCCCACTACCTGTGCCGACTCCAGGACTACATTCATCCGTCATGACCTACAATTATCCTCTCCTCCCTTTGAATCTGTATCCTCCGGCAGATTCAGGATACAGCTTGAATCGTCCGAAGTTTCATTGGTTAAATACGATTTTTGTATTTTGCCCTGACCTATAAATGTATTTAGTGGGTCTCGATTTGCCTCCTTCCCGCTTTAGCGCTTACGAGCACTAAAACAAAGAAGACGATGCAAATATAAGGCATCAAAACACTAAATACAATAGTTGGAGAAAAATAAACTCAATAGTGCTTATAACGCCTTGCAATGCAGGCAGATAAAAATTATCAACAGGGGTATTTTGCCTTCAGATTTGGGCGGCTTTGACAAATTTGGAATTTGTCAAAGCTCAGTTTCACAACACGGATTAAATTTACCGCCACATGGCTCTCTTCCAGAAATCAGTTTTACGAAAACATCTGAACGAACAGGATAAGCATCTGGTAGCAGAGGCATTTGCGAAGTTTAGCGCCCACTTTGGCAGCGCAGCTATACAGCAGAATATATGCGATGCAAAAGAGGAAGAATATCAGGAGGGATTTGTGCGCGATTTGTTTGTGAACGTGCTGGGCTACACGCTGAAGCCGCAGCCGGAATATAATTTTGTATTAGAAAAGAAGAACGCGACAGATAGCAAGAAAGCCGACGGAGCCGTGATGAAAGGAGAAGCCGTCCATGCCGTAGTTGAACTGAAAGGCACTGACACCGTGGATCTCGACCATGTAGAAACTCAGGCCTTCGGCTATAAGAATAATCAGAAAGGATGTGCGTATGTCATCACATCAAACTTTGAAAAACTGCGCTTCTATATAGAAGACAGCGTAGAGCATCTGGAGTTTGACCTGTTCCATCTTTCTGCTGATGATTTTGCTGTGCTCTATCTCTGTCTGCATAAAGATAATCTGCTGGCCAATCTCCCGGCGACAATCAAGTCAGCCTCCGTCAATCAAGAGCAGGGCATCACCAAAAAACTTTATAACGATTACAGCAATTTCAAGCGCCAGCTTTATCATAACATTCATACGCTTAATCCCGGTTTTGATAAGTTGGTAGTCTATAAGAAAACTCAAAAACTGCTCGACCGGTTCCTGTTCATACTCTTTGCCGAAGACAAACAACTGCTGCCACCCAATAGCATTCGCGAAATTCTAAAACAATGGGAACAACTCAAGGAACTGGATGAAGTGGTGCCACTTTATGAGCGATACAAAAAGTATTTCGGCTACCTGAACACCGGACACAAAGGCAAACAGCACGACATCTTCGCCTACAACGGCGGACTGTTTGCGCCGGACGAAGTGCTCGATAACATTACGATAGATGATACACTTCTTTATGACAGCACCTTCGCGCTGAGCCAATATGATTTTGAAACCGAAGTGGATGTCAATATCCTCGGACATATTTTTGAACACAGTCTGAATGATGTGGACGCGGTGGCTGCTGAAGCCGAAGGCAAGCAACTGGAGAAAGACAAAACCCGGAGAAAAAAAGACGGTGTGTTCTACACGCCCAAATACATCACCAAATACATTGTAGAAAACACCGTAGGCAAATTGTGTGATGAAAAGAAAGCCGCCCTCGAAATAAAGGACGAAGACTATAGCGGCGGCAAAAAGAAAAAAGACAAACGGGCACTGAATGATAAATTAGAAAGCTATCGTCAGTGGCTTTTACAACTTACTATTCTCGACCCGGCATGTGGCAGCGGTGCTTTTCTGAATCAGGCATTGGAGTTTTTGATTGCCGAACACCGGAAGGTGGATGAACTGCGTGCAAAATTATTTGAAGATAGCATCACCCTGACCGATGTAGAGAACCACATTCTCGAAAACAATCTCTATGGGGTGGACTTGAATGAAGAGAGTATTGAAATAGCAAAACTGTCACTCTGGCTGCGCACCGCCAAAAAAGGAAGAAAGCTGAGTGCGCTGAACCACAACATTAAATGTGGCAACAGTTTGATTGACGACCCGGCGGTGGCTGGCGATAAGGCATTTAAGTGGGAGAAGGAATTTGCCGAGTGTTTGTAGAAAAAGCAAAAGCAGGCCTTTCATATCACCACCGCCACACATGACAGCCGCACCTCCGAGCGCATGATAAAACATAAGGTGCGTGAAAAACGTGATAACGGAATGCGCCCGGAAGCCCAACCGATATGGCTCGAAGAAAAAGACGAAGCGCTGATAACGGAAGTGGTAGCGCGTATCGTGAAAGAAGACCGGCTGAATGTATTGGCCTATAATATATGTGGTGACCACATGCACCTGCTGCTGGTGTGCGAGGAAGAAGAAGTGCCGCGCATCATGCAGAAAATAAAATCGGTAAGCGCCAAAGAATATAACCGGGCTACCGGAAAAACCACTGCACCAGAAACAACAACAAGGGAGCAAGCTCCCTTGTCGCGAAAGGATAGCGCGAATTCCGAGAACGATACGACAACAAGGCAGCGTACTGCCTTGTCAGAAGAAGATAGCGCGAGTACCGATATAACAAGGGAGCCCACTCCCTTGTCAGCAAAAGACATCGGGGGTTCCGATACCGACACCATAGCAACAAGGCAGCATGCTGCCTTGTCAGAACCGGATAAAGAACCCCACGTTTCTCTATGGACACAAAAGTTTGGCTGCAAACCTGTTACCACGAACGAGCAATTGGCCAATACCATCGAGTATATAGAATACAATCGCGAGAAGCACCAACTGCCGCCCATGGACAAGGGAGCATGCTCCCTTGTCAAAGAGATGTGCTGCGACCACGACCACGCCTTTCGTATAGAATATAAAGGAGGCTTTGATGTGGTGGTGGGGAATCCGCCTTATGTTGTGACAATTAGTCTTGTGGAATCAGACTATTTTAGAAATAACTATGAAACTACACAAGGGAAAAAATACGATTTGTTTCGATTTTTTATCGAACGAGGATTGAGATTATTAGCGCATAATTCAAAACTTGGATTTATCACTCCAGATGTTTTTTTAAACCTTAAACAGGCATCGGAGTTAAGAAAATATATTCTTACTAATTACAGCATTACGCAGGTTATAAAAGCTCCTTTAGACACATTTGCGGCTTCTGTAGAGTCGGTAATGTTTATAATAGAAAAGCCAAAAATTAAAAACAGTAAAATATTTCTCAAAAAGGTTTTCACTAATGAAGTATTAAGTAGTGTTGAACAGGAAAGTTTACTTCAAGGAGATAATAATATCGACTTATCCGTTGAGTTTAACAGTAAAGTGGTTGAAAAAATAAATTCTAAGGGTATCCAGCTATCCAAGTTAATGATTTGGAAAAAGGGATTGGGAGTATACTCTAGACAACATCTCGCAAATAAATTTACGTCGGATGAAGTTGAAAAAATAATGACTACAAGGCCATGGACAAAGGATTATAAAGCGAATGAAACTTTCGGTAAAGAGATTTTAGGAAAAGATGTTTTAAGATATTGCCTTGTGTGGAATGAAATAAAATGGCTTAGTTATGGTCCTTGGCTTGCATTTCAAAGACCCATTGAATTTTTCAAAGGACCACGACTATTGGTAAGAGAAATAACCACAGAAGGCAGGTATTGTGTAAATGCGACATACGCGGAAGAAGAATACTTTAATAACCAGTCTATTTTCAACGGGATTCTTAAGCAAGAAAATAACGAGTTCTCATTGAAATATTTCCTAGCACTTATAAACAGCAAGCTTTTTTCTTATTATGTTTTAGTCACTTCACCAAAGTTTAAGAGGAAGCTGTTTCCAACAATCTTGATGGAGAACATTGAGCAATTTCCAGTTTTAATTAACATAGATGCGAAGTATAAATATGAATTGGTCTGTCAAGTAGATAGCGCGATGGATGCCTCATCTTCTTTCGGGAATATACAATCCCAATTCCTCACCCTACTACAAAGCAAATTTGATTTCTATAAAGGCGCGGGAGCAACAACAAGGGAGCATGCTCCCTTGTCAAATACAACAACGAATGCTCCCTTGTCAAATACAACTACGGACGCTCCTTTGTCAACAAGGGAGTATACTCCCTTGTCGAAGACATCTAATAATACTCCCTTGCCCAAGGCATCTAGCAACACTCCCTTGCCGGGCAAAGCCGTTTCTAGAAAGCTGCAAGAGTGGTACTTGTTAGACTTTAAAGAGTTCTTGAAGGAGTTACAAAAAGCAAAGGTAAAGATGAGTTTGTCCGAGGAAGCAGAGTGGTTGACTTATCTCAGCGAGCAAAAACAAAAGGCACTGGCGTTAAAGGACGAGATAGAAAAAACCGATAAAGAAATAGACCGGATGGTGTACTCCCTCTACGACCTGACGGATCAAGAAATCGCGATTGTAGAAAACAACTAATAAGCCAGCTTTGACAAATCTTCAAATTTGTCAAAGCTATATCCGCCAAATTGACCGAAAAAACCCATCTTTTTCTCATTTGCACGCATCTTCAGCGAATCAGCACACATTGCGTGCGAATCAGTGCTGATTCTGTGCTAATCAGCACACATCTAGTGCGAAGCTGCACACTTCTTCTCGTAATCAGCACACTTCTTGTCTAAAGCTGCACACTTCTTCTCGTAATCAGCACACTTCTTGTCAAGATGTGTGCTGATTACGAGAAGATAAGCACTGATTCGCTGAAGATGTGTGCCGCTTCGCAAAATTCGTGCTTTTGCTTTTACGTGCTCCACTCCTTTCTGCTTTGACTATTTATCAGATACGTGCTCTTTGTGTTTTGAGGTAGTATTATCATTATTCCTCCGCGCCGCTAAAAGTTGTGCGGGCGTAAGGTCTTGCACCCAGCTATTGGTATATGGTTTTAAATGCGGAGACTCCCGAATTTGGACTGCCGATATTTTGTGATTGATATATTGAACATAGGCATCAAAAATCTCCGGCTGCTCATCTTTAAAAACCAATAAGGCGGCATTAAACCCTGCCTTCACCGCAATGGGAATGCCTCCTCCCAGTTCCGCCCAGTGACCGCTGAGCAACAAATTTTTTATCGGTGTGCGGTAATGAGCCACTCCGGCTTTCATGTTTTCTTTTCCCGGCCTTGCTCCCATCATGGTGCCGTTCCGGTTACCGGTGTAGCGGTGGTGAGTAACCGGCGTGGCCACCTCATAAAACAGGATGTGCGAGCGCAAACCCGGAGCGATTTTTTCTTCTACGCGCTTTATCAATACCTCGGCAATGGCCGTTTTGTTCTGATGATATTCTTCCCCCCTTATATACGCTCCGTTTTCGTCGCGCTGCGTTTTCCAAAAATCATACTGCTCCATTTCGGCAGGCATAAAGATGGTGAGCGTTCCCTGTCCGGTGGGAGCTAGGCTTTCATCTCTGAAGGAAGGCGCAAGAATGATGAGTTCTGTTGTTTCAGGATTGGCGGCGGTCTGTTCCTTAAAGCTGATATTTTGTTTAGAAATGTGTATCGCTTCTTCGCCAAAGCCCAAGTCCGCCGGATTACAATCTAAGGCAACCGATATGGTAAAGGAGGAACTATACATCACTGCATGGTGCAAATTATCTTTAAGCTTTTTGGGGACGACGTTTTCGGGCAACATCTTTTCATAGAGCGTTTCTACATCGCAGGCAGCCAGCACATAACGGCTTTTCACCTCATACTTCGTTCCCCGGTGATCTATTTCAACTCCGGTAGCTGTGGTGCCGTCCAACAAAATTTTCGTCACCTTGCTATGATAGAAAGTATCGTTCTTATAGAACTTCACCACGTGTTCCAGCCATTCGGGAAAAGCCTGTCCACCGCCCTTTGGAGGGTTTTGATAATCCTTGAAATAAGCCCATCCTATAGGAACCAAGCATGAAAGCAAATCAGGCTCTGTGCTGAAAATCTTCAGAATTTTTTCGTCTTTGAAATAGCGTCTTAGGCCCCGCTTCAAACCTTCTTCGCCCGTAAACCGAATGTGTTTGATAAAAGGAAGGATGAACCGAAATGTTTTGGCAGCGTATTGCAGCTTTTCAGCAAAGCGAAATGTTTCTGAAGCGCGGACATTGTTACCCCATGTATTCATCCGCTCCCCCAAAGCTTTGGCATCTTTAAAAAATCGTTCGATACCCTTTTTTTCGTGAGGGAATTCTTTCTGAAGTTGTTGCTTTAATTCATCCGGACTATTAGTCAATAAGTAATTATGATGGTCGCCGAGGTAGCGTTTGATTCGGTTTTGAGTAGCTGCCCGAGGATAGTCGCTGCCAATGGTTTCAAAAACGGTATGAATGACACCACCAGGATTGCACTGGTTCAACCAATGAACGGCGGTATCAAACCGGAACCGGTTCCGGTGAAACCCTGCTAAGTAGCCCCCCGCCTGATTGGCGGCATCCACCACCACAACCGAGTATCCGGCTTTGCTGAGCATAGCGGCCGCTGTCAGTCCGCCCATGCCGGCGCCGATTACTACAATGTCGTAAGAAGGTTTGATATTTATTTTGCCCATCTAGTTGAAACAGAGAATGTTTCCATTAAAACATAATAATGCCTCTCTTGTTCGAAATAAAAAAGGAATTTCGATTAAAAAATATACAAATCATCAAGGCAGACATTCGTTTTTATAAGTTGATATGGAATCTATCTAAGGAACGCAATGGTAGCATAATCCGAGAGTCTGTTTTTCGCAGATTACCATGAATCCAATTTATTTTCAACAAAAGGCACAGGATTTAGTAAGGAAATACACGCGAAATAATGTACCGTATGCGCTACTTCTCAAAATTTGCGCTTTTTGCTCCAACCAACTCATGACTCCTCCGACATCAATCAACAATTTTCAACTTTATTTGCTTCTATAATTATGACGAAACAAGATATTTGGAATCTCTGGAATCTGAAAACCGAGCGGGGTCGGCAGCGGTGGTTTTATGAAGGCAAGACCGATGATGAATCGCTACGACAGTTACGGGAGGCTTTTACCTACAACAAAAAAGAAAACCCCAACAGCGGTGATCGTGTTTATCGAAATAAAAAGGCGGCAGCCTCCTATCGGGCAATAGACAACAGCCAAATTCCGGTGAACGAATCTCTGACTGGCGAATTGCCCAAAGAGGTTTTTCGCTCCTTATATAAAGGGGTGAACTTTTATGAATCGCTGCAAGCCGATGAAGGACATTGGCCCGGCGACTATGGTGGTCCTATGTTTCTGTTGCCGGGATTGATTATTACTTCCTATGTAACCGGTGTTCCCTTTCCAAAGGAGCATCAGGAAATGATGAAATGCTACCTGTTGAATCATCAGAACGATGATGGAGGTTGGGGGCTGCATCTGGAAGGCAAAAGTACCATGTTCGGTACCGTGTTGCAATATGTGTCGCTGCGAATTCTTGGTTTGGGGGCAAGCCACCCTCGCGTGGCTTCGGCGCGCCAATGGCTTCAGTCACACGGTGGAGCTACCGGTATCCCTTCATGGGGAAAATTTTATTTGAGTGTTTTGGGGGCTTATGAATGGAAGGGCTGTAACTCATTGTTCCCTGAAATGTGGTTGCTGCCGCGCTCGCTGCCGATTCATCCCGGCAATTACTGGTGTCATGCTCGCATGGTTTATCTGCCCATGACCTATTGTTCCGGTCATCAGGTAACCGGTGCGATTACCCCCTTGGTGGAAGCATTGCGCAAAGAACTTTATACGCAAGAATATGAGGACATCAACTGGAAAGAAGCCAGAAACCGTTGCTCCGAAACCGATTTGTATTTCCCTATGTCGGGTACTTTGAAGACCATGTATAAACTGCTGAATGTTTACGAAGGATTTCATTTGAAATCCATTCGTAAAAAAGCTTTGGATTTTACGCTTTCTTATATCCGCGCCGAAGATGACCACACCAATTTCATAGATATAGGACCGGTGAACAAAGTCATCAACTCCTTATGTATCTGGCATGCAGAAGGGAAGGATTCCCCGAATTTTAAAAAGCATGTAGAACGGTGGAATGATTATTTGTGGGTAGCGGAAGATGGGATGAAAATGAATGGCTATAACGGCTCGCAGTTGTGGGACACCACTTTTGCGACACAAGCGATTTTAGAAGGAGGTATGGAAAAATATTTTCCCGATGCGGTGAAGAATGTTTACCACTATATTGACATCAGCCAAGTGCGTGAAGAGGTGCGCGACCACAAATATTTCTTTCGTCATGATTCAGTAGGTGGCTGGGCTTTTTCCACTGCTGACCACGGATGGCCGATTACCGATTGCACCGCCGAAGGTTTGAAATCTTCCCTGATGGTGAATGCCACCGGCCTGATTTTGAAAGAAAAACAAATTTCGGATGAACGATTGATTCAAGCCGCCGAGCTTTTGCCTACTTTTCAAAATGCAGACGGTGGCTGGGCTTCCTATGAATTGACGCGCGCGCCGCAATGGATTGAATTGCTGAATCCTTCTGAAGTTTTCGGAAATATCATGGCAGACTATTCTTACACCGAATGTAGCTCGGCATGTATTCAGGGCATGGTGAAGTTTCTGCATTATTTCCCCAATCACAAAAAGCAGGAGTTTGAAGCTTCCATTCGTCGAGGTATGGATTTCATTCTCGGACAACAACGAGCAGATGGCTCTTGGTATGGCTCCTGGGCGGTGTGTTTCACTTACGGTATATGGTTTGCCATAGATGCTTTGCAGCATGTGCAATATGCTTCCGACAAATCAAAAGTGAAAACAGCTATGGATAAAGCCTGTGCGTTTTTATTGTCCAAACAAAACACCGACGGCGGTTGGGGTGAAAATTTTGAAAGTTGTGTACAGAAAGAATACATCCCCCATGAACAATCGCAAGTGGTCAATACAGCTTGGGCACTGCTTTCTTTAATGGCAGCAGATTATCCTGATAAAACAGTTATCGAAAAGGGTATTCAATTTTTATTATCGCGCCAACAGCCAACCGGCGACTGGGAACAGGAAAGCATCAGTGGGGTGTTCAACCACAATTGTATGATCTCCTACACTTCCTATCGAAATGTGTTTCCTATTTGGGCACTGGGAAGGTATTTGAAGAAATATGGAAATGAGACGAGCAGCATGGGACAAGTAAAGTGAGAAGAAGGTAGTAGGGGTTTCTTAGCCGTCCCGTTTCACCAATTAGAAATCACGATTGTAGATACTCTCTGCTAACACGCGCAGATTGGTTTTCCTTTCTTCGGGCAAATTGACTGCCGCCAGTGAGTCCAAGGACTTTTGATGAAACTCTTCAATTTTCTTTTCGGTTTTTCCGGCTATATCCAGCTCTTCAAGAATCTTCATCACACCCGGCAGTTTGGTGCTTTCGTTCTTGTCTTTAAACAAGTTCATTAATTCCGCACGTTGCTTTTCGTTGGCATCATTTAGGGCGGTGATAAGCAGGAATGTTTTTTTGTTCTGTATGATGTCGCCACCGATTTTCTTTCCCACCTTATCTCCATCACCAAAGGTGTCGAGCCAATCATCCTTTATCTGAAAACTCAAACCCAGATTCAAACCAAACTCATATAATTTCTTCTGGTCTTCTTCACTGGCATTGGCAGCTATTGCGCCTATCTGAAGCGCAGCAGCCAGCAAGACCGAAGTTTTGTACTCTATCATTTTGAGGTACTCATCCACATTCACGTTGGTCCGATCTTCAAAATCCAGATCCATCTGTTGCCCCTCAAAAATCTCAATCGCTGTCTGCGTAAAAACCTCCAGTGCATTTCCCATCTTCAGCGCAGAAATTCGCATGAGGTACTTATACGAATAGGAAAGCATGACATCTCCTGCGAGGATAGCTGAGTTCAACCCAAATTGTTTATGAACCGTGGAAACTCCCCGGCGGATATCCGCATTGTCCATCACGTCGTCATGAACCAGTGTAAAGTTGTGAAAAACCTCCACGGCAAAGGCTGCATTAAGTGCGTCCTTTACATTACCTCCAAACATATCGCAGGCCATCAGCAGCAACATCGGACGAATCCGTTTACCCTGAATGCTCATAATATGGCGCACCGGTGCATAGAGACCATCCGGCGTATAATCAAAGCGGCTTTCGGTATAAAATTTACTATAGAACTCCTGTAGCTCTTCCAGTGTGTACATTAAAGCGGTTTTAGCTTCCATCCTAAATAAGGCACAATGATAAGAATTTTGAGGTCTGCTTGGTCGAGCAGGGTGGATAATTCAATTCAGCAAGTTTTAAAATAATGAGCTATTTGAAACGTCAAAGTATCCAACATACAAAACTTTTTAACTTTACTTTTAAATCAAAACCCTTAAAACACATGAAAAACATAGTAAGACTTTTTTTCGGACTCATCATCGCTTCCACCCTGACCAGTTGCGGATATAACAGTATGGTGGAAAAGCGCGAAGCAGTAAACGGTGCCTGGGGCAATGTAGAATCTGCCTATCAGCGCCGTGCCGACCTGATTCCCAATCTCGTAAACACTGTTAAAGGTGCCGCTGACTTTGAGAAATCTACCATAACCGGAGTGATAGAGGCTCGCGCCAAAGCAAGTTCTATTCAACTTAGTGCGAACGATTTGACTCCTGAAAATATGGCTAAGTTCGAGCAAGCACAAAGCCAACTGAGCGGTGCGCTGTCAAGATTATTGGTTACCGTAGAACGCTATCCTGATTTGAAAGCCACACAAAATTTTCAAGAGTTGCAGGCTCAATTAGAGGGAACTGAAAATCGAATCAAGACAGAGCGTGACCGTTTTAATGAAGTCGTGCGGGACTATAATGCTTACATCGCCAAATTCCCACAGCTATTCATAGCGAAGATGTTCAACTTTGGCGAGCGCGCATATTTTAAGTCAGCAGAAGGTTCAGACAAAGCACCAACCGTTGACTTTGGAACTGCCGGAGGAGAGAAGAAATAATTTCTTACACACTCTAGGTACCGTATCCATGTTATTCTCTAAAGAAATTTTTTCTGTTGAGCAAAAAAGGCTCATGGTAAAAACAATTGGGGAAGCCGAGGAGATGACCTCTGGGGAAATCCGTATTCATATAGAGCCTAAATGCAAGTCGGAGAATGTATTGGACCGCGCTACAGAAGTTTTTTATAAACTCGGCATGGATAAAACGGCTGCCGCCAACGGGGTGTTGATTTATCTGGCGTTTGAAGACCGTAAGTTCGCTATCATCGGCGACCAGGGAATCAACCAGGTGGTCCCCGCCAACTTTTGGGACGGAACCAAGGAGGTAATGAAAGGACATTTTGTAAAGGGAGAATTTTTAGAGGGTATTGTTTTCGCCATTAAGGAAACCGGTTCTCATCTAAAGCAGTATTTTCCAATTCAGGAGCACGATAAAAACGAACTGTCCAATGAGATTAGCGAAGGATAGTTTTCGGTTGACCGTTGACGGCTGGCGATTAGTAGCGCCTTCCTTTCGGCGGAAAAGATTGCTCATTCTATTCTTTATTATCAGTAGCCACCTGCTTGTTTTTTCATTACCTGATTATCCCGCCAAGCCAAATCCTCCACGTTTAGTCAATGACTTTGCCGGGATGCTCTCCGCCTCCGAAAGTCAAGCATTGGAAAGCAAGTTAGTCGCCTACGATGATTCCACTTCTACGCAAATCAGCATTGTCATTATTAATACGCTGGACGGGATGGACAAAGCGCAGTATGCCACTGAATTAGGAGAAAAATGGGGCATAGGAGGAGCCAAGTTTGATAATGGGGTTTTGATTCTGGTTTCAAAAAGCGACCGGCAGCTTTTCATAGCCACCGGACGAGGAGTAGAAGAATATTTACCCGATGCCATTTGTAAACGAATCATCGAAAGGGTTATTAAGCCATCTTTCGGAGAGGGCAATTATTACAATGGCCTAAATGCTGCCACAGATGAAATGATAGCCCGCATGTCCGGCGTTTTTGTAAACACCGACACCGATGGCGATGCAAAACAACTTCCTTTATGGGCAATCATCCTGATATTCGTGATCATTATTATTGTCATCTTCTTCATTTCCAAAAATAATAATGGCGGCACTTCCTATGGGCGCAGAGGTTGGGGCGGCGGACCATTCTTAGGTGGAGGTGGTTTTGGTGGAGGCGGCTTCGGTGGTGGAGGAGGAGGCGGTGGATTTGGAGGCTTTGGCGGCGGCGGTTTTGGCGGCGGCGGCGCTGGTGGTTCTTGGTAAAAACATAGATTAGCATAAATATTGTAAGTCAAAATCAATTTCAAGTTTGTTACAGCTTCTTGGAAAATATTTTACGTTCTCAAAAGGAGAAAGAAACGCGGTGATCGTTTTATTATCTCTCGTTGTCTTCACACTCATTTTCCCTAAAATGTATTTTTACTTCCGGCCGGTTCAACACGCCGACAGTTCAATATATAAGGAAGAAATAGCCGCCTTTATCAAAGAGTATAGTGAAAGGAAAAGTGCTTCCACTTTTTTCTACCGACAAGATTCTTCGGAAAGAAAAGGCTACTCACAGAAAGCAGCAAAGCGAATAGAGTATTTTGAATTTGACCCGAATAAAATCGAAGTAGAGGAATGGATGAAACTTGGTTTTAGTGAAAAACAAGCGGAGTCTATTGAAAAGTATAAAGCTCATGGTGCTAAATTCTATAAACCCGAAGATTTAAAGCGGGTGTATATTATCGGCGAAGATGGATATGAACGGCTTGCACCTTATATCAAAATTGCTTCCAGAGAATTTCAAAAGAGAGAATATGAAAGACCGGAAGCTACTGAACAATCGAAAAGTAGATGGACCATTGATATTAACACAGCCGACTCTGCAGAATTTGAAAAGCTGAGAGGAATAGGCCCATCCTACGCTCGGCGAATGGTCAACTACCGAAAAGCATTAGGCGGCTATGTTTCTGTTGAACAAGTCAGTGAAATATGGGGCTTGCCGGACAGTACGTATCAGGCAATCAAAGACAAATTGGTGGTCGGCACACCGGTTAGCAAAATGAATATCAATCTGGTGAGCCTTCAAAAATTAAAAGCACATCCCTATATCAGATACTATCTAGCAGAGGCCATTGAAAAGTATAGAGATAAAAAGGTGAACCTCCAATCAATTGAGGAATTAAAAAGTGTAAAGGGAATGAATGACAGCATCTACCAAAAGATTGCTCCCTACTTCCAAGTAGGAGAATGACTTTTACTGTGCCGCTAATTCTTTGATGCGATAGACCACATTTCTCGCCTCCAAATGATTAAACATAAAGCGAAAACAAGCCTCCTCCTCTCCCAACATCTCCGGCGAAATGATTCCTTTCTTCTGATAGGTTTTGTTCATCAACAAATGAACTGCCGCAGTAGCTGTGTAACCGGTGGTGCGCGACATGCTCGAAGTTTTTGAAGCAACATCGTAGCGGTCCAATAAATCATAAACATACTTTTTCGGAATGCCATTTTCTTCTCCTTCTACCTCGACACGCATCACCGTAAAGTCCTCCTCTCCTTCTTCATATTTCCACTGAGGGAAAAGAATCTTGCTCGTCAAATCTATCGGACGCACCTTGCCGGACTTCAATGTGACTTCTTCCTCAGAGAAGAATCCCGCATCACGCAAGGTCTTCATCAAAGCGATATGACCGGGATAGCGCAAAGTTCTTTCCGCCATATCGGGTATGTCGAAACGTATTAAGGTTCGCAGGCCATCGGTATTAAAGGCTTCCAGAGTTCCTATCTGTTCAAAATCAATCAGTTCAGGTTCAGAAAGGGCAGGCTTGGTGACCACCTTTCCATTCTCTACCAATCGCGCCGGTCTGGTATATTCTTCAATCACATCAATCGGAGAAAAAGGTGCTTTGTATTCCCAAGGCAAGTTTCTCACCACCGGCAGCCCTCCCACCATACAGAGAAAGCGGGACACCTTCATTCTTTTATAATGATAACCCAATATGATATTATCCATTCCGGGAGCCACGCCACAATCAACGACGGCTGTCACTCCATTTTTCTTTGCCAGTTCATCCAAACGAAACGGGTCTTCCGGGAAAAATGAAATATCCACGATATTTTTATTCGCCTCCAACACCGTTTGCAGCATGTTGAAACCCATGAAGCCGGGAACTGCACCTACCACTAAATCCGCATCCTTAACAGCAGTAGCAATTTGCTTGGCATCACTAAAATCAACTTTGGCAGTATTGACCTTTGCCATCTTTTGCATCAATGCCAGATTGGCATCAGACAGATCAGCGGAGGTTACATCAAAATCTGTGCTCAAGTCGGCGGCCATGGTGCGACCCACCATTCCTGCACCGAGTACTACAATTTTCTTCTTCATGATTCAAGTTTGATTTGCTAAAAGCACAAGGACGCAAAAAATACTCTTTGCGTCCTTGTGCTTACCTGGAATAAATATTTAGACGGTCATGATTTCCTTTTCCTTCACATCCAGATGCTTGTCCACCTTTACAGAGGACTCATTCGTGATGCTTTGAATATCTGCTTCACACTGTTTGAAAGAATCTTCCGGCAAACCATCTTTTTGAAACTTTTTGGCCTTTTCATTCGAGTCTTTCCTGATCGTTCTCATAGACACTCTGCAATTTTCGGCTTGATGTTTCGCCTGCTTCACCAAATCTTTTCTCCGCTCTTCGGTCATCGCTGGAATGTTCAGGCGAATAATCTTCCCGTCATTTTGTGGCGTAATTCCAATGTTGGCTTTCAGAATTGCTTTCTCAATTTCAGGAAGAAGGGACGCATCCCAAGGTTGAATGCTCAATGTCCGAGCGTCTGGAGTAGAAACGTTGCCCAACTGAAACAGGGGGTCATGGTTCCATACGCCGACACTTCAATTCCATCTAACATGGCAGCACTGGCTCTTCCTGCACGAATTTTTGAAAGCTCAAACTCAAAATGTTCCAGCGCCTTCTGCATTTGCGAGCGGGTGTCAATCAAAAGTCTTTTTACATCTTCTTCGGTCATAATTAAATATTAAAGGTTGAATTTTTAATCAGTTACTACAGTTCCTATTTCTTCTCCATTCAGAATCTTCTTCAGATTTCCTTCCTTGTTCATGTCAAATACGACGATAGGAATATGGTTTTCCTTAGAAAGCGTGAAGGCCGTCATATCCATCACATTTAACTTCTTATTCAGCACCTCGCCAAAGGTAATTTTATCGTACCTCTTTGCTTTAGGGTTTTTCTCCGGGTCCGAATCATAAATACCATCTACGCGGGTTCCTTTCAATATCACATTTGCTTCAATCTCTGTAGCTCGAAGTGCCGCAGCGGTATCTGTAGTGAAATATGGATTACCGGTGCCGGCTCCAAAAATCACTACCCGTCCTTTTTCCAAATGCCTTACCGCTCTACGCTTGATATAAGGCTCGGCTATTTCCTTCATTTCGATGGCGCTGAGCAAGCGGGTATAAACACCTATTTTCTCCAGTCCGCTTTGCAAAGCCATACTGTTGATGACGGTTGCCAACATTCCCATATAATCTCCCTGAACGCGGTCAATCCCATTGGCAGTTGCCTGAATCCCTCTGAAAATATTTCCTCCGCCTATCACTACTGCCACCTCTATTTTGGCTTCCATTGCCGCTTTGATTTCTTCGGCGTATTGCATCACACGATCTGTGTCAATGCCAAACTGCTTGTTGCCCATCAAAGATTCACCACTCAGTTTTAGCAATATACGCTTGTATTTCATCGAGGGACGAAATTAGAAAAATGCGGGAATGACAATAGGCAATTCGTCAGCAACCTTGGTTTCATCGAGAACAAGATGCCGCACCATGTTATGATTCGCCAAGTCTGGACAATCTGGTAGGCAACAGGAGATAGAGGCATGAAAGGTTACGCAGTAAATAATAACATCAATGTAATTCATTGCATTGTAAGACCTTAGAAGATAATTATTTTTCAGGCATGCTATTTAATGAGGCAGAATTGATTCAGCATAAGGACAAAATGCTGTAGCAATACAGTAAAATGCTAAAGCACTACAACAAAATGCTATAGCAATTCAAGGAAATGCTATAGCATTACGGCAAAACGCTGTAGCATTTCGAGGCAATGCTATAGCACTACGACAAAATGCCGTAGCAATCCGAAGAAATGCTTAAGCATTACGATCAAATGCTTAAGCAATTCGATGAAATGTATAATCAATTGGTATTGTTTACGGAGAAACCGGCAGCCTGTCAAGGAAGGGATACTTCAAAAATAATAATGAATGGGAAACTGTAAAGGGGGAATGATAAAACCGGCTGAAGGACAATTAACAAATGATATGTGTCAGTGTTGTGTAAGTTCCGGTGGGGAAAGCATATCTTTGTAGTAACCGATTGGGGTTAGGCAACCTAATTGGTATAGTAATGAAGTACGGAATCAGAATCAGAGTAATAATCATACTGACAACCTTTATTATTCAGGGCTGTGCTAAAGACAAGTGTGTGGTTTGTTTGGACAATAACGGAAACCAAACAGGTCTAAAGTGTTTCAGAACCACCACACAGGCACTTGAATGGCAAACTTTACAGCATAATATATATCCCTATCAGCCGTTAGACTGTAATAGATGAACCTCTTTCTGCACCCAAAGCACAAATTTATGAAGCCCAAATCTGTTTTTCTAATCGTCACTTTATTATTTACCGGAGGAATGCTTTCGATGATGTCTTCCTGCAAGCATGACCTGATATACGATATTCCGTTGGTTCTGCCACCTTACGACAGCACACATCCCCTATTGATATTTTAAATGCGACACCTGCGCAGCAGGAGTCATTTCTTTTTCAGAAGATGTGCTGCCTATTCTGCAAACTAATTGTGCCAAAAGCGGTTGTCACGATGCCAATACACACGAGGAAGGAATTGTAACTACCAGCTATCAAACCCTAATTAGCACCACCAGTGTAGAAACTCGTTTCCTGAATAGCAGCTTTTGGAAGACCATTAATGATAACTCCATGCCCCCCTCTCCCAATCCTGACTTAACAGCTCAACAAAAAGCATTGATTAAAGTATGGATACAACAGGGTTCTAAGAATACTACATGTTCTCATGTATGTACATGCGACAGTACCAATGTCACGTTTGCTGCGGTCGTCAATCCCATGATTCAAACCTATTGTCTGGGCTGCCACACCACCGGTGCTGAGCAAGGAGGAGTAAACTTGAATGGCTATAACAATATGATGCCTTATATCAATAATGGTAAGTTTATGAGTTCTATCAAGCACGATGTAGGTGTGGTTGCTATGCCTTATGGAACGCAAAAACTAAGTGATTGCACCATTGGCAAACTCCAACATTGGGTGGATGCAGGTGCCGCAAATAATTGATTTTATCTAAAAAATTAGCTTGTGATTCTCAAAAATTTTCAAGTCCCGCTTTGGGTAGGATTGATTTTCCTCATTCCTCTGTTTTTTCTCTCTTCCTGTTATTATGATAATGAAGATAAACTCTATGCCGAGTATTATGCCAACAAGAACTGCGACACCGTTAATATCACCTTCGCCGGTAGCATTCAACCCATTCTGGATGCCGGTGCGCCACCGCCGGATGTCATGCTCGGTGGAACAGCTCTAGTGATTATGCGGATATGCGGCAGTAAAACTTTCTGTTAACAATGGCTCTTTAGACAACCGGTTATTGTGCGCAAGGACATGCCACCTCTGGGCCTTTGACTACCTGCGAATTGTCAAAAGTTAAAAAATGGGTGGATGCCGGTGCGCCGAATAATTAAATGGCATGAAAAAACTACTCCTCCTCTCCTGTTTGATACCGAATCTGCTTTTTGCGCAGGCTGATATATTCAAAGAACTGGAAAAACAAACAGAAAAACCCCACGAATATGCACTCGGGGTTTTTAAAGGAAACAAAATCATCAACGGACAAAGCACCGAGCAACCGGCCAAGAAAACCATCAACTTTATTATCTCTCACCGGTTCGGAAGGTTGAACGGTGGGTTTAAGGAATTCATCGGGTTGGACAATGCCACCATCCGCATAGGCGTGGAATATGGCATCATCAACAATCTTTCTATTGGAATGGGTAGAAGTTCTTTTGAAAAAACCTGGGATGGCTACATGAAATGGCGGATTATCCGCCAACAAACCGGCAAATGGCATATTCCCATCACCATTTCTGCTTTTTCAAGCATCGCTATCAAAAGCGCTGATTGGGCTGACCCGGCGCGGCATAATTTTTTCTCCTCTCGGCTTTACTATACCTTTCAACTCATGTTTTCACGCAAGTTCGGGCAGTGGATTTCGGTTGAGATAATGCCCACTCTTGTCCACGAAACCTGGTGACAACTACGAAAGACCGCAACGATGTGTTTGCACTTGACTTTGCAACCTCGGTCAAAATAACTAGGCGTACGCGGTTTATGATGGAATATTTTTATGTGCCACCCAGACAAATTGTTTCGCCCTATAACAACGAAAAGGTACAAAACTGCCTCTCCATTGGGTTGGACCTCGAAACCGGAGGACACGTTTTTCAACTTCATTTCACCAATTCTAGAGGCATGATTGAAAAGAACTTTATTACCGAAACAACTGGCAATTAATTCCCCTCTTCCTTCAAAAATTTCGGGGTGCAATTCGGCTTCAACATTACCCGCGATTTTGCGGTTGGCAAAGGCCGCAAACCCAAAGAGCCGAAAAAGAAAGCCGCCGAAAGCACCGAAAGCTGGAAGTAGCACGGGTCGTAAGACTCCCGCTATTATTCTGGTTTGAATTTAGGCGTTCGATTTCCCTCTCTGCAAAATTCACCCGCTGGGTGTAGACTATGCCAATAAATATTCGAAACATGATAATCTGTGGCTAAAGCCAGCCACCTTTCGCACACACTACTCCGCCATGAATGGCGGAGTTATAACACCACGCTTCAGCCTATGGTGACCATAGGCTTATGAAAAATTGGCTTTAGCTATGAATCAGGAGCCTTATCTATTTATTAGTTTCTCGATCTGTGCCCCAATTCAGTTTTTCCTTTAGGGTGGAAAGGAAACTTTGACCGCCAAGGCGAACAATGTGCGCATTGAATTTCGCCTTTTGAACCGTCAATTGATAGGAGGAATCTATGGAACGGAAACGAGAGTCGAGTGTACATAGAAAACTGTCTCCCCGACCCGCCACTTCAAAGGTTAGGATGGAATTATCAATCACTACGATTGGTCGGACATTGAGGTTGTGTGGGGCAACCGGAGTAATAACGAAATTGCCGGAACCCGGATATAATATTGGTCCGCCGCAACTTAGAGAGTATCCGGTGGAACCGGTGGGGGTGGCGACAATCAATCCGTCTGCCCAATAGGTATTAAGCAGTTCACCGTTCATACGTACCGTTACGGTAATCATACTCGAATGGTCGCGTCGTTGAATGGCCATATCATTTAGTGCAAAGTTATTGGCAAACAGCGGCTTGCTGCATTGCAACTCTAACATACTTCGCTTATCAATCCAAAATGTTCCCTTCTCTACTGCATCTATCGCGGCATCGATATGATCTTTGCCTATGCTGGCAAGGAAGCCCATGCGGCCAAAGTTGATTCCTAAAACAGGAATTTCAGACTCTTTAATCCAAACTACGGTGTCTAAAATCGTGCCATCACCACCAATGCTGAAGACCATATCCGTTGCAGACTTAATATCATCCGGCTTTTCAAAATCCTCACATTTAACTTTTAGGTTAATCTCGTTTTTAAGCAGTTGCAGAAATTTTCTTTCTACAATATACTTCATCCCCTTTCTATCAAGGCAATCAAACATGTTCTGTGCGAAACCAGCGTTGGACGGTTGGAATGTCTTTCCATAAATGGCAATCATAGAATCATTTATTGAACAAAAATAAAATTTAGCTAACAGAACAAAGCCGCTGACAAATTTACAACTGCAATCTCATCGCTATCTTAACTCCCCAGTTCGGTGCGCCTATTTGGTTGCGATAAGTTAATCGCCAGATAAAGTCCACACGGAAGATGTATAATATATTTTCGATTCCGAAGCCTCCCTCTAGATATGGCTTAGGGCCCGGAGCTCTCAATTCACTTGGAACGGTCAGCACATCTGAATTATTCCGGTTAAAACTTCCAATCAAGGATTTCACAAAAATAACCTCGCGAAGCCTTAACTTGTTGAAGCCCGGAATCTTATTAAAAAAGAAACCATCAAAGTGATGTTCTACCCAAAGCGAAGCATATTGGTCACTCACAAATTCAAATTCGCCCAACAAGTTATAGTTGAAGCGATCTAATAAAAGACCTAAATTTCCTTGAGTCAGGTAAGTGCTTGTGAAGGGAGCCTTTCCAAAAATCTTTCCTGCCCGAAAAAGATAAATGGTATGTCCGACCGGTGAAGAAAGGCGCTGGCTGATGGTGAGATGCACGTTGTGATAAGTATATCGCTTGTCGGGCATGTGCACAATTCCGGCAGCATATCTCACTACAAACACCGGAAAGCGGGTGATTTGAAAATAGCGGTAGAAAACACGCGCATAATACTGATCCATGTTTGAATACCTGAAATCAGTTTGAAATTCAGTGACATGAAAATTAGAAAATCGCTGAAGTCCTTCTGGTGTCTGATGCGTAAATGGAAATACTTCCGGAACTTCGTAAAATGTTTTTTCACTCAAGGTCGAGATGGTAGAAAACCCACGAAACCACTCTCTATCATAAGTGATACTTGCTTCGCGCACCTTCATCACCTTGCTGAGCCGGCGGCCACTGAGCAGCGTGAAGATGTTGTCAAAGGTCAATACGGTTTGGCTTTCATCCATTCCCGGAACACGAATGTCATAGCGGTATTTCAGTTCTAACGAATTCCAATTGTCATTCTTCCTAGCCAGATTAATTCGCGTCAGGGCTTCATATTTCACTTCCTTGTCTTTAAATCCATAAGCCACATAGGAGCTGAAATAAAATCTTCTAAGGAAAGCCCGAACCGGATTCCCATCTTTTTTGAACCTAATGTTGGTTTCAAAGCCAAAGCGGAGTCGCCAACCCTCAATGCTATTCCGGCTGACAAAATTGACCAACCGCCCAATGTTGACGGGGCCTGCTCCTGCATATCCGGCGGTCAGTAGTCTGGTGCTCCAGTCAATTGCCTTATACGCCGGAATGGACTTGGCGGTATCGGTAATATGATGTACTTGTTTTTCCGAGTTTGTTAAAGGCTCAAATCGAAGAGAATCCCAATAGTCCCGAGTCTTCCGCCAGGAATCTGATGCGACGATGACTGTTTCTGGTCCTGCAAAAACAGAATCAGGAAATAATCCATTCACCTCGATATTTTTCCTGTTTTGAGTTATGGTGGCGAGCATGGAAGTTCTATTCTTGCCCTTTAGCAAGGCGAGAGCCGTAATCATTTCTTCTCTCTTCAGCATCCAATATTTATCATCAATTAATTTATAATCCTGTCGGATGGTATAGTCATTGATGAAGTTGATGTTCGATTTTTCATTAGGTCGAAAATCAATTGCCTGAATCGCCCAAGTGGCAGAATCTACCCAAGCATATCCTTTCAAAGCCTGGTCTTCCCGAACTTTCCCGGTAAAATAAAGTTTGTATGAAACCCGCCCTTCTATCTCTGCGGTGTCGGTCAGATAATAACGATAGATCAAACTGGCTCCGGAAGAAAATGGAGAAACAAACGACACGGTGGAAATGACATACAAATTATCATAGACATTGATTCCCATGGAGTAGTAGCTCACCAATTTCATCAAGGAGGAATTATCTATACCTCCTGTTTCCTGCGCAATGACATATTGTTTTGTTTTGGGTGGCGACTTCTGATAATATACCTTGCTTAATTTCTCATTCAGAATAATCGGGACGAAAACATTTCCTCCCTCGGTCGTGTCTTTGTTGTCAAATACAAACCTGAACGGCTTGAGAATAGAAAAATTAATCAGCCCGGGTTTGGGATTGAGCAATGACAACTGTAGTTTATCATAGGAATCGTAACTATAGCTGGATACGTTTTTACTATTGTTGAGTTCTTTATTTTCTAGCACCCGGTGAAAGACGAACATCGCTGCAGTGTCTATTACACGCTTATATCTTTTCCTCGCCTTTACGGTAATCTCTGCCAGTTTCAGGTCTTCACTGCTCATTTTGACGTGAAGTCGCTGTTGTAGTTTTGGCTTTATAGGTAAGGTAATGCTCCGGTAGCCTAGATACGAAAATATGATGGAATCAAATGTTTCACTAGAACTAATATAGAATTCTCCGTTATCGTCCGTTAAAGTACTTTTTGCACTACCTTTTATCCTGATATTGACAAAGGACAGAGGCTCTTTAGTAGCATTATCTATCACGTTTCCGCGAACTTCAGTCAGCGTGCGGGTACGTACCTGAGCAGTTAAGCCCTTAGTGAGCACAAAGATTCCAAAGAAAATAAATAGCGTGCGTCGAAAAATCATTATTCAAAAACGGCGCAAAAATAGAATAATATGATTGACCTTTCGTGTTGATTTCATTACGATATTAGAGCTACTCCGCTTGGTAAAGAACATTCTGAGATAAAATACTCAACCGGCCTTGAGAAAATTGGACGAACACTCTTTTTTCATCGAAGTCATTTGGTGTCGAATTCAATATCTTAACTTCCATAAACTTTAAGCCCACACCCGCGTACCTTCGCTGCAATTAGTACAGATATCTATTTCCTTTCTGGATTGAAGAATACGGGAACGGAAGGAGCGATACAAATCGCTGCGCCAGATTTCGGAAAAGGTTTTCGTATTCAAATCTCCCAGTTGATGCTGCGCATCTTTGTCGAAGCAACAAGGAACGATGCGGCCATCCCAGGTGATGACGCAACTATGCCATAGCTTCCAGCAGTGATTCAGCAATTCATTCTTTATTTTATAGGAGCCGTCCCCTGCTTTTTTATAACGGGAATATTTTTCAATCGTCGGGATGAGTTCATTCCCCTTTTCATAATCATACACCTGAGCAGTTTTGAGTTTCACGTCATCTACACCTATCTCCTTGGCAAGTTTCTTCACCTCCTCAATCTGATGTTCATTCGGCTTGACTACGAGAAACTGAAACACAATATGAGGTGTTTTTGATTTCATTTCCCGTTTGGCTTTCACCAGCGCTTTGGTTCCGTCTATTACTTTTTGAAGGCTACCGCCAATTCGGTATTGTTCATAGGTTTCCTGTGTGGTGCCGTCAATAGAAATCAGTATGCGGTCCAAGCCGGATTCAATCGTTTCTTTTGCTTTTCGTTCCGTTAGAAAATGAGCGTTGGTAGAAGTGACAGTATAAATGTTCTTTTCTGATGCCGACTTCACCAGATCAAGAAAGTGGGGGTGCATATACGGCTCTCCCTGAAAATAGAAATAGAGATAAATCAGTTTATCGCCGATTTCATCTAAGGTTCTTTTATAAAAATCGTAATCGAGATTTCCTGTGGGGCGGGTAAAAGATTTCAGTCCGCTGGGACATTCGGGGCAGCCGAGATTGCAATTCGTGGTTGGTTCTATGGAAACATTGAATGGCATCCCCCATTGTATAGGTCGCTTCATCCATTTGGCTAAATAGTAGGAGCTAATGACGGAAGAGGCATTGAAAACCTTGCCGGGACTGAGCTTGGAAATGAATGAAATGGAATCGGTGAGCTTCAATATTTCGGTTTAAAGTGCAATTTATCACTTAGGCACTAAGAACAAACTCTTTGTCGCATAAATGGATAAAGCACGCTTGGAGTTTCTATAACTATCCTTTTAGTTTCTGAAAGGATAACCCAAAACAACCCCCATGATATTCACTTTATAATTCCGTTACTTTTTACCTTTGCGGCGATGAAACAGTATCACGATTTACTCCGCCATATTCTAAATACGGGAGTTTGGAAAGACGACCGGACGGGCGTAGGGACGCATAGTGTTTTTGGTTATCAGATGCGGTTCAACCTCGAAGATGGATTCCCTCTGCTCACCACCAAGAAACTCTTTACCAAAGCCATCATACAAGAATTGCTCTGGTTCCTAAAAGGCGATAAGAACATTCAATATCTCTGTCAAAACGGTGTGCGTATTTGGAACGATTGGCCTTACGAGAAGTATAAAAAGAGTACTGAATTTGGCGGAGAAGACATCAAAACATTTGCGCAGCGAGTAGCCACCGAAGATGACTTTGCGAAAAAATGGGGCGACTTGGGGCCAGTCTATGGCTATCAATGGAGAAGTTGGCCGGCACCCGACGGAAAATCGGTAGATCAGATCAGCACCCTAATAGAACAAATAAAAAAGAACCCCAACTCTCGCAGGCTGATTGTCAGCGCGTGGAATGTTCCTTATATAGAAGAGATGGCCCTGCCGCCCTGCCATACCATGTTTCAGTTTTATGTGCTGGACGGAAAACTCAGTTGTCAGCTTTATCAGCGCAGCGCCGATGTTTTTCTCGGTGTGCCCTTCAATATCGCTTCCTATGCCCTCCTCACCATGATGGTCGCGCAGGTATGTGGTCTTGGTTTGGGTGATTTCGTGCATACCTTCGGTGATGTACATTTATATTCTAACCATATAGAACAGGCGAAACTTCAATTGACTCGCGATTTACGACCCCTGCCCAAGATGATTATTCATCCGGAGGTAACCGACATCTTTAGCTTTAAGTACGAAGATTTTAAACTGATGGACTATAACCCACACCCTCATATTGCCGCCGAAGTGGCTGTTTAATTCGCTTTTATGCTTTAGCACTCTAATTTGTCTCTTGTTTTATTAATTTTGCGCTCCTTTTTCAAAAGGCTGTTCTTTAAAATATGCGGGCGTGGTGAAATTGGCAGACATACCAGACTTAGGATCTGGCGCCGCAAGGCATGGGGGTTCAAGTCCCTCCGCCCGCACTACACAGATAACGGTTAGCCGTTGGCGGTTCACAGCAAAGACCAGTCTCCTACTGAGAACCGCCATCTGCCAACTATCAAACCAGCAATTATGATTATTACAGAAGAAAAAATTGACAAACTTCACACGCGGGTCAAGGTCAATCTCAAAAAAGAAGATTATGAGCCCCAGATAAAGAAGCAAATCAAAGCGCTTACTAAACAGGTGGACATCAAAGGCTTCCGCCCCGGAATGGTGCCGATCGAAATCGTTAAGAAAAAGTACGGCAACTCTGTTTTCTATGAAGAGATAGATAAGCAGCTTCGCGAAGTAATCGAAAACTATATTCGCGACAACCAAATCCATACTCTGGTGTCTCCAATACCAGCGCCTAATCAGAGCCTGCACTTGGATGTGAATGAAATGAAGGATATTGACTTTGAATATGATGTTTCTATTTCTCCGGAAATTGATCTTTCCTACATCGAGAATTCGCCTTCATTCACCAAGTACAAAATTCTTCCCGATGAAAAGATGATTGATGACGAAGTGATGCGCATCCGCACTCGCTTTGCTACTTATGAATATCCCGAAGTGGTAGGCGAAACAGACATCCTCACCTTCACAGTTGAAGAACTAGACGAACAGGGCAACCTGAAACCCGGTGGTATCAATACCACCACCACGGTCATGACTGACTTGCTGACGGAGGATGCAAAAAGCAAAATCATACTGCTTAAAAAACAGGAAAGCATTGTCTATAACGCTTTTGAATTGATGGATCGCGATCGCGAAAGCATGGCGAAGAACGTGTTGAACATCAACGACCTCAGCAAACTTTCAGAAGTGGGTGACAGTTTCAAATTGACGCTGAACAACATCTCCCGTTCCAAACCAGCAGAACTGAATGAAGAATTTTATTTGAAAGTGTATGGGGAGGATGGCATCAAGTCCGAAGCCGAGATGAGGGAACAAATCAAGGGCGACCTGGAAGCCTACCTTGATGGCAGCAGCGACAAAATTCTGGTCAACGATTTATACAAAGGGATGATGGAGCATGTGGAATTTCCCTTGCCCGATGATTATCTCTTGCGCTGGCTCGATGTAACCAACGATCAGGAAAATGTGACCCGCGAACAGATTGAAAAAGAATATCCAGATTTTGCCAAATCGCTGCGCTGGCAATTGATGCAGGGGAAAATTATAAAGGAACAGGGCTTGAATATTACTCCGGAAGAGGTCGCCGACCGCGTACGAACTAACCTCATCCATCGGCTATATGGTTACGGCATGTCCAACATGGGAGACGAATGGGTGGAGCAGTTTGTACAAAAACAATTGAGCGATAAGAAAGTGGTGTCTCAAACCCGCGACGAACTGATAGAAGCCAAGGTGATTGATTTCATTAAGGGAAAATCCGTGCTCACTACCAAGGAGATTACCTTCAGCGAATTCCGCGATATGATGGATAAAGAGCAATAAGCTCTTTTCATTTTCACAAACAAAGATGCCATCGTTAGTAGCGATGGCATCTTTGTTTTTATTCAAGCCCAACCGGATGAAGCATTAGAGTCTGCTCTTTAATTCCTGTATCCTCCCAAGTCCAAGCCCCGATAATTCTTTATAAATGCTTTAAAAACTCATACCAAGTTTAGTAGATAGCTTCAGGAGGCTGAACTTTTCTACATCATTCTGTACTATTTTCATGGCAGGCTTGCCTATTTTCGTCGTGGACTTGCCTATTTCCGTGGCGGACTTCCTATTTCTATCACAGAAATAGCTATTTCTGTCGCAGACTTCCCTATTTCCGTGATGGACTTCCCTGTTTTTGCGACGGACTTAGGTATTTCCGCCGCAGACTTCCCTAATTTCGTGGCGACTTGTCCTAATTCCGTCACGGACTTGCCTCATTCTGTCGCGGTTTTGCCTCATTCTGTGACAGAATGAGTCTGGATATTTATCGAAATCCTGCTAATTAACAGAAAAACGGAATAAATCGGTATGAAAGTGTGTTTTAATGTCATGTATTTGAGAGAAACCAAAAGCACGATCTTTAGCTGTTCAAAAATGTCCTTTTTAAATAATTTAGTTTTGTGCTACAATAAAAGCGAGGCACGAATTAACCTCTTCCTGCTTATCTACATCCCGAAGCCCAATCGGATGAATTCAAATGTCACTCTTGCAAGAATTAGGTTTTGAACCTAAAACGGCGCATACTCATCGCCGAACATTAATGGGTCTATATCTACGCTGATGAGTTTATTCGGCACCTCCTCATCATTGATGAATTTCGCACATTCATAAATGTCTTTGATTTCTTCTCCCTCCACCAAAAAGAGAACATCCATATAGTGTCCCTCCTTTCCTAAAAAAGTAAAACCGCTGCAACCCTTACTGCATCCTCCACAACTGCCTTTGTGTAGCGACAACACTTTGTCCCCCGCCTTTTCAAACTGTTCAAAAGCCTTAATCAACTTACTGATGAAAAGATATTTTTGAAAGTCCTGATAGGTTTTCTCATCATCCAAAAATGAGCTGACCATCTCAATGTCAAGATGGGACATAAAATAAACGACAGCTTCGTACTGGTTTCTGGGCATACGCTTTTGTTCCTCTAATGTAAAAAGTTCCAATTGTCCCATAGCTTGCTTGATTTAATAAAACTGCAAAACACTTTTTGCCCTCGTCACAGCGGTATATTGAAACCGTAGAGAGGGAATACTAAAAGTATTGAAATAAACTTTCTCCCACTCCCCACCCTGCGCCTTGTGGCAGGTGATAGAGTATCCGTAATTAAGGCGCAGTGCTCCCACGTAGCGGTCGTCCGACGCAAATCCGCATTCGGAAAATTGGGGATTCTTGATGAACCGCTCATTTCTGAGGCGGTTCTCAACGGCCTCATCCAATTGCCCGTTTTTAGCGGTGATGCTTTCCACCAATAAATAGTCTTCAATCTCCTCCTCATTTCCCTCCAAGTTTTTGAATAGAATTTTGACAGGCATAAAATGCAAGCCTACCACTTCTTCAATCAGTTTCGGGAAGAATTCTTTAACCGTTACATGGTCGCCGTTAAAAAGGTGATGCGAGTTGCGTGACCAATTGGTGGTGACCATCATCAAATCGCCCGGCTCTAATAATAGCGCCCTTTTTCCAAACAGTTTTTCGCGTACCACCTTGTTAAAGACTTCATTCATGCGATGTGTAGCGCCGATTGAAATGGCATGTTCGCTTCCCTTGTTCAGAAACCCATGAACATAATCGTCCGCCACATTCGCAAAGCTTGAGAAGCGATGCCCATCCAGTTTTACGGCTGCCTTTCCTTCATCTATTCCCTTACGGGTGCGGATAGCGTTCGTCATTATCTGGCTGCCATCTTCCTGACGCTTTACTTCTGTCAACAGGTTGGTTTTGCCCTTCCATCCATAAGTAGCGTTCAGGTACTCGCCACAAAGCGCCCTTGACTCTTCCTCATGAACTGGCGGCAATTGGTATCGGTCGCCCAGGAACAGCACCTTATTGTTTTTGTGTCCGTTCTTTACAAAAGCCACTATGCCATCCAGCAATGATGTTTCATTTCTAAAAAGCGATAACTCATTGTTATCCGCGATGCTTGGCACCATCGAAGCCTCATCAATGATGTATATCGTTTCCTTTGAACTCAGGTTCTGTTTCAATACCCAATTGACTACCCCTGTTTTCTTATTGGTTTTAGCCGTGTAAATCATGGAGTGAATGGTATTGCTCACGGTTTTGCTCTTCCGGCCCAGGATGCGGGCAGCCCGTCCGGTGGGCGCGGCTATCTGGTACGCAATATCCTGTTGGTTCAGGTAGCCGATAAAGGCGCTGACGATAGAGGTCTTCCCGGTGCCAGCCGCACCACACAGAATCATAAAGTCGTCGGTGTTTTCCATTTTTGAAAACTCCGCCATGCCCTGCAAAGCGTTTTTTTGCTCTGTGGTGGGGCTTGCAAAGTGCAGATGGTCAAGAATGGTGATAGCGTTTTCATTGTTTTGTAATGTTGATTCTATATTTACGATGCAAATAACGCGACACCGAATGCAAACTATTTGCATTTATTTGAAAAATGCCCCAAACCAAAAAATATACCGAGCGGAGAAAAATTCTGAATCAGCTTTTCAGAAGCCGCTACTACACCCTTGATGAATTGATTGAACGGGTGAGGGAGCATATTAGCGATAGTGTCAGCAAGAAAACCATCCAGGACATGATAAAATATATGCGCGCCGAAGGTGCGCCTATTAAAAATGTCCGGGGCAGAGGTTACATCTATGAACCAAAGGGCTATAATATTGAAGACGTGAAGGTGACCTCTTCATCGGTGGAGAAAATAAAGCTGGCGGCTTCTATCCTGAAACAGGTGCCCGGACTCGACATCCATGAGGAATTGAATGAGGTTTTCAAAAAGCTGGATATGCGGGACGAAATGGAGCATGATGAAACCATCATCCAGTTTGACACGCGTCCAAATTATGAAGGCGCTAAATTCATGGTAGATATTCTTGAAGCTACTAAGGGTAGAACCGTTATCAGTTTTGATTACCAACCCTTTAAATATGATTCACCTAAAAATGTAGTAGTGCATCCATATTTGCTCAAAGAATATAACAACCGCTGGTTTCTCCTTGGCCTGCCTGAAGAATTGCGAAAAAAGCAGCGTTATGAGTTTCAGCAATTTGCCCTGGAGCGAATCAAAAGCAAAATAAAGGCAGAAGCGAAAATTGAACATTACCAGCATCACGACTTTGATCCGGTTGAGCTATACAAGAATATTTATGGTATGAGTACCCCGCAGGGCGCCGAAGTAGAAAGGGTGGTTTTAGGTTTTTCACCTATGAGGGCGAAGTATGTAGCCACCAATCCATTACACCATACACAACAAATGGCAAAAAACGCGGAAAACACTTTTGAATTTCATTTAATACCGAACAATGAACTGGAGGGGCTTATACTTTCTTATGGGAAGGATGTCGAAGTTTTGGAGCCAAAAAATTTAAGAACTAAAATTGCTGCGCTGATAACCGCAGCAGGGAAACACTATTTATAAATGATGCAAATAGCTTGCACTCTGATTATTTACTTTTGCATTTAATATGGCACATCTCAGCAATTTTGGCGTAGGAAATTTCAGGTCGTTCAAAGACATGTACAACTTTGAACTTTCCCCTATCACGGTTTTAACGGGCACGAATAGTAGTGGAAAGAGTTCACTCACAAAGGCAATGCTGTTATTAAAAGAATCTTTCACCAACATCAAGGCAAGTTATAATGCTGGATCTTTCTCAATAAACCGCTTTGATTTAAATTCATTATCAGTTTTGAGTTTTAATCATCACTTACAATTAGGAAATTTCGAAACCAGTAAAAACCATCAATCATCAGATGAATATATTCATTTCAATTTGCCATTTAAATTTCCTGATTGCATTGATGATTTTGTTTTAACCTTCAATACAGAAAAGATAACTCTCCAAGAAAATTTGGCCTGCTTCACTCATTTAAATTGATTGAAAGAAAGACCAATGATGTTTTGATAGAAGTTTCTGAAACATTTTCAGGGGAGGGGTCTACAACAAATACTAAGATTAAGCGTAAGGTTGACCTAAAAAAGCTTTGGATTATTCTTCAAAGAAGCCATAAAGCCATAACTGAACTTCGAGAAACAACTGAACTTCTTGAGTCGGCATTTGACCAGATAGGGATAGCTTTTAATTGGGGTGAGCAATATGAAACACAAAATCACTTCTCAAAGGAATTAAATGAGTTAATAACAAAACGCAACATCATCTTAAGCAAATCACCATGGCTAAGAAGTCACCGTATTTTCCCAAACGATTCATTTACAGATGGACATTTGTATTACATGAATGTTGATGATCTTAATATGATAGGAAAGAATAGAGCCTTCACAGATACAACCATAAACAACTATTTATTTGTTTACAAGATTGAATCGCTTGAGGAATTGAAACAATTTTATCCTAATCTACCGGAAGATGAAGCAAATGAATTGATGTTAGATTATGTTGAAGCAAAAAATTATATAAAAGCGAATGCTTTGCCGGGAGAAGATACAATTACAGAAACAGTAAGACGTTGGGAATTAGAAGAAATAGAAAACTATATAAGCCAAAACGAAAATGACTCTAAATTCTCACCTGTGAATTTATTTGAGAACTTACTCTATCGCATTAAACAATATTCAATCTCTGATTATATTTTACGATTTAAAAATCAGCCAGACAAAACACTAGTTGGCAACAAGCACTTGGAAAAGCTTAGAAAGAACGGAAGATTGGTTTTGCATAATAATGGCGAGTTAAGCACAAACTGCCCCGATTACAGCATAAGGGATTACTTCTTGGAAGGCTTTTTATATGAAGGTATTCTGCAAATGAGTATAGCTTTGCAAAATTCACTAAACATTGATTTTGTTCCTTCCATCAGAAATAAAGTAGATAGAGTATATCGAAACACGCCTCAGGATTCATTTTTTCATGACGCTCTATATCAGATGATGGGCATTAGGTTATCCCAAAAGGCTGGGGCATTTCTCAATAAGTATATTGCTTTTTTCGGGATTGCAGAAAAAGTAAAAATTGAATCTTCACCCGATAGCTCATTTAGTCAGATAACACTTGTTTCTAACGGAAAAGAAATCAATTTGGCTGATGTGGGTTATGGGTACTCGCAAATTTTACCCATTATATTAAAGCTTGCGTTGCTTATTCACGATAGTGAGCCAGCAGATAAACAACCGAACGTAATCTATATAAATATGCGTAATCATGATTTTTTTCCATCTCTCATAATTATTGAAGAACCTGAAACCAACTTGCATCCTGCTTTGCAGTCGAAATTGGCGGATATGTTTATTGAGTGTTACAAAGAATACAACATACAGTTTATAATTGAAACACACAGTGAATATTTAATAAGAAAGTTACAATACCTCACTGCCAAGAAAGAAATCAACCCTGATTTCACACAGATATATTATTTCCATCCGCCGGATGCTGTCCCCAAAGGAGAAAAACAGGTAAGGAAGATAAATATTCTGAAAGATGGCAGATTATCTGCTGATTTTGGGACAGGTTTTTTTGATGAAACCACCAAACTCATCGAAAGCATTTGGGAAGCCCGAAACCTGAACTAATGGTGTTTCACGTTGAGATAGATTTTCTCAAGGATTATCTTAAAGCTAAAGAGGAGATTGGCAAAAATATCTTCTTGAATGGGGAAAGTAACTATGAAAAACTAAGCAGGTTTAACAAATCGTTTTTTTCAAGAAAAATTAGTTATCCAAACCTGCCAAATATCCACCCGGAGGAACTTAAGGAATACTTATTTAGAAAATCCGATTCGGATTTGACCTCACTTACTGCTCAGTTTAGGAATATAGAAAAAGATGCAGGCCCATTTTATTATCATTTTGTTTCAAACACAATTGATACTAAATCTTTAAGAAAAGAAACAAAAACTTCGGCATACAAACTAAATGACATCTTGAATGATACAATTAACGCCAAACTTTTTATTCCTGCTCCCTACAATATTAGGGATGATTTGAAATCTTGGGGCAGTATATCTGAAAAGACTGTCGCTTTTGAGTTCTTGGTTATAAATGACTCCTTCCTTTTTCTAAATGATAAAAACGCTTTAGTTAAAATGCTAACAGCATTAAACTCAAAATTTATTGGTTCATGTAAATATGTAATCATCAACACAGCTACTGAGAGTTTCGATTTCCCCAAAAGAATTACCACTGCACAAGAAGCAGCTATTTTGATAGAAAGAATAGGCGATAAATTTTCAGAGATACAACAATCTTTCCCTGATATAAAATTACTTCTAACCGTCAACAAGTACCATAAAAGACTATTCTTCACGAATTGTCAATATTTCGCTTCTGATAATTCTTTTAGCAATTACTTTATTCCAAATGAAGAGTTACGTTGCCTCCCTCATTTAAGTTTTGATGAAACTAGAAAGCAGTTGTTTTTTTATACTAATCTTAAATACTCAAAAGAAGTTTTAAATAAATCGCTGAAGGCTAAATTTTTTAAAGGCGATCAAGCAATTGCGAAAATCATTTTGAAGCTGATAGAGGCAGTAGAATAGCCCCCATCTGGGCTTAGGCTATGCCCATGTCCTGCAAGCATGTAGCCTGTGGCTACGAAGTATTTTTATCTCAATACATTTAAACCCCGCTGCTTCCTTTCAGCACATACCCGGTGCTTCTTCCTCCGCCGGTTTCTTTTTTCAGAACTTTCTTTTCTATCAAATCCTGTATGTCTCTCAGGGCCGTGTCGGGAGAGCACTTGTTCATTTTAGCCCACTTGGTGGTGCTCAGTTTGCCGTCTAATCCGTCAAAACATTTGTTCATCATTTTTATCTGCCGCGGGTTAAAATGAGTTTTCTTATGCGCTTCCCAGAATTTTGCCTTTTCAAAAATGCTTTGTGTCTGCTGCTCGCTATTCTGTAAGGCGCTGTGCAGGCATTTTAAAAACCATGCTACCCACGGGGTAATGTCCAGCGTGCCTTTCTGTGTGCGCTCCAGCATATCATAATATGCTTTTCTTTCCAGCAGTATTTGTGCGCTCATGCTATAAAATCGTTGCTTCATGCCATCTGCTCTTGCCAGCAGCATATCGGTTAATGTGCGCGCCACCCTGCCGTTTCCATCATCAAAAGGATGGATGGTGATAAACCATAAATGGGCAATGGCAGCTTTTAATACTGCGTCTGTTCCCTCTTTTGCATTAAACCATTTCATGAAATTCTTCATTTCGGCGGTTAGCAATTTTGCAGCAGGCGCTTCAAAATGCACTTTCTCTTTGCCCAGGGCACCCGAAACCACCTGCATGGGTCCGGTTTCGTCTTTGCGGTAATCGCCGGTAACTATTTTATACAGGCCGCTTCTGCCAGTGGGGAACAAGGCTGCCTGCCAGCCACAGAGCCGCTCTTTTCCGATGGGTTTTTCAAAATGCTGTGTGGCATCCAGCATCATCTCTACCACACCGTCTGTATGGCGGTCGGCCTGCTTTAATCCCACGGTGGCAATACCCAATCTTCTGGCCACAGAAGACCGCACTAACTCAGGATTTAAAAACTCGCCTTCTATTTCGCCTGACTTGGTGATATCCAGTGTCAGGTTTTGCAGAGTGGTTTGTTCCTGCAGGTCAAAGCCAATGCCCTTCATTTTGCCCAGCAGTTGGCCCTGTTTCATTCTTATCCGGCTCAACAAAGGCAATACATGTTCATGGTCAATAGTAAAATTGGGCCAATTCTTTAGTTGATGAATGTAGGTATGATGCCTTTTCATTTGCGGTAAATATACAATTATTCTACGCAAATTATGCGTAGAATATGGCGGCTAATCTCCGCACACCTCCGGGTTTTGAATTTACATTGGACTTCTTCGGGAAATCATCCATCTGTCTCCCTTTGGAGCATATGCGTTAAGTTAAGGGCTTAGTAAATTGTTCCAAACGATGGATAGCATTGGGTTTTCGCCTAGTATCATAACAGCAGTAGTAAAATATTTCTTTTTCCATGCTGTTTGTTATGGCTCCAACGATCCATCGCATGGTATTGGCGAGCATCCATTTTGCGGATTGAATAACACTAAGGCATTTACCCTTTTGGCGGCAACGCCAATTTAAAGGAGCATAAATTAATAGCTGGAACCAGGCTACATAAAGCAGCAGCAGATATAAAATGCTTTCAATCCGATTGCTGTGCTTTTTGGCATCCGGTATCATTCTTTCGACGTGCAGACCACTCTTCCAACTTTTAAAAAGTATTTCCACGTTCCATCTCACCCGATAGGCTTGTGCTACTTGTTGATGATTCCACACTTCTTCTCCGACATTCGTCACAAAGATCACGTAGCCTAACAACGCATAATACTCTGTGTTGTGATTGGTTTTTTTCTTTCCATCCTTTTTCGCCTTTCGTCGCCTTTCTTCTGCTTGGGCAGGAGGTAATGGAATAGCGACCACCCGAAGTTTCACCCGTTCTGTTCTTCCGCATAATACCTGCATATCCAAGTAGGACTTGCCTTCGAGCGTTTTAAGCAAATCAATTTCTTCTCCTGTTTGGGGGTTAAAGAGCAGCATTTTATACTTCCATCTACTCAAAAAGAAGATGCCCTCTTGGTTCATTCTGGTGAACTCCCGCAGCACCAGATAGCCTAAATCACGAATCACTAAGTCGCCTGCTTTTGCTATTCCCATAATGGCGGAAGCAAGGGTTTGTTCCGGTATATGATAGCTACCCCATTCCATCAATGGACAAAGCCCGGTTAAAGCATGAACCACTACATGGAGTTTGGCGACGGAATTCTGTTTGCCACTCACCACACTTCCTTTAAACTTTTGGTTTAACGCATCGGGCAAATGAATACAGGTGCTATCCTGAAGCCATACGTTTGTAAAACCGGTAAACAGTTCGTGTTTGATTTGTTTTACCGCCTGTTGCCCAATCACCTCTGCCACCAAGGCTTTTACAGTGGAAACCCAAGCAGTATTCATTCGATAGAAAATAGCTTGCTTGCTTATGGTATGGACTATTAATAGCGATAGCGAACGAGCCCATGACCAATAGCTGGTTTGTCCTGTCACCATCATTTGCATAAACGACAACACAAGCGCGTGCGCACTTATCTTGCCGCTCTGGCGCTGCTCGAACCCACATCTTTTAGAAACAATGGCTATTTTCTTCTTCGATAGGGTTCCTATCGTTTTTTAATTTTGTCTGGGGATGCGTTGTAGTGTTTGTTCATCTTTAGTCGGTTGAAAAATTACAAACAACGCTTCCCCGCTTTATCTTTTCTTCTCTTTCTTTTCACTACCAAACACTTGAACCTCTTTTTGTCCTCTTAACTTAACGCATATGCCCTTTGGAGGGAGTGTAGAGGAAGGAAATTAAAAAAACCTGATTTTCCGAAGAAGTCTAATGCAAATAGATTGCACTCCCTCTCCCCACCTTTGCACTAAAATTAGATGCAATGGGAAAAACACACTACTTAAAGAGAGAGAAAGAGGGGAAAATTATTCAACTGCATATCCTTACAGAACTTGGGGATGAATTTGGGAGTGTCCGCCGGATAAAGCTGGATGTGGATGATCGCTATAAAAAGCTGTTTCCGTATATAGGGTATCCAATACCCCATGAGGAGCTTAACGAAATCAGCTTTGATGAATTTCGGGAACTGTGCTGCAATTTAAACTGCCTGGCGCATCAGGGCATGCCGGAGCCGGGTGTTTCTACCTCTGATATACTGCGGGCTAAAGAGATCGAATTAAAAGATAATAAGTACCTTGTTCCGCCCAATAACGTAAGTAAGAAAAAGAGGTTTTCGTCATTTTTGAAACAATTTCTATTTTGATTGCAGATTGACCGGGATCAACTGGTATTCACAGATTAATTAAACGTAGATTATGGAATTACCAGTACTTCCGCTATGGGAGAAAAAAGCTATGTTCTTGAAGGACGTAAGCACGGCCTGCGCTTAGTGGGGATTTTGAAAACTTGAAAAACATAGCTTTGTTTGGCGGAGTACCCGTGTAATTTCATTTTCGGCGAATATTAAATGATGTGTGTCCGGCTTTCAAATAAATTTTTCATCCTCCTTTTTGGGGGGATTCTTTTGTGTTTTGATGCCAATGCAAGCATCTTCTTTTGCTCTTGGAATATTGAGAATTTTGGCCGCTCAAAGAGCGACTCCGAAATAGCCTTCATTGCCAACACTTTGAAAGAGTTCGATGTGGTAGCCATAATAGAAGTTGTTGCGGGTGATGGAGGGGCACCGGCGGTTGCAAGATTGAGTGACGCGCTCAATAGAAAAGGAGCTAAATGGGATTATACCATTAGTGACCCGACGGTAAGTAGTTCGTATAAAACAGAGCGATATGCTTTTATTTGGAAAACAAGTAAGGTGGTAAAAGTTGGTGCTGCCTGGCTAGAGAAAAAGTATAGTTTAGAGATAGACAGGGAGCCATACTTCGCAACATTTAAGTACAGATTTGACAAATTCTAAAAGTTGTCAAATCTAATCCAGTACCTATAATAAGCATATATAAGATCCTTAAGTTTTAGAATTAATTTCAGATAATGAATAATATACAAATATACTTATTATAGCGGCGAAAAAGCACCAAACAGAAGTGAAATAATTGGTGTATATCCATTTACTCATGAAATAACTAAACACCAATAAAACACTAAATATCTTAATAGATCTGCTATTATGTAAAAAAGCGGGAAGAGAAATAGCTATTAAATATGAAATCTCAATAATTGGATAATAGTATTTAAAAGGTTTCACATAAGTAACAGAATATTTAATATGGTAACATAGTATTTCTGAATTAATTTTATAAAAAAACAACATATTGCCTAAAGATAAAGAGACAATAATACCTAACCCTAAAGCAAACTTGACAAATTTTTCGTTGGTATTCCCTTTTAATTTTAAAATTGAAAAGGGAATCCAAATAGGCCAGATGATAAAAGCAAAAAATAAATAGATAAAATTTAAATACGAAAGAAGATAACTAAACTTATCGGTATTATGTATAACCCAAATAAATCCCTCCGTAATTTGTTGTATCCCAAATAAAAGAGGAATACAGGCAAAAAAGACTTGATTTGGTTTAGCTTTTCGGGTTGTTATAACTCCAATTGTCGTTAAAACAACCCCAGCTCCAAAACTCATTTCAGCAGAAAAGCACATGATAATTTATTTTATAAGTTCATTTGATGCAATTATTACCAGTCTGTCTCTTGTCTTTATCAAATTGTAACATTCTGTAGAGTAATACTTCTCCCATTCTTATCCGGCTCAGCAAAGGAAGTACATGTTCAAGATCCATGGTAAAATTGGGCCAATTCTTTAGCTGATGAATGTAGGTAGGATGCCTTTTCATGTGCGGTAAATATGCAATTATTCTCCGCAGGCCTCCGGGCTTTGAATTTACATTAGACTTCTTCAAAAAATCATTCAACTGCACATAGTTACTGAGTTGCTGAATGAGTTTGAGAACAGCCGCTGCGTGAAGATGGATGTGGATGATCGCTATAAAAAGCTGTTTCCGTATATAGGGTATCCAATACCCCACGAGGAACTGACCGAAATTAGTTTTGACGAGTTCCGGGAACTGTGCTGCAATTTAAACTGCCTAGCGCATCAGGCTATGCCGGAATCGGATGTTTCTACCTCTGATATACTGCGGGCTAAAGAGACCGAATCAAAAGATAATAAGCACCTTGTTCCGCCCAATAACGTAAGTAAGAAAAAGAGGTTTTCGTCATTTTTGAAACAATTTCTATTTTGATTGCAGATTGACCGGGATCAACTGGTATTCACAGATTAATTAAACGTAGATTATGGAATTACCAGTACTTCCGCTATGGGAGAAAAAAGCTATGTTCTTGAAGGACGTAAGCACGGCCTGCGCTTAGTGGGGATTTTGAAAACTTGAAAAACATAGCTTTGTTTGGCGGAGTACCCGTGTAATTTCATTTTCGGCGAATATTAAATGATGTGTGTCCGGCTTTCAAATAAATTTTTACTTCTCTTTTTTTGGGGGACTCTTTTGTGTTTTGATGCCAAGGCCAGCATCTTCTATTGCTCTTGGAATATTGAGAATTTTGGTCGCTCAAAGAGCGACTCCGAAATAGCCTTCATTGCCAACACTTTGAAAGAATTCGATGTGGTAGCCATAATAGAAGTTGTTGCGGGTGATGGAGGGGCACCGGCGGTTGCAAGATTGAGTGACGCGCTCAATAGAAAAGGAGCTAAATGGGATTATACCATTAGTGATCCAACAGTAAGTAGTTCGTATAAAACAGAGCGATATGCTTTTATTTGGAAAACAAGTAAGGTGGTAAAAGTTGGTGCTGCCTGGCTAGAGAAAAAGTATAGTTTAGAGATAGACAGGGAGCCATACTTCGCAACATTTAAGTCGGAAGGCAAAGAGTTTACGTTGGTAGCTTTTCATGCTATCACTCAATCTAAACAACCGGAAACGGAAATTAAATACTTCAAATATCTTCCTGCTGCGTATCCTTTAAAGAATTTGATTTTCTCTGGTGATTTTAATTGTCCCGAATCTCACACTGTATTTAATCCTCTGAAAGCAATGGGCTACAAACCTATTTTCTCTAATCAGAAAACCACCTTGAAACAAGATTGTATAAGGGAGGATTGTTTGGCATCGGCGTTTGATAATATGTTTTACAACTCCTCTAAAGTTACTTTCTTAAAATCAGGGGTAATTCATTTCTACAAAAACCTCCCTACGCATAAGGCTGCAAGAGCAATTTCTGACCACATCCCCATCTATTTTGAATTTTCTCTGAACTAGAATAAAAAGGGAAACCCACCAGACATTTCTCTTTTCGGGCAGTTCCATTCCCTTCTGAGTTTAGGAGGTATCTATAGGTGTTCAAACCCTATGATGAGGCAAAAAAATAGTGGGTATTAGCTGGATTTCCCCATAAATAACAACGACCGTCCTCCTCCTCATATTGCCAAATAGTTATATCATCTCCTCTCCTATTAGTCCTCTTTCCTTATCTTTGCGGTTTGCACATGAATAAGGAAGAATCAAAGGAGCTTACAGAATTGGCGGAGGCTCCGGCCATAGAAAATCCGGAGGAGATTGGATTAGAGCCCGATAACATCGAGGTGTTCGGTGCCAGAGTTCATAATCTGAAGAATATGGACATTTCTATTCCGCGCAACCAACTGGTGGTGATTACCGGTATCTCGGGCAGCGGAAAATCTTCTCTGGCGTTTGATACGATATATAATGAAGGCCAGCGTCGCTACCTCGATTCTTTTTCGGCCTATGCCCGTCAGTTTATCGGTGGCTATGAACGTCCCGATGTAGATAAGATTACCGGTCTTTCACCCGTCATTTCCATCGAACAAAAGTCGGTAAACCGGAACCCTCGTTCTACGGTGGGTACCGTGACAGAGATATATGATTTCTTGCGACTGCTCTACGCCCGCACTGCCGATGCTTATTCGTATGTCACCGGTAAGAAAATGGTGAAGTTCACTGAAGAACAAATCATTGAGCATGTGATGAACAATCACCGCGGTAAGAAAATGATTTTTCTCGCTCCGGTGGTTCGTGGCCGTAAAGGTCATTACCGCGAATTGTTTGAGCAGGTGCTCAAGCAAGGCTACCTGAAAATAAGGGTGGACGGAGAAATGCTGGACGTTAAGCCACGGATGCAGGTGGACCGATATGTGGTACATGACATTGAGTTGATTATTGATCGGATGGTGATTGAAGAAGCAGAACACACCCGAATCCGTTCAGCAGTTTCTGCCAGCATGAAACAAGGAAAAGGTTTGATGATGTTGCTGAATGCTGACACCAAAGAAGTATTCATGTTCAGCCGCCATTTGATGTGCGTGGACTCAGGCATATCGTATGAAGAACCTTCTCCAAACATGTTTTCGTTTAACTCTCCTTATGGAGCCTGCACCACTTGCAATGGATTGGGGGTGACGTATGAAGTGAAGCGAACCATCATGATACCCGATGAAAAAGTTTCGATTAGTAGAGGCGGTATATTACCGATCGGCGAGGCGCGCGACAATTTCATTTTCCGCGAATTGAATTCCATCGCCAAACAATACAAGTTTAATCTGAACGACCCGCTGAACAAAATTCCTTCAGAGGCGTTGCACTTTATCCTTCATGGCAATCCAGAAGGGGAAACGATGGATGAAGAGGATTTGATTATTGATGATTTTGATGACCGCTGGTACACATTGAATAAAGGTGGACTGATTGGTTTATTGAAAAGATGTTTTCGCTTCACCACTTCAGAAAGCATTCGGGAGTGGGCACAGGGATTTATGGAGGAAACTACCTGCAAATCCTGTGAGGGAAGCCGATTGAAGAAAGAGAGCCTTTGGTTCAAGATAGATGAGAAAAATATCGGTGAACTGGCAAAGATGGATTTGACCGATCTGGCAAATTGGTTTGAAAATCTGGAAGATCGTTTGAGTGAAAGGCAAAAAACAATTGCCAAGGATTTGCTGAAAGAAATTCGCACACGTATCCGATTCATACTCGATGTGGGTTTGGATTATCTCGCGTTGGACCGTCCTTCTAAAAGTTTGAGCGGTGGCGAATCACAGCGTATCCGGCTGGCTACCCAGATTGGTTCGCAACTTTCAGGCATTACCTATATTTTGGATGAGCCGAGCATCGGGCTTCATCAACGCGACAACCGAAAGTTAATTCATGCCCTAAAACAGTTGGCAGGAAACCCAAATACGGTGCTGGTGGTGGAACACGATAAGGAAATCATGCTTGAAAGTGACTACATTATTGATGTTGGTCCTCGTGCGGGCGAACATGGCGGTAGAATTGTGGCACACGGAACACCTAAAGAATTTCTAAAGCAAAAATCAGCCACAGCAGATTATCTGTCCGGGAAAAAGAAAATCGAAATCCCAAAACAACGCCGCAAAGGAAATGGAGAACAGCTCACACTCAAAGGAGCCAGTGGCAATAATTTAAAGAATGTAGATGTCTCATTCCCATTGGGGACTTTCATTGGTGTGACCGGAGTAAGCGGCAGCGGCAAATCTTCTTTAATCAATGAAACGCTTTACCCACTGCTTCATAATTATGTTTATAGAGGGAAGTACCGACCGCTTGCGCATCTATCTCTTCAGGGTTTAGAACACATAGATAAGGTGATTGAAATTGACCAGTCGCCGATTGGCAGAACGCCCCGCAGCAATCCGGTGACTTATATCAAAGTATTCGACGAGATTCGGAAGTTGTATGCTATGTTGCCGGAAGCAAAAATACGAGGATACAAACCGGGTAGATTTTCTTTCAACGTGCCAGGTGGAAGATGTGAAGAATGTAGAGGGGGTGGGCTCAAAGTGATTGAAATGAATTTTCTGCCCAACGTGGAAGTAACCTGTGAAAAGTGTTTGGGCAAACGTTATAACCGCGAAACACTGGAGGTGCGCTATAAAGGCAAATCAATCAGCGACGTACTCAATATGACCGTCGAAGATTCACTGGAATTCTTTGAAGCGATACCGGCCATCTATCCAAAGCTAAAAACGCTGAATGATGTGGGGCTTGGTTATCTGCGATTGGGGCAATCATCTACTACCCTTTCGGGCGGCGAAGCACAACGGGTAAAGTTGTCCGCGGAATTATCTAAGAAAGATACGGGCAAGACTTTCTATATTCTCGATGAACCTACTACCGGATTACATTTTGAGGATATCCGCGTGTTGCTCGAAGTGCTGAATAAATTAGTGGAGCGAGGAAATACAGTCTTGGTGATTGAGCATAATCTGGATGTCATCAAGGTAGCAGACCATATCATTGATTTGGGCCCCGAAGGAGGTTTCCGCGGCGGAAAAATTATTGCTACAGGAACCCCTGAAGAAGTGGCTATGGCTAAAGATAGCCACACCGCACCTTATCTCCGCGAAGAGTTAGGGCTTTGATTCTGCGTTCAGGACTGTGTTCAGTTCACCAAATGCAGCCACATTATTTTTTCTGTTGAGCGACCGGATAATATCTTCCTTATCACGAGAGGTTAGGTGAAAACTCATCGCGGCTTTTGCATCTCTGTTCTCGCTGGTATATTCAAACGTAACCAGTTTTAAATTTCCTTTCAGCTCTTCATTGACGTAGTTCATCTTCTGATCCATCTGAAAATTTTGGACGTTGCCACTATTGGAATAAATCGAACCAATCGGATCAAACATTCTGCTGAGCAATGTTTTCTTTTTTGTTTCTTCCGGTTCCGGTTCTTTTTCCGAGTCACGTATTTGGATTAGCACCACTCCCGAAGTATTTTCATTAATCCAGTCTTTAAACACTTTCAAAAAGCGAAAGGTTACTTCCACCCCCATATTGTCCACTATTCCGCCATCCATCACATGAGTAGCTGGCTCTGTAGGCAATACCGGATTAGGAAGTATCAGCGGGAAGGTAGCATCCATGCGCATGGCCGAAGTCACTAAAAGGTTTTTCCCGTTCTGCTTTTCAAAAAAGCGACAAAAATCAATTCCATCAACGGTCAATGGATCTCCCGTTTGATTTCCCCCCACAGGCCTCATGAGAAAGGAAACAGGTTGCGGGGTGATAAAAAAACGGCGCGAGTCGTTCATCACGGTCGTGTGATATATGATGAGCGGAATATTTGCCTTTGTTTCTTCCTGCTCATAATCCTTTAAGGTTTTCTCAAAAGGGAATCCGGTGTTTCGGCAGTAAAATTTTTCAAAGATATAGCCCCGGTCTTTTACATATTCGTACCCGCCAACCTTGAATTTGTGGAACGGAACAAGGATATCATTGCTCAATGTAGAAACCGCTATGGGGTTCAACAAATCCTTGGCGACATCATAAGCATATTTGCGATCCCCCATATTTATAGGCACCCCCTTCTTTTTTTGCAGAAACAGTTCGCGCAATAAAGTCACTCCGAACATTCCGCCCGATGTGCCGCTAATCAGAAACGTTTTGTCGAACAAAGCCCCTTTGCTCAAACTGTCACATCCTTGAAGAACCGTTGTGACAAACATGGCCGAGCGGGAACCGCCCACACTGGCATTGATAAAATATAGTTTGGGTTTTCTGTCGGGGTAAAGCGTATCCGTATTTTTCCTTTTCCAGTTTTCCAGTATTTGGAGAAAGTGTGCTTTGTCTTCTTCAATCAAAGCATTGGAAGAAATCTTTTGAAATGTTTTGGTATTGTAGGTCGCCTTTTCAGTTTGATAGTTCAATCCATACACCCGGCTTTGCAGACCAAAAAGATCGTACTTGGTCAGTTGGTTACCTGCAACTAATAAAAAAATAATCGCCATGGTTCCCCAACCGCCGGTCCAATAGAGGAGCATGCCAAACAGCGACATCAAAATGCAGGCAAAGAAAAAACTGGTAGCGGCTATCGGAAATTGGAAAAAGGGCTTTTCAATAAAGAAGCCCATCAAAATAATAAGCGCAAACGAAACAAGAAAAGCAATAAAAGCATTCCAGTGGTGGCGCTTGAAAACCAGTTGATGTAGGCGCGCATCATAGCTTTCAATGGTTCGGGTATGCCGGATATTGAGTTTATTGGTGAGATAAAAATCTACCCGGTTCGGACGTGTAATATCCAGGTCTTCATTTAACCGGGCCTTTCTCATTCGCTTTTTTCGCCAAAGGTTCTGTTGATTCTCTTCAATGATACTTCCCGCATTCTTATTCGTCAGGTTGAAATAAGCCCCGCTGATCAGCAACACCAAACTGAATCCGGCAATGAATCCACACAAATCAAAGGTCAGGTCTAAAAATGTTTGATACTCGTATTGAATCTGAAATAAAATGATAGAAGTAAAATAGGCAATCAAAAAAGCGGCGGGGATGATCGAGTTATTCAGAATGAACATACCCAGCGGATATTGTAAACAAGCCATGAACGGAAAGCGATGACTGTGAAGTATATACATCACCACGTTCCAGGTAATGAATATGGCTCCGAAGCCAATACCCACAACGGCAAAGCTGAGATAACCCACATGCCCCATGTATTCGGGATCAAGAAAGGCAGCAGGCAAACCGATGGTGGTGCCGAATTTTCCTACAATGGCAACGAGCAGAAAAACCCAAAAGAAGAGCAAAAACTGATAGCGCCGGAAGGATAGCAGCAATAGCTGAACCGGAAAGGAGTAAAACAAATCTTTAAGAAACAACCACAATGTCGCCGCCATATCGGTGGGCAATAACGCGAAAAAGCAGCAGGTGTTCTTATCGCCAATTCACGTGCTGCACTTCACTTGTGCAAAGGAATATACAAACTATGGAGTCTTCACCTCTGTAAGGATCATCGTCCAACCGATGTCCAAACGATAAATCAGGGGGAATTTATTAGACTCAATCACACCGACAAGATATTTAATATCGCTCCCGCCTTCCAACTCCCAACCGGGAACGGTGACAAAGTCTCCATTGAGCAGAAAGCCGGTTTCGCTGATTGTATTACTCATCAAGGTCGCCGTGTCTTCGGCTCCTTGAATCTTCAGCAAAGCAGATGTGTTCGCTGTAATTTCTGACTGAATCTTTTTGCTGAGCCATAATGATGTCTCATTACTCAGCGTCTTTGTTCCGCTTTCAAATACATGAAATAAGGCATCGGCATTTGCAACAGCCTCTGCATTCATTTGAAATATGCCTGATTTATTCGCCGGTTCAGAAGCATCCCATGAAAAAGAAATTTCATTGCCCAAGGCTTTAATGGTGGCAGTTAGGATGTAAGGTATTTTACCGATTTTGACTTCATAGGTCAGCACCGTACCGGGTTTCATAGATTTCTCAAAATCATCTAAGCCCGCAACATCTTGTGCAGCGGCAGAAAAAAACAAGGAGATAAAAGAAATGAAAAGGAGTATCCGGCTCATAGAGAGTGATTATCTTTCGAAAATAAAATATTCTGTTTAGGGGGCTTCTACTGCGCCCAAGTCAAACTTGTTTGGGTTATTAGTTTTTGAAACCGGACGAACGGTACCGAAAATATCTGTACCCAAACCAGTGGGCGCATAGTCAATGATTGGAGAAAAATATCCTGCGCTGTCCGATGGTGTAAAATCCACATTCGCTTCTTTAAAACGAGGCTCTTCGTTGAAAAGATTTTGCTCGTTAATCAGACTGAACAAACCCACCGTATCGGCATTGCTCTTCAACAAACAATATTTAAAACTGTTATCGAAATCCGTCAGATCAAATTCATCGGGTTTGTAGTTATTGAATGAGATTTCATTTTTTAAATTTCCATAAACCACACAGTTTGTAAAACTGCTATTCAGTTTTTCAGGATAGGTAACCATTGTTCTTCCGTCAACCGCAAAGTTACTGAGCAGCAATACTTCTTTTTGATGATTGACATACTTAGAGCCTGAGTTATACATCGTGCAATGGGTGAAATCATATTTCCCTCCCAAACCTAAGTTGATTAGATAATCACCGCTGGCGAAAAAGATAGAGTTCTCGGCTTTGATGTCTGCATTGAATCCAAAGATGGCATGGTTCAAACTGTTCTTCACAATCGTGTTTTTGATATTGACCACCGGCCTCGGGTTTGGACTGATATAATCTGCCAGATCATTACTCAATCCGGCACCGGCATAAATACCATTGGTAGAACCATCCACCACACAATGGTCAAAAAAGCCTTTAGGAATCTGACTGCCACAGTCTGCCTTATTCCTAAGAAAAACAATGCCGAACCACTGCCCCGGTTTATTATCATAATAATTCTCCAGCCTCACTCCGCGAAAAACAATAGAGTCGGTCCATGAATTGGATACGGCATGCAACTCACCTTCTACAAAGATGGCTGCATTATCTCCAAAGAAAATCTGGCAGCCCGGCTGAATGGTGAGTTTGGCACCACAACGCACATAGGCCCCCGGCACGGTGTCGCGGCTCACTATGATATGCGGCAAGTCGTTCGCCCATGTTGCGTCCGTCTTGATTTCATCGCCATAATGATAGTGGGCATTCTGTCCCCAGGCCTGTAGGTGCACGGTCTTCACCGCGCCGTCAATCAAGAACTGTACATCATCAATAATCACAAAAGGTGTGGCGCTGCTGTTGGGGTTCACGGTTACTTCCACAAAGATGTAGGCGGAATCTCTCGGCGCAATCTCCACGTTGGTGAATCGGTCGCCGGTCACGGCATCTACGTTGATACGAAACTGGGTGCCCACCAAATGCAGCAGCCTGATTTCATCAATCGTAATAGTGCTGCGCGTATTGTTGATGACTTTGAAATTTCTGGTGGTAGAACCGGAAGCTACAAAGACAGTATCAAAGGTCAAGGTATCGGTAGAAAAAGAGATTTTGCCATCACCCAACAAATCTTTTTTGCATTGCGAAAAGAAAAGCAAGGCCGCGGGAGCGATTAGCAGAACCAATAAACGAAACGATTTTTTCACCTTAAAAATTGAATGATAATAACGGTGGGTGAAAATAGAAATTGTGTACGGCCAAACTAAGGCTGTCCCTTTTGTTTCATTATCTCCATCATTTCGCGCAGCAGACGGTTCTCTTGTTCCAGTAATTCATTCCGGTGGCGCAGTGTTTGTATCTCGTCAGCCGGAACCGGTGCAGTTCCTTCCAAGGAAGCAGAAACTTCAGTCGCAGGTGATTCTGATGCAGGCTTCACGAAGAATTCAAACAGATTAGTTTTCAATATTTCGCCCGTCAAAATAATTTCACTCATTTTCCAGTCATCGCGACGCATCATACGGTAAACCGTGTCGGGCGTGGTGGACAACCGGCCGGCCAGTCTAGGTATCGAAATCTTATTTCGATACATCAGGTCTTTGACGTACGGCACAAAGTTGGGCATCAAGGGTCTTTTGCGCATACTGCGCGTACTTCTTGAAAGGGCAATAATTATCATGGCTCAATAATTGGTTATAAAAGAATGAACAATTCTTAAATGGAACTTATTTATTAGTAAAAATAACAAAAAGATTAGTATCCGACAACAAGTTATGCATATCTGGCGGCAGCTTATGCATACCACGAATCACTTTTTTCTTTATAACCATTAGAAACAGCCTATTTTGTTTTAATAATACCAACTACCTAGTGTTTTATACTAAATAATTAGTTCTAAATAACTATTGTCAATTACTTATTACGAATAAAACCATGCCCTTAACGAATCAAACCTGATTCCTTACGAACTATTTTACTTCGCTTACGAATAAAGTGCCTCTGAATACGTATATTATTCAGTGAAATGAAGGGTTGTAGTAGCTAAATCGTGCTAAACCCTGTATAGGCTTGGAGGGCTGCGGGGATATTGACCCTTCCGCCCGACTGATGATTCTCTAATAAAGAAGCGACGATGCGCGGAAGCGCCAAAGCACTGCCATTGAGAGTGTGAACGAGGCGGGTCTTTTTGTTTTCATCGCGAAAGCGCACCTTGAGGCGGTGGCTCTGGAAGGTTTCAAAGTTGGAAACAGAACTGACCTCGAGCCAACGCTGTTGCGCGGCACTGAATACTTCAAAATCATAAGTAAGCGCCGAGGTGAACCCCATATCGCCGCCGCAAAGACGCAAGATGCGGTATGGGAGTTCCAATTTTTGAAGCAGGCCTTCTACATGCTTCACCATTCCCTCCAATATTTCATAGCTTTTATCGGGATGGGCGATTTGAACAATCTCTACTTTTTCAAATTGATGTACGCGGTTCAGCCCCCGCACATCTTTTCCATAAGAACCCGCTTCGCGGCGAAAGCAGGGAGAGTAGGCTGTGAATTTTAAGGGTAGATTTTTTTCTTCTAGAATTTCATCGCGAACAATATTCGTCACCGGCACCTCGGCAGTTGGAATGAGGTAGAATTTATCTTCGTTGATGTAATACATCTGCCCTTCTTTGTCGGGCAGTTGGCCGGTGCAAAAAGCAGAAGCTTCGTTGACCATATACGGAGGAATGACCTCGGTATATCCGGCGGCAATGGCTTCATCTAAAAAAAAACTGACCAGCGAACGCTGCAACTTGGCACCCTTTCCTTTATATACCGGAAAACCGGCGCCAGTGATTTTCACGCCCAACTCCAAATCAAACAGGTCATACTTCTTAGCAATCTCCCAATGAGGCAAAGCATCGCCAGCCAAGGTAGGGATGGTGCCTACTTGTTTCACTACTTCATTTTCTTCCGGCGTTTTCCCCTTCGGAACCGAGGCATGTGGCAGATTGGGAATCCGCACAAGAATATAATGCAGGTCACCCTCCGCTTTTTGAAGCGAGGTCTCCAAAGATTTTGATTCTTCTTTTAAAGTAGCGGTTTCGGCTTTTTTCTTTTCGGCATCTTCCTTCTTGCCCGATTTGAACAACTCTCCTATTTCTTTGGCTATCAGGTTTTGGCGCGACAGGTTGTCGTCCAATTGTTTTTGAACCGAACGGCGGGTTTCATCAACCAATAGGGCTTCATCCACCAAATTGATTTCTTTAAAGTTCTTTACGGTCAAGCGTTCGCGGGCTTCGGCAGCGTGATTTCGGAGGTAGGCAATTTCAAGCATAATAGGAAAAATGTAATGACGGGCGAAGTTAAAATTTGAGGGGAAAGATGCAGACAGAAAAATATTTGGCGAATCGGAAAGAATATCTAACATTGCATCGTTATCCGAAGAGATTCTCACCGGATTCAACCAGTCCCTTCTAAAATTTTCTGGACTTAATACTCAAAACATAAAATATAGTTTTTGGAATAGCACTGTAAAGATGTGTTTCTGCTTGTAGGAGCAACCATTCATAATTCACGATTCAAAAGTCAAATTTAAAACTCAAACATGTACGACATTCTCCAGCTAAACGAGATGATTTTGCCCGAACTAAGGGAGGTAGCCGATAAACTTAATGTGAAAGGCTCAGAAGAAATGGAAAAGCAAGAACTGATTCTGAAAGTGCTCGATGCACAGGCACTCGCTCCGCCAACCACCGAAGACGAGGGCGATAGTCAAAAGGAAAAGGTTAAGAAACCCAGAACCCGCAAACCCATTGGTGCGGAACTGAAAACCAAAAAAGAAGATGGAGAAGAAGAACTTTCAGACCGTCCGGCCCGTGTGCAGTCGGAGCGTGGAGATGTGATGAACACTCCTCCTGCCAGAGAAAGAGAGCATTATTCCTCTAATGCAAATAATGGCAATTCGATTAATCGCGAAGAAAGACAGGACGATCCCAGCAAAAGAGCGGTTAGTATTTTCACCGTTGAAACCGATGCGGTCGTTGAAGGTTCAGGTGTATTGGAAATGATGCCGGATGGATATGGATTCCTCCGCTCTTCCGATTACAGTTACCTCTCTTCACCAGATGATATTTATGTTTCGCCTTCGCAGATCAAATTGTTTGGTTTGAAAACCGGAGATACGGTAGCGGGATATGTTCGTCCTCCAAAGGCCGGTGAAAAATATTTTGCTTTGTTGAAGGTAGATACTTTGAACGGACGTGCGCCGGAAGAAGTGCGCGACCGGGTAGCTTTTGATTATCTCACGCCTCTCTTCCCTCACGAAAAGTTCAATCTTTTCACCAAACCTACAGACCTCACCACTCGTATTATTGACCTGTTCACTCCCATCGGAAAAGGACAACGGGGTATGATTGTGTCTCAACCAAAGACCGGTAAGACAACTATCCTCAAAGAAATTGCCAACGCAATTGCCAAAAACCACCCAGAGGTTTACCTCATCGTCTTGTTAGTAGATGAAAGACCGGAGGAGGTAACCGATATGGAAAGAAACGTAAACGGCGAAGTGATTGCCTCCACGTTTGATGAGCCTGCTGACAAACACGTAAAGGTTTCGGCCATTGTGTTGCAAAAAGCCAAAAGAATGGTTGAGTGCGGGCACGATGTAGTGATTCTCCTTGATTCAATTACCCGTCTAGCACGGGCGCACAATACGGTATCTCCATCTTCAGGCAAAGTTTTGTCGGGAGGAGTTGAAGCCAATGCGATGCAGAAACCAAAGCAGTTCTTCGGCGCTGCCAGAAAGATTGAAAACGGCGGCTCTTTGACTATTCTCGCTACGGCCCTGATTGATACCGGCTCGAAAATGGATGAAGTGATTTTTGAGGAATTTAAAGGAACGGGTAATATGGAATTGCAACTCGACCGCAAACTTTCTAACCGTCGTATTTATCCGTCCATTGACATCGTATCTTCTTCAACCCGTCGTGATGACTTGTTGTTGAGCAAAGATGTGCTGCAAAGAATGTGGGTGTTGCGCAATCACATCGCTGACATGACTTCGGAAGAGGCGATGAACTTCCTGACCCAACAGATGAAGGGCACCAAAACCAACGAAGAGTTCCTTGTGGCGATGAATTCCTAACCGGCAACGCGGATAAACCAAATAACCTTTTATATTTGCCACCCTTTTAGAAAAAACAATATACCTTAGACTATGAAACGGACATTCCAACCCAGCCGAAGAAAAAGAGCAAACAAGCACGGCTACAGAGAGAGAATGAGTACTAAAAATGGAAGAAAAGTCATCGCACGCAGAAGGGCCAGAGGCAGAAAAAAGCTCACGGTTTCAGACGAGAAGAGACTCAAATAGTCCTTTTCAAGTCAGGTCCTTTGATGCCTTTGACTCCGAAAAGCTGAAAGGGAGAAACACCTTTAGCGCAGCGGAGAAGCTCAAGAGCAAGAAAATCATTGAACAACTTTTTAAACAGGGTAAATCGTTCGGCAAGAGCGGATTTACCCTTGTTTATTTCCCCTGCACCCTCAATTCCTTTTATCCTGCTCAGGCGGGATTCACGGCATCCAAATCCAACTTTAAAAAAGCAGTTGATCGCAACCGAATTAAGCGATTGATGAGAGAGGTTTATCGGTTAAATAAAATTCCTTTGTACCAGTCGCTGGTCGAGAAAAAGAAGCAAATGGCTTTGATGTTTATCTATAAAGGGAAAGAATTGCCGGATATGGACAAAACCCAAGCAGCCATCACTGCTTGCCTGTCAAAATTGCTCCAGGCATGATTTCCAGATTATTCTCCTGGATTTTTATCGGCATCATAAAGTTCTACCAGGCGCTCATCTCTCCTATCCTTCCACCAAGCTGCCGATATATCCCCACTTGTTCAGAATATGGCTTGGAGGCCATTAGAAAATATGGCCCATTTAAAGGCGGGTGGCTGGCTTTGAAAAGAATATCCAGATGCCACCCCTGGGGCGGTCATGGCCATGACCCAGTGCCTTGAAGCCTCAATTATTGAGCAAGCATGTTTATTCTAGCCCTGTAGGAACTTTTGATAAAAAACTAATCGCTAAAAGGGGCAATGCAAATAAGTGGATAGCCTATGCCAGTCTATCCCCTATAAAATGACGGCTAAATGACGGAAGACTTCTTATATACCTAATTTTAATTTCTGGGTTCTACAGAAACAAAAATCAATTCCATTTCGAGGTATTCCATTCTCCGTTACCTTCGCCCTCATATTCTATGAAGAAAGATATAAGCATTATAGGCGCCGGACTGGTCGGTTCTCTACTGGCTTGCTACTTATCAAAGCGGGGCCATAAAATTTCGGTCTATGAACGCCGACCGGATATGCGCCGGGCGGGTTTTGTAGGAGGGCGCTCGATCAATCTGGCTCTCAGCTATCGCGGCTGGAAGGCGCTGAAAAAGATTGGATTAGATAAAGCTGTGGAAAAAATTGCCATCCCTATGACAGGCCGGATGATTCACGACCTTAATGGGAAAACCAATTTGATTCCTTACGGGAAAGAAGGACAGGCTATATACTCTGTATCGCGTGGTGAGTTGAATAAAATAATGGTGGAAGAAGCGGATAAACTTCCCGATGTGGACTTCTATTTCGACCAACGTTGTGCCGCTCTTGATTTCGATAAAAATGAATTGACATTTCAAAGGTCTAGTGATGGGAACAATCACCATAGAAAAGCCGACTATATTTTCGGCGCAGATGGGGCATATAGCGAGGTGCGTTATGAAATGCAGAAGACACCTAACTTCAACTTGTCGCAGCAGCATGAAGAGTATGGGTATAAGGAATTAGAAATCCCTGCCGGAAAGGACGGCGCTCATTTGATTGAAAAAAACGCGCTTCATATCTGGCCGCGTGAAAGTTTTATGATGATTGCCTTGCCTAATCTGGACGGCAGCTTTACGGTAACACTTTTTGCTCCATTCAAAGGCGAAAACTCTTTTGATACTATTCGCACAGAAAAGGATGTGGAGGAATATTTTAGCAGAAACTTTGCAGACGCCGTTCCGCTGATGCCTGAATTGAAAAAAGATTTTTTTGAAAACCCTACTTCTTCGCTGGTCACCGTGAAGTGCTTTCCTTGGAACTACAAAAATACCTGCCTGATAGGCGACGCGGCCCATGCAGTGGTGCCCTTCTATGGACAGGGAATGAATTGTGGCTTTGAAGATGTGAGCGAACTGGATGAAATATTAAATGAAACCAGTGAAGAATGGGAAAGCACCCTAAATAAATTTCAAACACAACGGAAACCAAATGCCGATGCCATTGCCGACCTGGCACTCTATAATTTTATCGAAATGCGTGACTTGAGCGGTCGAAAAGATTTTCAGTTGCGCTCGAAAATTGAAAAAAAGATTGCCGCGAAATTCGGCGATCGCTTTATGACACATTATTCGATGGTTACCTTTTCTGATTTGTCTTACAACGAAGCAAAACGCAGAGGGGAGAAACAAAATGAACTGCTGGATCGCCTGATGGCTGTTCCCGGAATCGAACAAAAGTGGGATAGCGAGGAGGTGTTGCAGATGGCGGGCGAATGGATTAAATCAAACGAACACTAACTATTAGGCGGATTGATTCGTCTTAACTATAGAATATGAAACAAGCTATTTTTCTTTTACTGGTTTTATTCTCAACAGATGCCTTTTCACAATGGGGAGGGGAGGACCATCGCATTCAGGATGAGTTGATTGTTATGCTTCGTTCCGATACGGAAGTCAAAGAGTTGTTGCATGAAGTTCCTGAACTGAAATTGATAAAGAACATCTCAAAGCAGATGAATATCTGGCTGATGAAAACAGAATCAAATTCTGCCGAAGCCGTTCTCTCTGCTTTACAACTTAACCGTAAAGTAAAATTAGCACAGTTCAACCACAAGGTGGAGCAACGCTCCCTCGTTCCGAACGATTCTTTTTTTAATCTTCAATGGAACATGCAGAACACCGGCCTGAACGGCGGAACGTTCGGCGCCGACATTCACGCCACAGAAGCCTGGATGCTGAACCATAACAACATAACGGTGAACGGTGACACGATTGTAGTGGCAGTTATTGACGGCACCTTCGATTTGAATCATGAAGATTTGAATTTCTTCAAAAATTATCAAGAGGTACCGAACAACGGAATTGATGATGATGCGAATGGCTTCATTGATGATTACGAAGGGTGGAATGCCTATGACAATTCCGGCAAAATCAATAAAGGTGGTACCGACCCTCATTCTATGCACATAGCAGGGATTGTCGGTGCCATTGGAAATGATAGCATCGGTGTCGCCGGGACTTGCTGGGGAGTAAAAATTCTGCGTGTTGCTGGTTCTTCAACGACCGAAGCCGATGCAGTGGCTGCCTACGACTACGTAATTGCCATGCGCAATTTATACAACCAAACAGCAGGGGCCAAGGGAGCTTTCATCGTAGCTACGAATTCTTCTTTTGGCGTGGACAACGGCAGCCCTCTTGATTTTCCCATCTGGTGCGCCTTGTATGATACGATGGGTTCACTGGGAATTTTGAGTGCAACCGCCACCGCCAACCGTCCGCAGGATGTGGACATCGTGCATGACATCCCAACAGAATGTCCAAGCAAATGGATGATAGCGGTGACCAACACTACTGCGACGGATAATCTAAATCCCGGTTCCGCTTATGGAAAAGTCAGTATTGATATGGGTGCTCCGGGCACCAGCATTTATTCTACCTACGCAGCGAATGGTTATGGTTATCGCACTGGCACCTCGATGGCATCACCACACATTGCCGGAGGGATTGCTGCTATGTATGCCGCTGCTTGTCCGAGGTTAATAGATGATTACCTCACCTATCCTGATTCAATTGCATTAATTGTAAAACAAATGATGCTTAAAGGCGCTGACAGATTGTCGGATCTGTTTAATAAAACAAGTACCGGTGGACGACTAAATCTGTACCAAGCGGTCCGCAATCTGGATGAATACAACTGTAGTGACTGCAATTATTTAATAGCAAAAACAATACAACAACCTTCCTGCAATAATAGCTGCGACGGATCTATATCGCTGACGGTAACCGGTAGCAGCAACTACACCTACGACTGGGGAACCGGTTTCGGCAACTTCAATAGCAAGCAGAACTTGTGTCCGGGTTTTTATTCTGTTACGGTAAAAGATGATTCCGGTTGTTTGCAAACCCAAAACGTTTCTCTGTTCATGCCGGATAGTATTGCTATTACTTCGATCACCACCGTTCCGGTCAATGGATCCAATCCCGGCAATATCATTATCACCGCCACTGCGGGCAACTATCAACTGGAATATTCCTTAAACGCAGTGGATTATCAACCGACCGCCACCTTTTCGATTCCGGTCAGTGGCAGCTATACAGTTTATGTGCGAAGTGAAAGTGGTTGTATCGTCCAAAAGACTGTAGTCGTAAATAGTTCAAACGAAATAGAGGAGCTAAATGATTGGAACGTTTACCCGAATCCGGCTCAGGATATTTTGAATGTTTCACTGAGTCTTTCCAAAAACACCGGAATTATCTTATCATTGAATATCCATCCGGTGCTTTGCAGGCTACTGGTTCAGCGCGGAATCGAAACCTACGAGCAAGCCAAATATTTCTTCCGCCCTGAGCTGAGCGACCTTCACGATCCCTTTCTGATGAAAGATATGGATAAGGCTATCAACTGGATCACACTGGCGATAGAGCGAAATGAAAAAATATTGATTTATGGCGATTATGATGTGGACGGAACCACGTCTGTCGCTACGGTTTATTCTTTTCTGAAAGAATTTTATCCCAACCGCGATTACTATATTCCCAATCGCTACACCGAAGGTTACGGCATTTCCACCAAAGGCATTGATTTTGCTGTGGCAAATAATTTCTCTCTGATTATTGCGCTCGACTGTGGCATCAAGTCAAACGACAAAGTGGACTATGCTCATTCAAAAGGAATTGATTTCATCATCTGCGACCACCATAATCCCGGCGAAGAAATTCCGAAAGCGGTAGCGGTCTTGGATCCAAAGCGAAGCGATTGCACTTATCCCTACAAAGAACTCAGCGGATGCGGCATTGGCTTTAAACTGATTCAGGCTTTCAGTATTCAGAATGGTATTCCTCCCGAGAAATACCTTCAATATCTCGACTTAGTTTGCGTCAGCATTGGCTCAGATATTGTTCCTATCACCGGTGAGAACCGCATTCTTGCTTATCATGGCTTAAAGAAGTTGAATACAAATCCCGTCAACGGTTTGCGAAAGCTTCTAGAAATTTCTAGCGTCAAAAAAGAAATGACCATCACAGATGTAGTGTTCATTCTCGGCCCGCGCATCAATGCCGCCGGACGAATTGACGACGCCAAACATGCGGTCAAACTTCTGATTTCCGAAGACATTGATTTTGATGCTGAATCTCACGCCTTCCAACTCAACAAGCTGAACAATGAGCGCAAGGGTTTGGATAAAGACATCACGGCTCATGCGCTGGAGATGATAGGGGGAGACGAAATATTGTGCAATCGAAAATCCACCGTGCTTTTTCATCCCGAATGGCACAAAGGGGTGATTGGAATTGTCGCTTCGCGTTTAACCGAAACCTATTATCGGCCCACGGTGGTGCTCACCGAAAGCGATGGCAAGGTTACCGGTTCGGCGCGTTCGGTGAAAAATTTTGATTTGTATGAAGCCATCTACGAATGTCGTGATTTGCTTCTCCAGTTCGGAGGGCACAAATTCGCGGCGGGACTCACCATGTCGCCCGATAAAGTCGAAGCCTTTTCTAAGCGCTTTGAAAAAGTGATCGGTGGAAGAATTACGGATGAACAACTCATTCCACAATTAGATATTGATTCCGAACTTTCTTTAGAAGATATCACGCCCAAGTTCTATTCCGTTCTACAGCAAATGGGTCCTTTCGGTCCCGAGAATATGACACCTCTTTTCATCACCCGAGGAGTGAGAGACACCGGCTGGAGCAAAATTGTCAAAGAAGAACATCTCAAATTTTCGCTCCGCATGGGTCGCGACGAAAAGATAGACGGCATCGGTTTTGGCCTAGCGAAGAAAATGAACCTCGTAAAAAGCGGACCATTTGATATCGCCTACCACATTGAAGAAAATGAATGGAATGGAAACATCACACTCCAAATGATGGTAAAGGACATTTCTTAATTCCAGTGGCAAAGCCACTTCCCTCTCAAACAGATATTTTCCTTTCCCCTTCTCTTTCGGAGAAGGTGTCCCACCTTTATCTACGGGACGGATGAGGTCAAGAGAGGGGCCGTGGGGTGAGGATTAACTTTCGAACCCCAATCGTACTCTCAACTCCGAAGAAAGCTCCGGCAGTTTATTCCGCTCAATCATAAAACTCGTCAAGTCTGCAAACTCGGTGAAGATATGATGCCGCTCCATCGCTCCGCGCAGATATTCTTTTCCTGAACTGCCACCGGTTCCGGTTCGCGCACCAATCATCCGATGAACCATGTGTATGTGCCGATAGCGCCAGTTCGAAATACCTTCGTCAATATCCAACAACACATTCAGCAATTGAAACGGAAGTTGCAACAGCGGATAATCGCGATACATCAAAATGAACAAAGCACCGCGCCGCGCTCTCGGGCTGAGCGCCCAGCCCTCCTTCTTCACAGTGCCCAGCACCTCCTCCTTAAATTTTTCCAGATTGTGCTTCTCTCCCGGCACTAAGCTTTCTGAATAAATCTCTGCATACCTTTTCCAAAACGGATGAACCCCGTCTTCACCAATTCCTTCGTTCCAAAATTCCGGCTTATCAAAAAACGGCACGCGCTCTAGCCACTCATTCACCAACTCAATCAGCGTCCTTTTGCCCTCTATGCTTTTGATAATCTCCACATCCTCCGGCTTCAACTGACTCACGTAATACTCCTTCCCATACCGGTTCTCCATCTTCAACCCCAGCCGGGCCTCCAGCACCTTGAACTGCACACTTTGAAAACCCGAAGCAGGTCGTAGCATATTCCTGAAATCCAGAAAATCAAGCGGCGTCATCGTTTCCAGAATATTGATTTTGTCCACCAACACCTGCAAAATCACCACCACCCGCTTCAACCGGTGATTCACCACAAACATATCCGGTGAGTTATCATGAATATTCGGCTGCGACAAAACCTCCACCACCGAATCCACCTCAAACAAAATCTGCTTAAACCACAACTCATAACTCTGATGAATCACGATAAACAACATCTCATCATGCGCATGTTTCCGCCCCTCCTTGTCACTCTCCAGTGCCTGCGCCCCCAATATTTTATCCAACTGCAAATACTCGCCGTAATACACCCCGTCTTTATCTTTCATCTTCTCTTTCTATTTAGAAAGTAAAGATGAAAAGTTTGGTGTAACCATCCGGCAAAGAAGAATGATGTCGGCTTTATCCTCTATAGGATTCCTTCGGACTTGCCGCGGGTTCAGCACTCTTTTTTATAGTTTCTCTCACCAAAACCAATGATACCACCTCCGTCTTTTTCTGCTCTCACAGAAAAATCCACCTCCCCCGGCGGGTGACAAGGGCGGTCCATATCAGCGGGACGGGGGTGGTAATAAACAGATTGTACTTGCGAGGCTTTTTCCAAAATAATAATCAGAAAAAAAGCCGCGGTAATCTTCCATTGTGTCTTTTTTGTGCCGCGCTGTTGTTGCGTGTTGGTGTCGTTCAGTTCAGCATTTTATTATTATGGAGGACTCAAACACCCGCCAAGGGCGAAGAGCACTTTATTATAGAAAATAAAAAAGCCGACGATTTGGAATTCCAAATCGTCGGCTTTTTATAAAACTAAAACCTAATTAACCATAAACCTATCAATACCAATCACTTCGTTATTAGATGTGATTCTCAAAAAATAGGAAGCAGGCGAAAGCTGACTTGTTCCAATTTGAATGTTTTGGTCACCGGTAGTTAAGGATAAATCAGGGTTAGACAAAACCAATTTCCCAGTTATATCATAGATACTTATCTTAATATTCCCCATTTCTGGTAGGTCGAACTTGACAGAAATAAAATCGGTGGAAGGATTTGGATAAATAATGGACACTATTTCAAACCGAAGGCCAGTAGAAAAAGCGGGCCCCCGTTTTTTCATTTGAGTGATAATTAATAATACCCTAAACTTCTAATTCTGAAAGGGTGCCCATTTCCATCTCCTTTCCAAACCAAGCCCTGTCAACCTTCCCGATTTGTCAAAGATTTGACCAAGACCGATCAAAATCCTGCCAAATTGACCGACAAAACATGCTTTTCAGCGAAGCAGCGCACATCGTGAGCGAAGCTGCACACATTGCGTGCTAAGCTGTGCTGCTTTTGCCGTAATCAGCACTCATTTAGTGCGAAGCTGCACAGCTTTTCACAAGATCAGCACACTTCTTGTCTAAAGCTGCCCACATCTTCACCTAACCAGCACACTTCTTGTCTAAATGTGTGCTGATTGCGTGAAGATAAGCACTGATTCGCTGGAGAAGTGTGCTGATTCGCAAAATTTGCGTTTTGGAGCAGTAAGTCAATAGTTTTAGGCTAAAAGCCGAAGATAAGCAGCGGAAGAAAGCGGTGCTTTCACCTCCTAATAAAGTAGTATTCAAATCCTTTCACGCCTCGAAGACCTGAAAGATTTCTTTACAATACCTTTTCGCTACTCATTATTGTTTTATGAGTATTCTGCTCGTTCAAAATGCCTGTTTGGATTAGGATAGACTCTTGGTGCACCTGCTCAAATATTTTCATAAACAGTTCTGCCGAAAGCCCCAGTTCCTCTGCGCGCTTTTGTCTTGAAAACAATATCTGCGCCCATCTCTTTTCTTGAAGTATAGAGAGATTGTTTTCTTTTTTATAAGCGGCTATCTGCGCCACTATGCTCATCCTTTGGCTAACAATCTGCATCAGTTCATCATCCAACTCATCAATGTAGTTCCGCAACTCTTTGAGCGCACTATTCACAATGACATTGTCGGTAACTGTCTTGCGCAAAACCAAGTTTTTGATGAGTGACTTAGTTGCTTTTGGAGTGAGCTGTTGCTCCGAGTCGCTCAGCGCTTCTTCGGGGTGGATATGACTTTCAATCATCAAGCCATCAAAACTCAGATCCATCGCCTTTTGCGACACCTCTGCCAGATATTTCCGGTTGCCCGAAATATGACTGGGGTCGCAAAGAATTGGAACTTCGGGCATCACGCGCTTCATCTCTATCGGAATTTCCCATAATGGAGCGTTGCGAAACTTACCTTTTGTGTGCGACGAAAACCCACGATGGACGACGGCAATATCCGTGCTGCCGGCAGACAAAATTCTTTCTATCGCTCCTATCCAAAGTCCAATGTCGGGATTGACCGGGTTTTTTATTAGCACCGGAATACCGGTTCCACGAATCGCGTTGGCTATTTCCTGCACCGAAAAGGGGTTGGCGCTCGTTCGCGCACCAATCCAAAGCGCATCAATTCCTAATTCCAGACAGGCTTCTACGTGTGCGGTATTGGCCACCTCGGTCACCACGCGAAGACCATATTTGTTCTGCACTTCATTCATCCAGTGCAGCCCCTTGAGGCCGACCCCTTCAAAATTTCCCGGTCGCGTTCGCGGCTTCCAGATTCCTGCGCGAAACAAAGTAACCGATGAAGATTGGAGGCCCTTTGCTGTTTCCAACATCTGCACCTCCGACTCTGCACTGCATGGACCGGCAATAAGCAAGGGCTTTCCTCCGTTCCTTCTTTTGAACAGAATTTTATTGCTGCGCGCCATCTATTTATTTTCAGGAACGGCTTGCTCCGGTGTCAATCCCTTGTTTCCAATACTTACTGCACCCGATGGCTTCGGATTAGCACAGGTAGGATTTACGGGAGCTACCGATTTATTCCGATACTTTCTTTGAACGATACTTGGTAAAGCGGCACCGCCTAAAGAGCGCTTCGCTGCGCCATTTCCTGCTTTCTCTTTGCCAAAAACTTTTCTCTTGATTGTGCTGAAGTAAGATTCCCAAAGAGAGCCTGAGTGAAGATCGTTTAATAAGGTATCATATTTCTCAGTCATCGCTCCTCTCCATTCCGCATCTATATGAACTGTTTTTTCGGCCCACTGGTGACAATAGCGACATGCTTCGCAGTCTATTTCTTCGCAACCCAGCGTTTCAAAACGCTTCATAAATCCATCTAAACCACGGTTGTTAATGTAAACCGGATTGTCGTCTTGACGCGGATAAACCATCGAAGTTTTCTTTCCATAATCTACGATTTGTGGAAAGCGAAGCAGGTTTACTTGCCCTGGTTTCAGGAAGTGCTTCATCATACGCTTGACAGAAAAACTATCCTTCTCATGTTTGGATTTGAATACGGAAGCCGGATAGGCATAGTTTTGTACCAAGTCAAGCAAGTTGCCGTCATAGTGTTGCTTATCATAAGCCCGCACCCGCATTGCGAGCAATTCGGTAGGCGTGTTCCGTTCTACAATTTTGAAATTGGTATAACCCATTTCTGTATAGTAATGAAGGTCTTCCGGGCGAATCCAGTTGGCGCGGATATAGTTCACCGGTTCTTCTAAGCGATAGGCATTGCAATAGATAGAACAATAATCCAGCGGAAATTTGTTGCCTTTGTTTCTGGATGCATTAGACAGCAACACCGCATGGTTGGAAGCAATGGCGCAATCTTGACGACACCAGTTGTTTACAATCAACGATAAATCAATATTGACCGCTTCGCGCATGGAGCGAAGGATTTTCATCTCCCGATGTATCGTGGTTTCAGAGATGACCACACAGTCGGCTCCATTATCTTCCCAGAATCTTACTTTGCGTGCATTGTCTGTTTCGCGGTGTGCCGAAATCCGCACCCGGAAATGAGGATAGTTCTGCTTGATAGCCCGTAGGAAGAAAAGGTTTGACACCGTGATGCTATCCACCCCCACCTCTGTCAGCCAGTCTAACAGTTTGCGCAATTCTCTTTGCCCCTCTGTAGTGAATTCAATATTATCCATACTGGATGAATTCAACAAGTAATTGAATTCTATCCCCTTGCTGTGGGTATGGTCCACATATCTTTTCATTTCCTGCCTATCCACATTCGGCAGATAAAAGGAGGGCCTTCCACCGCCAAAGTAATCTGAAGGCAATTTGCCATACACCTCATATACAGGATAGGGGGCGATTTTATCAATCAGTTCGGGGTCAAAATTGCAGGCTACTGAAAACCGGGTAGGGCGATCTTTGACCGGCAGATCATTGATGTTTTTCTTTTTGAGTTGGCTCATATTTTCTTTTTGATTTTTGATGAATTTTTGGTATTGATTTTAGCGGGCAAACGAATGATAAGAATCAGAATAGGGGTATGATAAATGTCATGGAATCGGCTATCTTAGGTTACTTCCGTCCTGCCTCGGATAAAATATATTTGGACCCTCTTATTAGTAACATCCATGGGTTTGATGAAAAATACGGAGATCGAAAATATGGTCTCGGAAATACGTAAGCTGAAACGCATTAAAAATGCAGTAGTGTTGGCGCACTACTATATGTCGCCCGAACTTCAAGTCTTAGAGAAAGATGGTGGTATAATGCAAGCGGAGAATATTATTTTTTGTGGGGTGAAATTTATGGCCGAGACCGCAAAGATATTGAACGGCAAAAAGCATGTCCTCCTCCCCAACCAAGAAGCAGGCTGCTCGCTCGCATCGAGTATTACCGCAAATGATATTCTCGAATTAAAGAAAACTTACCCGGGCGTTCCGGTGATAGCGTATGTCAATACCTATGCAGAAACCAAAGCCGAGTGTGATATCTGTTGCACTTCGCGAAACGCCCTTGCTATAGCTAAATCGTTTGATGCGCAGCGACTGATCTTTGTGCCGGATGTCTATATGGGGCAAAATCTTCGTCAAAGAATTGAGGAGGAAACAGGAAAGGAATTAATTCTTTGGCATGGCACCTGTGAAGTCCATGAACAGTTTACCGGTCTTTCGATGGAGGGCATGAAGTTGAGCCATCCCGAAGCGGAGGTGTTGATGCATTGGGAGGTGCCCAAAGAAACGGTGGACACTTCTTTTCATCAAACGAAAGGTGTATTGGGCAGCACCAACGACATCTTGCGATATGTGGGCGAGAGCCATGCAAAACAATTCATATTGGCCTCTGAATGTGATTTAGGCGCTACTTTAAAAGGGATGTATCCGGATAAAGAATTTATCACGCCCTGCATTAAATGTCCGTATATGAAGAAGATTTCTCTGACTAATACCTTACAAGCGTTGAAAGCTATTGGAACTCCCGATCAAGCAAATTATGAAATCATTCTGCCGGATGATGTGATGGAGAAAGCATATACCCCTATTAAACGGATGCTTGATTTTGTATGACCTTACCAAAATTTGACATTGCCATTGTCGGCAGCGGGATTGCCGGGCTATTTTATGCCATACGCTGTGCAGGTGACGGACTTTGCGACCTTGCGGCAGTAACTCTATTAGCAAAAAATGCACGGAATAGTATCCTTGAACTCGAACAGCTAAATGTAAAATTCAACAAAACAAGTGAAGGCACCTTTGATCTGCACCGCGAGGGAGGGCACAGTCATTCAAGAGTGGTACACAGCAATGATGCCACCGGTAAGGAGGTGGAGAACTCGTTGGTGAAAATTGTCCGAAACCATCCTAACATAACGATTCTGGAACATCATTTTGCCACGAATCTTATCATTAATGATCAGGTAGTTCAAGGAATCAATGTTTTAGATATTTCAAAGAACTGCACCTTTAATATCTCTTCTAAAATAACGATGCTAGCTACCGGGGGAGGGGCTCAGGTTTATTTGCATAATTCAAATCCGCCACTGGCTACCGGCGACGGTTTTGCGATGGCTTATCGAGCCGGAGTGCTGATTAAGGATATGGAGTTTGTTCAATTTCATCCTACGATATTTTATGGAAAAGATTCAGAGGCCTTTCTAATTACGGAAGCGCTCCGGGGCTTTGGAGCCGAATTGAAACTGCGGGACGGGAGGACGTTCATGGAAAAATATCATCCGATGAAATCGCTGGCGCCACGGGATATTGTTTCAAGAGCTATTATTAGCGAAATGAGTCAGACATCAGATTCCTCTGTTTTTCTCGACCTGAGAAATCTGAACCAGAGCGAACTGAAGATTCATTTCCCAAATATTTATGCCCGATGCGTCAAAGAAGGCCTTGACCTTTCAAAAGATATGATTCCGGTGGCTCCCGCAGCACATTATTTTTGCGGAGGTATTCAAACGGATCTGAGCGGAAGAACATCTGCAAAGAATCTGTATGCCTGTGGCGAATGCTCCTGCACAGGGGTTCACGGGGCCAACCGTTTGGCAAGCAATTCGTTGCTCGAAGGGCTGGTATTTGCGGAAGAGGCTGCCTTGGATACGGCTAAATTTCTTCCGACAATAAAGCAACCGGAAATTGATTTAAAATTAGTCCATCAGAAACCTTATGATGAACCCAACAAATTGAGTTCAAAGAAGAAGCGCTTACAAAATTTGATGTGGACTGATGCCGGAATTATTCGGGAAGGAACGTCACTGAATAACTGCTTAGAGGAATTGAATAAACTAAAGATTGGCATGGCCGAAGACACGAAAGAAGATGGCCTCTCTAAAGATTTCATGGAATTGAGCAACATGATTGAAACCTCTCTCCTGATTGTTCAATCGGCCATCCTGCGAAAAGAAAGTCGGGGATGCCACTATCGAAGCGATTATCCGGATAAAAACCCCTGTCTGACTCATACTCTGATGGAGGAGGCGCCGAAGCGGACAGAATGTATTGTGTAAATTTTATTCATCAGTATTTATAAACCAAGTATTCAATAAATGGAAAAACAAAAAAGTATCACGAAGCGTTCATGGGCCGAGCCATATAAAATGAAAATGGTAGAGCTTCTTAAAATGACCACCCGAGCTCAACGAGCCAAAGCGATCAAAGAAGCGGGCTATAATACCTTTCTCTTAAAGTCACAAGATGTTTACATTGATCTGCTGACCGATAGCGGCACATCAGCTATGAGCGATCATCAATGGGCGGGCATGATGATGGGAGATGAATCATACGCCGGAAGTAGAAATTTTTATAAACTGGAGAAAACAATTCAAAACGCCTACGGGTACAAATACATCATCCCCACGCACCAGGGAAGAGGCGCCGAAAACATTCTGTCTAAAGTGTTGATTAAGAAAGGCGACATTATCCCCGGCAATATGTATTTCACTACCACCCGTTTGCATCAGGAGTTGGCGGGAGGTACTTTTGTTGATGTCATTATTGATGAAGCACATGATCCGGTGAACGAACATCCCTTTAAAGGGAATGTTGATTTGAATAAACTGGAGACCGTTGTTAAAAAATATGGAGCAAAACGCATCCCATATATTTCGGTTGCTACCAACGTAAATCTTGCCGGTGGACAGCCCATCAGCATGAAGAACTTGAAAGAATTGCGCGCTTTTACCAAAATTCATAAAATCAAAATCATTCAGGACATGACGCGGGTAGCGGAAAACGCCTACTTCATTCAACAGAGAGAGAAAGGATATGCCAACAAGTCCATCCGAGCGATTGTAAAAGAAATATGTTCTTACACCGATGGTGCTACTATGAGCGCCAAGAAAGATGCTCTGGTAAACATCGGGGGCTTTCTTGCGATTAACGATTGGGAAACATTTGAGGAAGCGAGAAACCTGGTAGTGGTTTATGAAGGACTTCATACGTATGGTGGTTTAGCAGGGAGAGACATGGAGGCCATGTCCATTGGAATCGAAGAAAGTTTGTCAGACAATCATATCCGCGCTCGAGTAGGGCAAGTTGAATATCTCGGAGCAAAAATGATAGAATATGGAATTCCTATTGTGAAACCCATCGGCGGACACGGCATATTTGTGGATGCAAAAAAATTCTTGCCACATTTGAAACAGGAACAATTTCCGGCACAAACCCTCGCGGCTGAAATATATTTGGACTCTGGCGTGAGAACGATGGAGCGTGGAATTGTTTCGGCGGGTAGAAAAGCAGACGGCAAAAACTATAATCCGGAGCTAGAGTTAGTGCGGTTTACGCTTCCACGGCGTGTGTACACTCAGGCGCACATGGACGTGATTGCAGAGTCGGCCTATTCGGTCTATCAACAGAGAAATAAAATCAAAGGACTCAAGATGACCTACGAGCCTAAATATCTTCGATTCTTTCAGGCGAAATTTGAAAAACTAAAATAATAATACGTCACCAACCCTATAAGTATGAAAAAGCAAAGAACTCTTGCCGAGCCTTTTAAAATAAAGATGATAGAGCCTTTGCGGATGACTACTCCTGAATACCGATTGGGGGTTTTGAAAAATGCCGGTTACAATCCGTTTCTGATTCGAAGCGAAGATGTCTATATTGATTTGCTCACCGACAGCGGCACCTCCGCCATGAGCGACCATCAGTGGTCGGCCATGATGAGGGGAGATGAAAGCTATGCTGGGGCGCACAGTTGGGTGGAGTTGGAAAAAGTAGTCAAAGAACTGACCGGCATGCCTTATATTTTACCTACTCACCAAGGTCGTGCAGCCGAGCGTATTTTATATGGGATATTGGGAGGTAAGGACAAAGTATTTATCAGCAATACGCATTTTGATACCACCCGGGCTAATATTGAATTTACCGGTGCTCAGGCTATTGACTGCATCGCAGATGAATCTCAGGGCTTACATCCCGAACTTCCTTTCAAAGGAAATTTAGACATCGAGCAGGCGAGAGAAATAATCTTGCAGTCGGGCAAAGAAAATATTGGCGCTATTATCCTGACCGTCACCAACAATTCGGCGGGTGGCCAGCCTGTAAGCATGCAGAATGCAAGAGAAGTGAAATCTCTCTGTGATGAATTTGGGATTCTTTTTGTCATTGACGGCTGCCGCATTGCAGAAAACAGCTACTTCGTGAAGCATCGCGAAGCCGGTTACGAAAACCAAACCTATAAAGAGATTGCGCAGAAAATGCTCGGATTGGCAGATGCCTTTATTATGAGTGCCAAAAAGGATGGGTTGGTCAACATGGGCGGCCTCCTGACCTTAAAAGATTCAAAGCTGGCCGAACGTTGCACCAATTTGCTCATTATCTCTGAAGGCTTTGCCACTTATGGCGGCCTATCCGGTCGAGACATGGAAGCTATGGCGGTTGGATTGGAAGAAGTGTTTGATGCGGACTACCTACATTATCGAATCAAAAGCACCGAATATCTGGGCAAGCATTTGCACGAGAAAGGTGTTCCCGTCATTCGCCCTTATGGAGGCCATGCAATTTATATTGATGCAAAGAAATTCTACCCGCATATTCCGGTACACCAATTTCCGGGACAAGCCCTTGTTTGCGATTTATATATGCATGGGGGCATCCGCTGCGTAGAAGTGGGATCAGTCATGTTTGGCAAATATGATGAAGCCGGGAATCACATAGCTCCGAATAGTGAACTAGTGCGCTTGGCTATTCCGCGACGCGTTTATACACAAAGCCACATAGATTATGTATTGGATGTTTTTGATGACGTGATAGAGGACAAATCCCGGTCCACCGGTTTAAAATTTACTTATGAACCGCCTTTCCTGCGCCATTTCACAGCCAAATTTCAACGGTTGGATGAATTGACAAAGACGAATTGAATATGGCCGTTACCCTTTAACACCTATTTTATTAAAAAAACAACAAACTGACCAAAATCATATCTCGTCTGGCACGATTAGGTGACCTTTGCCCGCCAAATTATTTATCCACCTAAGTTTGGCTCTTATACTAATATAGATAAACCGATGAATAATACTTCCATACATCACTTTCATATTCCCGTCATGGGGTTAGCGTTTACGATTGATACTCCGCTTAAAGTGGCGCGGTTTGGTATTTCCTCAGTTATCTCTGTTATGGATGACGAACTGGTAGAGAAAATGCGCGAATTCCATAGTGGACAATCCGGAGAGACATTTGTTCCTATTTTGGCAAAGGAGGATGACTCGCGAGCTAAGCGGATTACAGCTTACTTAGATTTGGTGAACCACCTGGTGAACCAACAAACAGAGAAGTTGCGTTCCCTACCTTTTGAAGCAGGAAACAGTCTGGCCAAATATTTTGAATTACTGCCCGATACCTCTCCGTTAAAACAGACCTATAACGACATGTTGCAACTTCCTATGGGTCAGGAGAAAATGGCGCTGCAAGAAGTGCTTCGCGGAAAAATAGTAGCCGGTTCCATTGACGTTAATATTATGTCTAAGGTGGACCGAACCAATATGGCAAAAGACGGCACCCCCCTGCCCAAAGAATTTTCTGATGCCCTTACTGCATTTCGCGGCTACGCCAACAGCACCCTAGATTCGTCCATCATATTTTCAGCCGGTTATAACCCGCGTTTATACGGTTATATCGAAAACTTCTCCGACTTCTACCCGGATGAACAAGGCTATTTGAAAAAGAAGATTATTCTGAAAGTCAGCGACTATCGTTCGGCTATTACTCAGGGAAAGATTTTCGCAAAGAAAGGTCTTTGGGTTTCTGAGTTCAGGATTGAATCCGGGCTTAACTGTGGTGGACATGCCTTCGCGACCGACGGTTTGCTATTAGGTCCTATCATGGAAGAATTCAAAAAAAATAAAGAAACTTTGACTGAAGAGCTATTCCGCCTTTGCGAATCTGCCCTCCAAGCCAAAGCCAAGCCTACCTACATCACCCGCCCAGAAATAAAAATCACCGTTCAGGGGGGTATAGGCACCTCTCTTGAAAACCAGTTCTTACAGAGTTATTATCAAGCCGACAGCACCGGATGGGGCAGCCCTTTTCTTTTAGTGCCCGAGGCAACCAATGTGGATGAAGAAACCCTTCAACAACTCGCCACCGCAGAGCAGGATGATTATTACCTCAGCTATGCTTCCCCATTAGGTATCCCTTTTAATAATTTCAGAAAAAGTTCGTCCGAGAAACAACGTTTAGAACGGATAGCAAAAGGAAGGCCGGGCAGCCCTTGTTACAAGAAGATGCTCTCGTCTAATACAGAATTCACTACCGAGCCTATTTGCACCGCTTCGCGGGAATATCAGAATCTCAAGATCAATCAATTGAAGGAAAAAAACCTCGATGTCGAAGCCTATACCGTCGAGTTCAATGCCATCGTAGAAAAAGACTGCCTGTGTGAAGGACTGGGCACCGCAGCCTTGATAAAAAGCCACATGCCTCTATCCCATCAACTCAAGGCAGTGACTATTTGCCCGGGGCCCAATCTGGCCTATTTCTCAGAGGTGCGTACGCTCAAGCAGATGGTGGACCATATCTATGGTCGTATCAATTTGTTGAATCCATTGAAACGCTCGCACATGTTCGTCAATGAACTCCGTCTGTATGTCACTTACCTCGAGAATGAAATGAAGAAATATACAGAGACGGCACACGTCAATCAAACACGGCATTTAAAAACATTTCATGCTAATCTATTACATGGAATTGAGTATTACAAACAGCTCATTCCTTCTATCAAGTTCGAGTCATCGCAAAAAATGCAGGAGATGAAAGAAGAGCTAAATACTATAAATAGCTATCTCAAATCTTTGACCCAGCCTTACTCCTTTCTTTGCAATTAAAATATCCCGGATAACTCTTTTTCCCAATACGGCTATCCTATCTATGGCGTGCCCTTTTAATCCATTGGGTCAGGAATTGTGAGATGCTCTGAATGTGAAGGGCAAGATGGGGCGATTTCATCCCCCAACTTCGTTTAGCATTTTTGCCCCAGCCTCTCTTCTTCTTGTAGCAAGGTTGATTATCCCCGCTGTTATCCTGACTATTTTTGTGGCAGACTTGCCTATTTCTCTCGCAGATTTGCCTATTCCCACCACAGAAATAGCTATTTCCGTCGCAGACTTCCCTATTTCCGTGATGGACTTCCCTATTTTTGTGACGGACTTAGGTATTTCCGTCGCGCACTTCCCTATTTCTTTAACGAGCTTCCATAATCTTGTGACAGACTTCCCTAATTTCGTCACGAACCTCCCTATTTCTGTTGCGGTTTTGCCTATTTCCACGACAGAATGAGTCTGGAAATTTTTGAGATTTCAACAAATTAACATAGAAATAGAGGGAAAACGATATGTTATAGCTATTTACCTGGGCCTGTTCATCAAGCCGTATCGGAGGATGAAATCACCCCATCTTGCCCTTCACATCCAAGGCATCTCTCAATCCATTACCTAAGAGGTTAAAAGCGAGCACCATCAGCATGATTGCCGCACCGGGAAAGAGCGCCAGATAGGCTTTGTCGGTATCAATAAAATCTTTGTATTCATTGAGCATACTGCCCCAACTGGGTGCAGGAGGCTGGATGCCGAGGCCGATGTAGCTCAAGCCGCTTTCTACCAGAATAGCACTGGCGAAGTTGGCGCAAGCCACTACAATAATCGGTCCGGTAATGTTTGGGAGAATATGTTTGAAAATAATCCGGCTGTCGCCAAAGCCCAAACTTCGGGCAGCGGTTACATACTCCAGTTCGCGGATAGATAGAAACTGCCCCCGAACAATTCGCGCCGTTTCTACCCACATTGTAAAACCAACGGCAATGAATATCATCACGAGCTTATTTTCTACCAAACTACCGGCGCTGATGTATAGCCCCATCGCTAAAAGTAAAGTGGGTATGCTCCAGAAAACATTGATGAGCCACATAATAACATCATCTGCCCACCCTTTGAAATAGCCGGCCCAGGCTCCTAACACAACCCCGATGAAGAGTGAGATGAAAACGGAAATCAAACCCACCGAAAGCGAAACACGCACTCCGATAATCAAACGGGAAAGAATGTCGCGGCCAAATTTATCGGTGCCGAGCCAAAACGTTCGCCATTCAATCTGCTGTTTCTCGACTAAGTCTTGTCTTTCAGCCGAGGTCTTGTCCTTCGCCTCTTCTCCCAGAATATCTGCGTAAGATAACTTCCGAACTTCTGCACGGAAGGATTTTCCCCTGTATTCGGTAAATTGAAGAGAGTCTTTTTCAAGATGGAATGCCGTGATAGGAATGGGCAAATAATCCGGTTCAAAGCCGTTGACCAATCCCGAGGCGAAGCCGCCCGACAAAGCTCTAGTTTTTTTCTTTTTCAAAATTTGGATAGAAAAGCCCGGTGGATGAGTAGCCAGTTGAAGAATCTGCTCATTGCCCGATGGGGAGCTGTCTGGCGAAACCACATAGACCAAGAAAGCGAGGATGATGGAAAGCGTGATAACAAAAAGCCCGAACATGGCGCTCCAATTTCTTTTCAATCGCCGCCAAGCTTTGGCATTCAGTGAGACGCTGGAGATAGAATCTGCCACCCTATTTTATTAAGCGGTCTTTCCATCGGTATCTGCCAGTAAGCCCCGCCAAACCAATGAACGTGATGTATAAAACATGAAACATTTCGATAAAGGGTAAAAGTAGCAACAATACTTTCTTGCGAAAAAAATGAGTGAGTGGTATGCAGAAAAGCAAATCAACGAACACCTTGCTTCCGCCCATAACAGCCAGCGGGAGCCAATTCCATTTATCGGGACGGAGCAATACGAAACCGGCGCCAATCAGGAATAGATGAAAAACATACACAAACAGCATGACCAATTTGGTAAAAAATGTTCCGTGACTTTTCGATTTGGATGCCCATCGAACCCGTTGAGAAATAAACCGACCGATACTTTTCTCTGCATGAGTAAATACCGTAGCCTTATAGTCTTTCACAAAGCCAATAGATGCCGGATATTTTTTCTGTATCTTCTGCATCAGAAAAATATCGTCACGGTCGGCACTCATTGTTTCCTTTAAATCCTTCTATGTCTAAAAAAGTTTGTTTGGCATACAGGAGGTTAGAGCCGTTGCACATCAGCGGTGCTTTGTTGCGGATAGATCCTCCGGTAATCCCTAACAGCGTTATCACATCCAATTGCTGAAAGCAGGCAAATGGAGTCCGAGCGGGTTTGACCATCACTGGCCCCGTCACAAGTTTGAAGGAATGTGCCAAATAATATCCAACCATTGAGCACAACCAGTTTTCACCGCGCATACAATCGCCATCCGTCGTAATAATCACTTCCCCTTTGGCATTTTTAATTCCTAGGGAGATAGCCTTTTTCTTGTTCGCCGTATATTCGCCCGGATTGCCTAGGTATTGCTGTAAATCAAATATCAGTACGTTTGGTTTTTCAAACTCTCTGGCAAGCCGCAAAGTAGGGTCGGTGGAATAATCATCCACCACAATTATTTCAAAAAGATTTTGTGGGTAATTCTGATTTAAGATGGATTGAATGCTTTCAGCAATATATTCCGATTCATTTCTGACAGGAAGCACGATGCTGACAAATGGAAGTGACTCATCCGGCATTTGTGCATCATCTTTAGCCGACTTTAATCTTAGCCAGCCCACCAAAAAGTAGCCTATCAATAGAAAATACAGGACAGAAAAAACAATGGCGGCGATGAGGATCGGGTTCATAAAAAACTGAATGTGCGAATATGAGAAGCCTTATAAATTAAGAGCGAAGAAATATTAACAAGGTTAGAATAGCCTCACTCCTCACCGAATGACGCGGTATCATCCACGGCTCCATACAAGATTTCCCATATTGGGCGAACATTATAAACGTAGCGATTGAACTTGTTTGATAGAATAATGATAGAAGTAGTGTCCTGAATGTTGCGGCAAAAAACGGTGTTGTTGCCATGCCACCAGCCATTGTGATAAACCAGATATTCTCCATCCATTTTTTTCATCAGGCGCCATCCATACCCATAGTTGCGATTGCCCGGATGCTCGAAACTTCGTGGCGCATAAGCCTCCTTCAACATTTGTTGCGACAATAACTTGCCCTCATAAAAAGCCATATCCCACTTGAACATATCCTCGACGGTGGAATAAACGCCTTTGTCGCCTACAACCCCGTCAAAGCAGTCATCCGGTTGAATCTGCCATCGTGTATTGTAACTGATGGCGGTTTTGCGGTCTGCACTGTCCTTAAAATCATAGATAAAACTGTGGTTCATTCCCAGAGGATTGAAAAATGTCTCTTTCATAAAGTCATGAAATCTCTTGCCGCTCACCTTTTCTACAATAGAAGCCAGTAACAGATAATTCGTGTTGCAGTATTCAAATTTCTTATTGGGTTGCGCGTAGGCTCCCGGCTTTTCTTTAGCCATAATGCGGATGACATCTGCATTAGTCAGGTAGGTTCCGCGGTTACATTTCCCGGAGCAAAAATAAAGATAGTTGGGCAAGCCCGAACGGTGGCAAAGCATTTGTTGCACCGTGATACCTTTATAAGGCAGTTCGGGAAAAAACTTTTGAAGGGAATCGTCCACCGACAACAAATTGCGCTCAATACACCAGAGAAGGGCAGTGGCAGTAAAGTTTTTTGAAACAGAGGCTAATTGAAAGGCGGCGGTGTCATGCATTAAATCCTTATTCCGATAATCACACCAGCCGAAACATTTTTCATAGACCGGTTTCCCCTTCATCGAAATCAGTACACTGCCGCTAAACCCGTTTTGGATACTCCGGTTGGTAAAAAAAGTGTCAAGGCGATGATAAAGAAGTTCAGCGTGCCTATCCGGTCGTAATGAAAGAGGAACAGAGGCATTATAATGTTTTGATTCTTCTCCAGGCCTGAAACAGTAGCCTATGGCTACTGTAATTGCTGCCGACATCGTCAGGATGACTATCCATTTTTTCACGGCGGGAAAATAAAAGAAAAGTGCAGGGAGATTTCCCCGCGTTTCGCATCATTTTTTGTGATTGTCTATTTATCCCGCCACTTGCTTGCGGATGATATTCAAAGCGCCACCGGCTTTGAACCACTCTATCTGTGGCGCATTGTAGGTTTGCGCTACTTCAAACGTTTCTTTGTTTCCGTCTTTATGCGTTAGCTGAATAGAAAGATTTTTTCCGGGAGTGAAAGAAGTGAGTCCGAGAATATCCAACTCATCATCTTCCTGAATCTTGTTGTAATCATCCTTGTTCACAAAGGTGAGCGCCAACATTCCTTGCTTCTTCAAATTTGTTTCGTGTATCCGCGCAAATGATTTAACCAGAATAGCACGAACGCCTAAGAACCGTGGCTCCATCGCCGCGTGTTCGCGCGATGACCCTTCACCATAATTTTCATCCCCCACTACAATCGAACCAATACCTGCCGCTTTATAAGCACGCTGAACTGCAGGCACTTCTCCGTATTGTCCGGTCAGTTGATTCTTAACCGTATTAGCTTTCCCATTAAAGAAATTCTCTGCTCCAATCAGCATGTTGTTGGAGATGTTATCCAGATGCCCGCGATATTTCAACCAAGGGCCTGCCATCGAAATATGATCGGTAGTACATTTCCCTTTGGCTTTAATCAGTAGTTTCAATCCTTTCAAATCTGTTCCTTCCCAAGCTGTGAATGGAGCCAACAGTTGCAGACGGTCCGAAGCAATAGCTACTTTCACTTCCACATTGCTTCCGTCTTTTGCCGGAGCAATAAATCCTGCATCTTCTACTGCAAAGCCGTTCTTCGGCAATTCATCACCCGTTGGCGGGTCTAATTTTACCTGCTCCCCTTTTTCATTCGTCAACGTATCGGTCAGCGGATTAAACGCCAAAGAACCTGCCAAAGCAAAAGCCGTAACGATTTCGGGAGAAGCAACAAAAGCGTGTGTACTTTGATTGCCGTCATTTCGCTTCGCAAAATTTCGGTTATAAGAAGTCAGAATCGAATTCTTTCTGTTCGGGTCGTCCAGATGACGCACCCATTGACCAATACACGGCCCACAGGCATTGGCCAACACCATTCCGCCGATAGCCTCAAACGTATCCAACAAGCCATCGCGCTCAATCGTGAAACGAATTTGTTCCGAACCGGGCGTAACTGTAAACTCCGATTTTGCTTTTACATTTTTTGCCAAAGCCTGTTTTGCTACAGAGGCCGCGCGCGCCATATCTTCATAAGATGAGTTCGTGCAAGAACCAATCAAAGCAACTTCCAACTTTCCGGCCATCCGTTTTCTTTCACCGCGTCTTTAAATTTAGAAAGCGGCCATGCCAAATCAGGCGTATAAGGTCCGTTGATGTGAGGCTCTAATTCACTCAGGTTGATTTCAATCACCTGATCAAAATACTTTTCGGGATTTGCATACACCTCCGGGTCACCGGTCAAGTGTTCACGGATATCATTAGCCAAATCAGCTATCTCGGCTCTATCCGTTGCGCGCAGATAGCGAGCCATACTTTCATCATATCCAAAGGTCGAAGTCGTAGCACCTATTTCAGCACCCATATTGCAAATCGTACCCTTACCGGTACAACTCAGCGACAAAGCTCCTTCACCAAAATATTCAACAATGGCACCGGTTCCGCCTTTCACGGTCAAAATTCCCGCCACTTTATTAATCACATCCTTCGATGCCGTCCAGCCATTCAGCTTTCCTGTCAACTTCACACCAATCAGTTTCGGTTGTTTCAACTCCCAAGCCAAACCCGCCATCACGTCGCAAGCATCTGCGCCACCCACACCAATGGCAATCATTCCCAAACCACCGGCATTCACCGTATGAGAATCTGTTCCAATCATCAGCCCTCCGGGGAAAGCATAATTTTCAATAATCACCTGGTGAATAATTCCCGCACCCGGCTTCCAAAAACCAATGCCATACTTATTCGATACCGAAGCCAAAAAATCATACACCTCTTTATTTCCCGAAATCGCCTGCTGCAAATCCGTCTTCGCACCGTTCTTCGCCGTGATCAAGTGATCGCAATGCACCGTAGAAGGCACCGCCACCTGCGGACGACCTGCTTGCATAAACTGCAACAAAGCCATCTGCGCCGTCGCATCCTGCATCGCCACCCGGTCTGGAGCAAAATCCACATAAGCCTTTCCGCGCCCAAAGTCTTCCAACTTCTGCTCGCCATGCAAATGCGCATAAAGAATTTTCTCCGTCAGGGTCATCGGGCGGTTCAATACCTTCCGAGCCGCTGCAATTTTTGAAGGTAATGCAGCATACACCTTCTTTATCATCTCAATATCAAATGCCATATTGTTATTTTTTGTTTGAGTCGCGAAGATACACGTTTCAGGTGTTTTTTAGATAGAAAATGGCGCGCCTACACCGCCGACACAAACTGCTTCAGAAAACGAACATCATTCTCTAAGAAATGTCGCAGGTCATTGATCTGATATTTCAGCATCGTGATGCGCTCAATACCCATCCCGAAGGCAAAACCAGAATATTTATTAGGGTCAATCTTGCAATTCTCCATCACCGAAGGGTCCACCATGCCGCAACCACCAATCTCCACCCAGCCCGAATGTTTGCAAACAGGACAACCCGAACCGCCACAAACAAAACACGAAATATCTACCTCTGCACTCGGTTCCGTAAACGGAAAAAAAGAGGGGCGAAAACGTATCTCCACATTCCTTCCAAACATCTCCTGAGCAAAATAGAACATCGTTTGTTTCAGGTCAGCGAAAGAAACGTCTTGGTCAATATACAATCCCTCCACCTGATGGAAAGTGCAATGCGCCCTTGCAGAAATTGTTTCGTTGCGATAAACCCTACCTGGGAATATATAGCGCATCGGAGGCTTTTCGTTTTCCATCTTTCTGATTTGAACAGAAGAGGTATGCGTCCGCAACATCCAGTTCTTATCTTCCGTCAAAAAAAAAGTATCCTGCATATCTCGCGCCGGATGATCGGGAGGCGTGTTCAGCGCGGTGAAGTTGTGCCAGTCATCTTCAATCTCCGGCCCTTCCGCCACCACAAAGCCGATGCGCGAAAAAATATCAATCATCTTGTTTTTGATAATACTCAAGGGATGGCGCGTACCAAGAGGAATATCATAACCGGGAGCAGTCAGGTCGGGAATCTCCGCTGACAAAGATTTTTCACTTCCGGTTGATAATTTCAGTTCTTCAAATTTGCTTTCAGCAGTCGCCTTCAGCGTATTCATCAACTGTCCATACTCTTTCTTGCGTTCCCCCGGCAGTTGAGCCATCGCCCCGAACAAATCTTTCAATACACTTTTCGTTCCGAGATATTTAATACGAAACTGCTCCAACTCTTCCGCATTACCGGGAGTGGCGCTTTTTATTTTCTTTAATACAGCATTGGCTTTATCAAAAATTTCTTGCACGATAAATGGATTATTTTCTTGAATAATTTGGACTCTCTTTTGTAATCATCACATCGTGTGGATGGCTTTCTTGCATACCTGCATTTGTGATGCGTACAAATTTTGCCAGTTGTAAGGCCTTGATATTCTTCGCACCACAATAACCCATACCGGCACGCAAACCTCCGATGTACTGATACATCACTTCTTGCACACTCCCTTTAAAAGGAACCCGCCCCACAATTCCTTCGGGCACTAACTTTTTAATATCGTCCTCCACATCTTGAAAGTAGCGGTCTTTGCTTCCTTCTTGCATCGCCTCTACCGACCCCATGCCGCGATAAGATTTAAACTTCCTTCCTTCATAAATAATCGTTTCACCCGGGCTTTCGTCCGTACCCGCAAAGATACCACCGGCCATAACCGTATCTGCACCGGCAGCAATCGCTTTAACAATATCGCCTGTATAACGAATGCCTCCATCAGCAATGATGGGTACACCACTTTTCTTCGCCGCTTTCGCCGCATTGTGAATAGCAGAAAGTTGAGGCACCCCTACACCGGCTACAATGCGCGTAGTGCAGATTGAGCCCGGGCCTACGCCCACTTTCACGCCATCTACTCCTGCATCAATCAATGCTTTGGCAGCTTCTTCAGTAGCAATATTTCCACCAACAATATCAATGTGTTTAAAGGTCTGCTTTGCTTTTTTCACCGCAAGTAGAACACCTCGCGAATGTCCATGAGCCGTATCAATGCAAACTACATCTACACTAACCGCCGCAAGGGCTTCTATTCTTAGCAACATATCATCTGTTACACCGACGGCAGCACCACACAGCAATCTTCCAAACTTATCTTTCGATGAATTTGGATGGTTCTTGACCTTTAAAATATCCTTGTAAGTAATCAGTCCAACCAATTTTCCTCCTTTATCTACTACCGGTAATTTCTCAATTTTATATCGCTCCAAAATTTTCTCTGCTTGTTTCAGATCCGTTCCTTTGGGTGCGGTAATGAGATGCTCTACGGTCATGATGTCTGTTACTTTCCGTTTCATGTTTTTCTCAAAACGAAGATCCCGGTTAGTCAGAATACCAATCAGTTTCCCATTATTATTTATAATAGGAATGCCACCGATTTTATTTTCACTCATAATCCGAAAAGCCTGTGCCACCGTGCCTTCTTCACTCATCGTGATGGGATCCATAATCATTCCTGAATCGGCGCGTTTTACCTTGCGCACCATTTCAGCCTGCTTTTCAATACTCATGTTTTTATGAAGAATACCAATACCACCTTCGCGCGCAATGGCTATCGCCAAAGCTGATTCCGTTACGGTATCCATAGCGGCAGAAGCCAAGGGTACGTTTACTTCAATATTTCTGGTTAAACGAGAGCGGGTATCCACATCTCGTGGAAGAATTTCGCTATATGCCGGAACGAGCAATACATCGTCGAAGGTGATTCCTTCATTAGAAAATTTTTCGGGAAAAGAGTTTTTGCTTGCCATGTGCAAACCTAATGAATTTGGAGAAACTCAAAGCGTTAAGCCTTCGTAATTCATTTCCACCGGAAGGTTTTCAGCATCATTCTCATATCCTCCTTCACAAAATCCAACACCGGTGCCATGCTGTCGCTATTGGGCGTGTTGTAAAAATAAAGAGCACCCCGAATGAAATGCTTGGAACTGTCTGTCAGATAGAATTGAACATTGCTGGCTGCGTCTCCGCCCACATCGTATAATATACCCCGGACGTTATAAGGGTTTTCCACTCTGATTTCATCAATATAATTTGCCTTTCTGGTGTGTTTGTAGGCTAGTTTATGCGCATCTTCAATCAACTTCCCTAGCGGTATCGTGTCCATTATTTCTTTATAGGTGAGATTAATGGTTCCATTGAAACTCGGAAAAACAACATTAAACCAACATTGGTCGTTTGATAGTTTCTCACCGAAGAAAATAGAATCGCGCGTTACTTGTGCATATACGGGCTTTTCAAACTGAAACGGACAACCTACAGGATCGAAAAGCTCATATTTCCTTTCTGGAAAAATTACGCGGGGATAAGCTTTTGGTTTTGGCGCATAATCTTCCTGACATGAACTAAGGCTAAGAAGAGTGAAGAAGGTAATAGCGATATAAAAAGAGAAAGATGAGCGCATAAAGACTAGTAGTTTTTTTTATGGCAATAAACACGCTATGATTCATTGGTCACTTTCACTTTTTCGACTCGATTATTTATAACTGATATAATATTGAACTTGTAACCGGCATATCTGATGTCGTCTCCAATTTTAGGGATTTTACCCGCAATTTCTAACACTAACCCAGCCAGAGTTTCAGCGTCATTTTTCACCTCTGCAAATGGATCTGTATCCATCTCCATGAACCGGGCTATATCCACTAATTGCGTTTTCCCATCGAACAAAAAGTTTTTGTCATCCAGTTTTTTGAATCCATTGTCACTTGTAACATCGAATTCGTCGGAAATATCCCCTACAACTTCTTCGACGATATCTTCGAGCGTAATGATACCCGAAGTGCCGCCGAACTCATCCACTACTACTGCCAGATGTTTGCGGTTACCTTGCATTTCACGAAGTAAATCATCAATTTTTTTGGTTTCCGGAACGAAGAACGGCTCCCTAATTAAACTCTGCCACCCAAAATGATCGTCTTGGTTCAAGTGTTAAACAATGTCTTTGATATTCAACACACCGACAATATGGTCTGGAGTACCCTTGTAAACCGGATAACGAGAATATCCGCTATCCAATATAGAACGTATCAAGTCCCTAAATTCATTTCATTATCCAATGAAATCATTTCGGTGCGTGGACGCATCACCTGTTTAACCATGATATTTCCAAAATGAACAATCCCTTTCAACAAGTTGGCATCATGCTTCGATTCCTTTTTTTCTACCGTAATTTCTATAGCCTTATTGATTTCTTCAATGGCTATATCAGAGCGCAGTTTCTTCAATCTTTTTTCCCAGAATTTAGCAGCACCGATTAGAAAGAAGTTCAGCGGCTTTAAAAAATTCACCAGCAACAACATAGTGCTGCTCATCAATCGCGAGACTTTTTGCTTGTTGTGAGTGGCATATATTTTGGGAGTGGCCTCACCAAATAACATTAGGAAGAAAGTGACAATAACCACATTCCAAAGGAACTCCGCAACTAATCCGGGGATCTGAATAAATCCAAGATTTACATCCTGAAAATTAAACATCTGCTTGGTGACAAAATAGGCGGTGATGATAATTCCAACATTGGCTAAATTGTTAATCACTAGAATAGTAGTCAACAAATCACGGGGACGGTCTAATAATTTTGCTACCCGGTTGTCGGAGCTATTGCTACTTTCTCTTAATGTATTGAGCTCTACATTTGTTAGAGAAAAAAAGGCGATTTCCGACGCAGACATCAGTGCGGAAACACTCATAAGCACCAGAATAATCAGATTGGCAAAAAATACGGAACTATCAGGAAAGTTGATAAAAGCTTCTAATAAAACTAAGTCCATGAAAGATAACCGTTCGGTATTTTAGGTATTAAAAAAGGACTAACAAAACAATTCAGGAAAGCTGGTAAATGAATTATTCTGGTAGTCCTCATTTTGGTATTATGATAATCAAAATGGCAGATCGTCTTCAACGGCACTTGAGGCAGATGAAGTGTTGGAGGCAACTGGTGTATCTTCTGACGAAGGTGCTGAACTGCTTTGAGAATAACCTCCGCTATCCTTCTTGCTGTCCAACATTTTGAAGCTTTCGACCACCACTTCCGTGATATACCTTTTGTTTCCGTCCTTGTCGTCATAAGAGCGGGTTTTGATTTTTCCTTCGATGTGAATTAGCCCCCCTTTCTTTAGATATTTCTCAGCGATTTCAGCCTGCCATTTAAAGGGCATTTTAATGTTATGCCAGTCGGTTTGCTCCACCTTATTTCCTTGCTTGTCTTTATAGCTGTCGTCTGTAGCTAGCGTAAACTCTGCAATCGCACTATCATTTTGAAAATGCTTAATCACAGGATCCTTCCCAAGCCTTCCGATTAAAAATACTTTGTTGATCATGGTTTGATGTTTTTTAGGTAAATAATAGTGTCTAAGTTAAATGTTTTTCGCCAAATACAAATCTATAGTCTTTGGAAATGCAAATCTATGCAAATCTACAATTCTCACCTTTTGGGCTTCTTGAGCTGCAAAGGACCTGAAGTTCTTCACCTCAATTTCAACAAATTGAAAATGAATATTGCGGTGCGACAACCTCTGTGTTATACTTTCCGAAATAGATGCGATGGTATAATTATTAGCCCTCATCCACTTGAGCACTTCTTTTTGAATATTTGCTCTTAACGGCTTGGGCGATTCAATGAGAGGCAGTTCATACAATCCTTTCCAAATATCGTTCCCTACTCTTTTTTGAATAAATATTTCTTTAGAAGAACGAATCAACAAGTAGTTGAAATAACGATCTTTAATCTCGATCTTTTTACCTTTTTTAGGCAAAGAAGCAATCTTGTTTTTCAGAAGGGCCACACAGGTCTTTTTGAAAGGACAATCTGTACACTTCGGCTTCTGAGGAGTACAAACTACAGCACCGAAGTCCATAATTGCCTGATTATATTCTCCCGGATATCGTTCGTCAATCAATTTCTGAGCTAAAACAGCAAACTCCTTCTTGCCTTTGGTCGTATCAAAAGCAGTCTGTATTCCGAAATATCGAGCCAAAACACGGATAACATTTCCATCCACTACGGCTCTTTTCTCCCCAAAAACAAAAGACGAAATGGCCGCAGCCGTATAATCACCAATGCCTTTCAGTTTCTTTATTTCAACAAATGTATCGGGGAATTTATCGCCTAATCTTTCATGAATGTATTTGGCGCTCTCGTGCAGATTGCGCGCACGCGAATAATACCCCAGACCCTGCCATAACTTCATCACCTCATCTTCTTTTGCCAAGGCAAGGCTCTTTACATCCGGAAACGCAGCTTTGAATTTGAGGTAATAGGGCAGTCCTTGTTCCACTCTGGTTTGCTGTAGAATAATTTCAGATAGCCAAACATAATAAGGATCCCGTTCTCCTTTCCAAGGCATCTGACGCTTATTCTTCTCCCGGTTCCACTTCAATAATGTCTGCCCAAATTTTGTTTTATCCACCCCTTTCAAAACCCGCGCTTCTTTTTCTGAGAATTATTTTCACTTTTATCCGGCAATTTTAAAAAATAAAACCTCCACAATATGAGAAAGGATGACATTATTAAAAGGGTATCTGACATTACTGGTATTCCAAGAACAGATGTATTACTCACGATTGAATGCCTTTTCCAAGAGGTCAGAAACACTTTAGCAGAAGGGGATAGCGTTTATTTTCGCGGGTTTGGAAGTTTTGTCATTAAAAGACGCAATGAAAGAACCGCTCAAAACATTAGGGCGAAGACAAAAGTCAGAGTCCCGGCCCACTACATACCCAATTTTCTTCCAGCCAAGATCCTTATGGAGCAGGTAAGAGAACTTCCGGTTAAGGAAGAAAAAAAATAATTCTTTGAAGGCAGGAAATTAGAAATAGGTTTGCATCCTTTTTGCAAACCTATTTTCGTTTCTGATGAACAAAAATCAAATTATCGCTGTTTCCTTCTGTGCCTTGCTCTGTATCGGCCTTTATTTATTCACGGATATTAAGAAGCCAAAGGAGGAGATAGCACCCGTTGCGCATGAACATGAAGCAGCACCGGTGGACATGCTCAACATAGAGGCATATCTCACCCAAGTACATAAAGAAATCACCGACTCAGCCATCAGACAAAGAGCCTCAAAGCTATTCCTTGCCGACTCTTTTGTTGCGCTATCCGAGCTATATTATAAGATAGATAAACCCATTGCCGTAGCCTATACGCTGATAAAACAATCAGAAACCGAAAAGACAGCAACCGCCTACCTTCGCGCGGGCGATTACTGCTCCATGCTAATTGAAACAGCCCCCGACGAAAAAGTCCACAATTATCTAAACGCCCAAATCGTTCAATCCTATGAACAGGCCGCCGCATTAGATACCGCTAACGAAAAAATCAAACTCCGCTTGGCAGGAGCCTACCTCGAAAACAGCCCTGAACCCATGAAAGGAGTCTCTATGCTCATGGCAATAATAGACCGCGACTCCTCCGATATAGATGCCCTCGTCATGCTCGGGCGCTTTGGACTTGTTTCCGGCCAATTTGACAAAGCCATTGCCCGCTTAGAAAAAGTTTTATATTTGCGCCCTCAAAATTCCGAGGCCCTGCTTTTGATGGCAGAAGCCTATAATTCCAAGGGAGACAAAAACAAGGCGATAGAATATCTGGAGCGTTGTAAGAAAACGGTCACTAACCCGGAATTGAAAAAGGAAATTGAGAACCATATTCAAAGCATTAAAAAGCCTAACGGCTAAATTTATATCACGAAAAAACAAGAGCCATGCCTTGCGGAAAAAAAAGAAAGCGTCATAAAATCGCTACTCACAAGCGGAAGAAAAGACTAAGAAAAAACCGTCACAAAAAGAAGTAATCTTTTAAGACAGGCGACCGGATAATTTATTCCGGTCGCCTTCTTTATCCTTCCTCCTTTCCTCTTACGGAATACTGTAATAGATTTTTAACACCCTCTACTTAGAGGGTTAAAATTATTTGCATTGAACAAAGAACTCATTATCAATACGACTTCGGCAGGCATAGACATAGCCCTACTCGAAGACCGACACCTGACGGAACTCCATCAGGAACGGAACACCAACAAATTTACCGTAGGCGATATTTTTCTCGGCAAAATCAAAAAAGTGATGCCCGGCCTCAACGCCGCCTTCATTGATGTAGGCCACGAAAAAGATGCCTTCCTGCACTACACCGACCTCAGCCCCGACATTCGTTCCCTCATAAAATTTACCGGACAATGTGTCGGAGGCAGCCTTTCCGCCCAAGAAATGCTCAACGGTTTTGAAATTCAGCCTGAGATTATCAAAACAGGAAACGTCAAAGAAGTACTGCAAAACAAAAACAACCTCCTCGTTCAAATACTAAAAGAACCCATCTCCACCAAAGGCCCCCGCCTCACCTGCGAACTTTCCCTGCCCGGTCGTTTTCTGGTCTTGGTTCCCTTCAACCAATCCGTAGGCGTTTCAAAAAAGATAGACTCTGCCGAAGAAAGAAAGAGACTGAAAGTACTGGTCGAAAGCCTTCGCCCCAAAAACTTCGGAGTCATTGTCCGCACCGTTGCCGCCGGAAAAAACGCCGCCGTCCTTCATGAAGACCTGCAAATGCTCATCGGAAAATGGCAAGAGATGATGAACAATCTTCGCGCAGCCACACCCGTCAAAAAAGTATTCAGCGAACTAAGCAAAACCACCGGCATCCTTCGCGACCTCCTCTCTCCCGAATTCAACCGAATCATCCTCAACGATGTAGATCTTGCCAAAGAAGTAGAAACATACATCGAGCGCGTAGCTCCCGAAAAAAAGGAAATCGTCCAACGATACGCCGGCAAAGCCCCCATCTTCGACCAATACGGCATCACCCGCCAAATCAAAGCCTCCTTCGGAAAGACCGTGACCATGCCCAATGGCGCTTACCTGATTATAGAAAAAACCGAAGCCCTCCACGTCATTGACGTCAACAGCGGCCACCGCACCACCATGGACGGCACTCAGGAAACCAACGCGCTGAACGTCAACCTCGAAACCGCCGAAGAAATAGCCCGCCAACTTCGCCTCCGCGACCTGGGCGGCATCATCGTCATTGACTTCATTGACATGAAAAACCCCGAGCACAAACGCATCCTGCTCGAAAAGATGAACGAAGTCATGGCCCGCGACCGCGCCACCCACACCATCCTCCCCCTTTCCAAATTCAACATCATGCAAATCACGCGCGAGCGTGTGCGCCCCGAAATCAACATCTCCACCACCGAAAAATGCCCCACCTGCGGCGGCACCGGCGAAATCAACGCCTCGCTGCTGCTCATTGACGAACTCGAAAACGACCTCAGCCACCTCCTCAACACCCACGCCAAACTCAAACTCTACTGCCACCCCATCATCGGCGCCTACCTCAAAAAAGGATTCCCCTCCCTGCGCATCAAATGGTACTTCAAATACAAACGCTGGATTTCTATCCACCCCAACGAAGACTTCGGCATCACCGAATACAAATTCTTCGACGCGCAGGATGAAGAAATCAAGATGGATTAGCCGCGATAACGGTTAGCAGATAGCGGCTAACAGATTCCCGCCAACTGCTAAAATAATTTGGGCGGCAGCCGGGCTTTCGGCTATATCTTTTTCGACTCACTTATTTTTTATTGGATAAAAAAGGATGCCGCCTCTATCCCTGCCGCAGTGCAGCGCTCATTCGCAAGCAAGCGCCTCCTCGAAAAATCAGCCGACCTTCGCAAAATCTACTTGGTCTTTTAATCCAAGAAAAAGGATACCACCGCTTCAAGAAACGGTATTAAATAGCCAATAAACCAGCTTATAAATAACAATGTCCTCTTTCTGCACAATACTGTGATAAAATGAAACAACACAGTTTATTTTATAAACAACATCGTATTAAAACATAACAACGCTGTTTAAATTGTAAACAATACTGTGTAAAATAACAACAGTATTGTTTACAAACAGGACAATATGGTTTAAAACGTCGAGTCCTCCAAAATTTGTTCGTTTTATTAGATTTATCATACATTTACCTTCATAAATCACCTCTTTATGACCAAAAGACGGATCTCACATAACATCACCACCTTCAATTCACAAATCTATTCAATCAACAGTCGCTTGCAATCGGTCAGCGTTGCATGGGGCAATCAAGCGCGGTATATTTACCTGAAAATAAACGCCGCGCAGGTGGCGCAAATACAAAGCAAGGCGAACGAATGGAGCACCACTTTGTACCCTAAATACACAGACCCTTTAACCAAACAATTGATGGACGGTGCAGATGGCCCCATCAAAAGTTTCATGAAAGAATTCAGAAAGCTGGTCAGTCCGGCGCTCGATTTTATTGCCGCCTCCGACCTGGCCGACCATGTGGATGAAAAATCATTTAACCTCACGCTGATGCGCCACCGCCATAAACGGACGCGCCGCACCATAGGCATTCAGGCCGATTGTATGCTGGCGGTCACCCATCATGGAACCGGTTCGTTTCGTTGCCATGTGCGCAAACCCGATAGCGAAGGCCGCGCCCGCATTCCGCTGGAAGATGGCGCCCGTGAGGTGGAGGTCGCCTATTACATTGTTCCGAAAAATGAAGAGGCAAAAAAATTAGCTAATCCCGATAGACTGCGCACCCGCGAAAAATTTACCCGTGCCTTATTCAACTTTCACATTGGCGGAGAATATTCGGGATATTGGGTGCAGATTTTTGCGCGATGGTTCAACATCCGCTATCCGCATTTCGCCGGTGCCTGGAGCGAGGGCCTTATTTTGGTGATTCCATAGGGGCAGTTTTTCTCCGGTTGGCGTTTCGCCAACCTAAACAGATTGTCTGCGCCACGGCTTTTATGTTGTTTATTATTTTTTGAAAAAGCCTTGCAAAGACATTTTTGATTTGGAGGGCTACCCTGCGGCAGGGATAGAGGCGGCATCCTTTTTCATCCTTTAAAATATAAACGAGTTGAAAAAGATATAGCCGAAAGCCCGGCTGCCGCCATCATTATTTCAATTGGCCGTTATATTCGCTGCATGAAATTGAAAGAGCCTGTTTCTGTTAAAGATATTGCCCTGCTTAGTCATGCTGAAATCATGGGCGATGAAGATGCGATGGTGGTGGGCTTGAACGAAATCCATAATGTGGAAACCGGCGACCTGACTTTTGTGGATCATGAAAAGTATTATGATTTCACGCTGCAATCGGCGGCTAGTTTTATCCTCATCAATAAAAAGGTGGAAGTGCCGGTGGGCAAAACGCTGCTGTATCATGCAGCGCCTTTTGAGGCTTATAATCTGTTGGCCAAAAGGTTTCATCCTGAATTGAAACCGGCGGAGAACGGCGCGCCGACGTATCAGTTGGGCGAGGGCAGTTTTGTTTATCCGAATGTTTTTATCGGCGAAAAGGTGCGGATTGGGAAGAACTGCGTGATCCATCCGAACACGACGATTTATGCTTATACGGAGATTGGCGATAACGTGATTATCCATGCGAACACGACGATTGGGGCCGATGCGTTCTATTATAAGAAGCAGCAAACGCACTATGACAAGATGCACAGCGCCGGTAGGGTGGTGATTGGCGATGAGGTGGAGATTGGCGCCGGTTGTACGATTGATGCGGGGGTGTCGGGCGATACGTTGATTGGGAAAGGGACGAAGATTGATGATCAGGTTCATCTGGGGCATGATGTAAAGATTGGCGAGCTCTGTATTATTTGCGGGCAGGTGGGCATTGCGGGCAACACGAAGGTGGGCAACCGGGTGACGCTCTATGGCAAAGTGGCGGTGAATAAGAATATAGAGATAGGCGATGATGTGGTGGTGATGGCTACTTCGGCGGTGGCGCAGTCTTTAGCGCCGGGCAAAACTTATCTCGGCATTCCGGCACAGGAGGCTCGAACTTTTGCCAGACAGTTTGCCTTGATTAAGAAGTTGCCGGAGATTTGGGAGAAGCTGCGGGATAAATAATTCGCGAACTTATTTATAGGTGCTTTTGTGGCTCACCGTTGGGCAGCGAAGAGGCATGATGGTGTATGAAAGGGTGATGCCTGCAAAAAGGTATTGATCTTTTTGTGGTGATTCGCCGCGTTGGCGACCGGGTTTGCCGCTTCGTTCGGCGCCGCTTATTTCGGAGGAGCGGTCGGAAAGCGCCGCTGCCAGTCCGCCCGAGCCGCCGGGCAAGGAAACATAGCTGGGGTATTTGCCGCTTACATCATCGAGATAGTCGGTAAAGGTTTGGCGCAAGCCGCCTTCAATCGCTATATTCCAGTAGCGCTTGAAACTGAATTTGAATCCCGCCACCAAAGGGATAGCAAAGCTGAAAGGGCGATATTTTTTAACGCCGGAATAGTTGGGGTCGTTTTGGCCTTCGGTTCCTAAGGGCTGAAGATAATACCAAGTGTTTCGGTATTTGGCTTTCGGATTAAAAAAGAAAACAGTCAGGCCGGTAGCGATGTAGGGGGTGAACCATTTCTTCTTATTGTTTTTGTCGTATTCAAAGAAGTTGAACTCATACCAGGTGCTGAGATCATAAATGTCGGTCTTGAAAGAAAGATTTCGCTGCTGATTGCGGGGAACATTGACCACCGCATCTGAAAATTCGGCTATGCCATAGCTAAAGGTGGTGCGCCAAGCCGTACGGTTGTTGATGTTGTAGCGATAGAAAACGCCAGCACCGGGCCGAACCATTTTCATGGATGCGCGGGTGTTTAAATCACCAAAATAGTTCGTGATACCTCCCCAAACTCCAAATTCATGAATCTGGGCGAAAGCTCCTACGCTGCTGAACAGCAGTAAAGACAGGCTGATGTTTCGGATATATTTCACTGAAAAAGGTGAAGTGCTTTGGTCACTGATTACAGATGTTTAAAAACTTCGCGGAGTTGTTTGTTTTTATTAAGACGGGCGCGAAGTAACCATTAACGCTTATAAATACAAAATGTTGTACCCGGCTCATATCCTCCGTAGATGGATGGATGTCTATTTAAGCAAAATAGGCTTTCCAAAACCATACACTCCACGTTTGCGCTGTTGAAAAACTATGTGGCAAGTAGAGATGTGGAAGATTATTTTCGAGTGGTCATTGGGCAATTCGCAACGTTCTTTAAATAAAAATTGCCACCCCCCTTGTTTTTAAGATTTTTTCACCGTAAATTGCATCTTATGGAAGAGAATGGTTACTCTGAGTCGTCCTTCGGCGAGATAGTAGATTTGGTTAAGCAATTTGAAGATGCGGTCAAGTCTAAACGGTCGGTGTATTTTGAAGAGGAGGACTATGAACAAATCATAGAGTTTTATCAGGAAGGCGGTGAATACAACAAGGCCTTGCGGGTAACAGAGTCAGCCATTTCCCAATATTCCTTTTCTTCCTTTTTTTATACTAAGAAAGCAGAAATCCTGGCGAATCAAAGACACTTTGACGATGCCCTTTCGGCGCTTCAGGAGTCGGAACACCTAGATCCCACAGATGTCAATATCTTCCTAATCCGTTCTGATATACATTTATTACAGGGAAGTCATTCAGAGGCGCTGAATGAAGTAGAACACGCCTTGTCTATCGCTGAAAACACAGACGACCTTTGCGAATTATATTTGGAGATGGCGGATATCTATGAGGATCAAGAAAAATATCCTGAAGTCGTCGAATCCTTAAAGAAGGCCTTGGAACAAGACCCTCAAAGTGAAGAAGCTCTGAACCGTTTTTGGTTTTGTATGGAGCTGACCGAAAGCTATGAGGAGAGTGTGAAATTTCACGAAGCGTTGATTGAAAAAAGCCCATATTCTCATTTGGCTTGGTATAATTTAGGTCATGCCTTGACCTCGCTGGGGCAATTTGAAAAGGCTTTGGATGCCTTTGGCTATGTGGCCGCGATTGATGAAGACTTTGACGGTTCCTATATCTGTAGCGGAGATGTATTGTATATGATGGAACGATATCCGGAGGCCCTGACCTCCTATCAAGAGGCCATTAAAATTTCTAAGCCCAATAAGGAGTTATACCTAAAGACTGCCGAGTGTTATGGTAAAATGAAGGAATTTTCAAAGGCACGTGCTACCCTTCGCAAAGCGATTTCTCTTGATCCTTATTTTGATGAAGCCTTTTTTCAGCTTGGTGAAAATTATAGGATGGAGGAGAAATGGTTGAAGTCAGTTCATAATTATGAACGGGCCGTTAAGTTGAACAAAGAAAATATGGAGTATTTGTCCGCTTTGGGCGAAGCCTATATGTCGGTGGGAGATAACGAAAAGGTGGTGGAAGTTTTTGAAAAGTTGTTTCAGAGTGATACCTCGAACAGACAAAACTGGATAAATCTGGCTACGGCCTATTTCTATGTAGAAGATTTCAGAAAGGCTTTTCATACTATGAATGAAGCAGAACTGAAATTTGAAAACAGCGCCGACTTGTTTTATATCAAAGCAGTATTTTATCTCAAGGCCGGAAACCGCCACGAAGCCTTGCTCAATTTAGAAAGAGGATTGCTCACCAATTTTGATGAACATACCATGATCTTCGATATGGATGATGCGCTGCTAAGTGATGAGGGAATTTTACAGGTAATCGAACAATATCGCGACTAAAACTAGCACGAAGCATTACCCTCTCTTCCGTATAACCGGGAGAAAATCGCCTAATCCATTCTTCTATATTTGCCGCCGCTTATGGAAATCATTCATTCTTTTATTGACATCTTTCTGCATTTAGACAAACATCTGAACGATATTCTTTCTGAATATGGAACGCTGACCTATGCTATTTTGTTTTTCATCATTTTTGTTGAGACCGGATTCATTGTTATGCCCCTTTTGCCGGGTGATTCATTGTTGTTTGCCGCCGGCGCTCTAGCTGCTGCTACCGGCAAATTGGATATTATGATTTTGATTCCCTTGCTGATAGGTGCTGCTTTGTTGGGAGATAACGTGAATTACTTTGTCGGAAAATTTCTGGGCAGCAAAATAAAATCGAGAGAAAGGATTTTGTTTTTTAAACGAGATTATATTTATCAAACGGAGGCATTTTATAATAAGCACGGAGGAAAGACGGTGATTATGGCTCGCTTTATTCCTATCGTGAGAACCATCGCCCCTTTTGTTGCGGGCGCGGGGAGTATGGAGTATCGTCGGTATATTCTTTTCTGCATCACAGGAGCTATTCTATGGGTAGGAGGGCTAACCGTCATTGGATACCTGTTTGGGAATATTGAGTTTGTGAAAAAGAACTTTGAGATTGTTATCCTCGGTATCATATTTGTTTCGGTGCTTCCTATTATTTGGCAAGTAGTTAAAACGAAAATTAGTCCATCTAATTCATGAGAAAATTTGGATTGATAGGATACCCCCTAAGTCACTCCTTTTCTCAGAAATATTTTGAAGAAAAATTTAGGCAGCAGAAAATCACTGATTGCAGCTATGATTTGTTCCCATTGAAAACTATAGATAGCTTCCCTTCTTTAATAAAATCACATGCCGGTTTAAGCGGACTTAATGTGACGATACCATACAAAGAATCGGTATTAGACTTCCTCCATGAAACAGATAAGACAGCGCAGGAAATCGGCGCTGTTAATTGTATTCATATCAAGGACGGAAAGTTGGCAGGATATAATACAGACGCCATAGGTTTTGAATTGTCGTTAAAGAATTTTCTCTCTTCTATCCCGCAACACGCATTCGTATTAGGAACAGGCGGATCTTCTAAAGCTGTACGCTTTATTCTGCATAAGATGCAGATTCCTTTTTCGGTAATTTCAAGAAGTGCGAAGGATGGTGCATTGACTTATCAGGAGATTAGTGGAAAGATGAAAGCCTCAAATCTTTTTATCAATTGTACTCCAGCAGGTATGTATCCTGATATTGATTTGGCTCCGGCTATTCCTTATGAAGAACTTGGCACGCAGGACTTTTTGTATGATCTGGTTTATAATCCCGCAGAAACCTTGTTTCTGAAAAAAGGGAAAGAGAAAGGTGCGAAGACGAAGAACGGATTAGAGATGTTGGAGTTGCAAGCTGAAGAAAGTTGGAGAATCTGGAATCAATAAATCTATCATTTTCTAAATCCCCACCAAATCATAAAGGCATTAAATGCTGTCACGTTGAACCCCAACAGGCATTTCACCCAACCGGTGGCTTCAAAATCCGGAATCTCACCCTTCAGTAGTTGAAGAGAGTCCTGCCAAATGAGATAATAGCCCGAAACATAGTAGGTGTCTTTCAGGATGAAGATAGCATAAAAGAGAAAGGTGAGCAGATAAGGTATGGGAGTCAACTTTCTAACGGACTGAGAATAGAAGTTCGAAAGAAATACTAAGATGAAAAAGAAAAAATTAAGGGCAAAGATCATTAGTGATCTTTCGTTATGGTAATTGATGTCGCCCTCTTCAGGAGAGGCACTTGTCACCAACGAATGGGTGGCGAAGTAGGACAACGCGTATGTGGTAACCAAGGCTACCACAAATGAAAGCATATAGATTTTCAAGACAATTTTCGGATTGGGGGAGAATGTCTCAGCACTAGTTTTGGCATGCTTAAAAAGATATCCCATCATAAAACCGATGGCGGCAATGATGAAATAAATAGTCAGTGAGAAAAGTGAAAAGCTCATATCCGTTTATTCTGATGCCCGTTCAATAAGGCTTGGCGGCAACTGCTTCGTGTTTTTTGCCCCGAGTTCTTTCATTTTTTCTGCGCGGCGAACCAAGTTGCCGGTGCCGTCATATAGTTTCTTCATGGCCTCGACGTAATCCTTTTTGGCATCGTCCATTTTCTTCCCGACCCTTTCTAAATCTTCATAGAAGGCCACAAACTTATCGTAGAGTTTTCCGCCTTCTTCTGCAATCTCAATGGCATTGCGTGTTTGCCTTTCCTGTTTCCAGATTGAGGCAATAGTTCTCAACGTTGCGAGCAGGGTGGAAGGACTGACAATCACTATTTTTTTATCCCAGGCATAGTTGAACAAATCTCCATCTCCTTGAACCGCCAGACTGAAGGAGGATTCAATAGGAACAAATAAAAGGATGAAGTCGGGAGATTCAAAGCCCGAAGCAGTCTGATAATTCTTATCGCTCAGTAGTTTTACATGGCTGCGAAGCGATTCGATATGCAGCTTCAGGTATTTCAGTCTTTCATCTTCCGTCGGGGCATTGACGCAAGCATCATAAGCAACAAGTGAAACTTTCGAGTCAACAATTACATGTTTCTCGTCAGGAAGAAAAATTACCACATCCGGTTTTATTTTGTCTCCCACAACATTCGTGGTGGTCACCTGTGTTTTATATTCTACTCCTTCTCTCAGCCCACTGCGTTCCAGAATCTTCTCCAACACTAACTCTCCCCAATTGCCTTGCTGTTTATTGTCGCCTTTCAATGCAGTAGCCAAGTTGTTCGCTTCCTCACTGATTTGTTTGTTCAGTTCTATAAGATTTTTGATTTCGATTTTAAGCGTAATTCGTTCTGCAGATTCTGTTTTATACGTCTGATCCACCTTCTTTTCAAATTCAATAAGTTTTTCCTTGAAGGGATTCAGAATGATATCCAGGTTGGTTTTATTCTGCTCGGTGAACCGTGCGCTTTTCTCTTCTAAAATCTGGTTGGCTAACACCTTGAAATCATTAGTGAGCTTTTCATTTAACTGCCGAATATCCTTTTCCTTATCAGTGAGTTTATTATTGAGGTTGGCGATTTCGTTTTGCTGTATGCCAAGTTCATTCATCAACCGGGTGATTTCTCCCTGCTTGTCATCTCTTTCTTTTTTTAAGATATCTTTTTCTCCTTCAAAAATTCTTGCCTTTTCATTTACAGCGCTGAGTGAGCTGTCATTCTTTGATTTCAGAAATAGATAGGCCAACAGACCTCCTACGAGCAAGCCAATAAACAAAAAGGCAAAATCCATCCGGTTGGTCAGTTTAGGTTTTAAAATTAGTATTTGTCGGGAGAATGGAATTTATTTTCAACTTCGCTCACCAAATAAATGTATGAATATTTCACCTGATATTTTTGATAATACGGAGGTTGCCTTCTTAGATAAATCAACGGCTGAACTCCGAAAAGCCAAAGTCCTTTTTCAATTGGTGGGAAATAATTTACTGGTCAAAGTGGGAAGTTCACTGGCTCAATTGGCATTAACTCTTCACCTCCCGGTTTCGGCCCTTTTTCGATGGACGGTCTATGATCACTTCTGTGGCGGCGAAACTTTTGAAGAATGTAAGAAGACTATTGAGGCCTTGAACCACCGGGGGGTGGGGGCTTTGCTTAATTACGGTGTAGAGTTGAAAGAAACAGAAGAAGACTTCGACAAAACGATTCAAAAGAATCTGGAAGCGCTTCAATTTGGTGGGAAAAATAAATCAGTCAAAGGCTTATGCCTTAAACTGACGGGGCTTGGAAAACATTCCTTATTCGAGAAAGTGCAGAGCAAAGAAAAATTAAACAGAGAGGAGCAGGAGGAATTCAAACGATTTCGGGAGCGCTTCATCCTGCTTTGTGATGCGGCAGCTTCGAATGATACGCCTCTCTATGTAGATGCAGAAGAAAGTTGGATACAAGATGCGCTGGATACATTGGTGGAGGAAATGATGGCGAAACATAACCGGAAACAGTGTGTGATTAACAACACCTTTCAACTCTATCGCTGGGATCGCTTAGCCTATCTGCAATCGCAAATAGAGAAAGCGAAAGCAGGGCAATATATTCTTGGTGCCAAGCTGGTACGCGGTGCCTATATGGAAATAGAGCGCGAACGGGCGGAAGAAAAAGGATACCAATCACCGATTCATGAAAACAAGGACGCGGTGGACAAAGATTTCGATGAGGCAGTGAATCAATGCCTCAGTCATCTCGATTCCGTTTCGGTATGTGTGGCCTCGCAAAGCGAGGAAAGTATTTACCGAACGATGCAAGCTATGGAGAATAAAAAACTAGAACGCCATCATTCGCATGTTTCCTTTTCGCAACTTTATGGCATGGGGGATTCCATCACGTTTAACCTTGCGAAGTTGAAATTTAATTCTACCAAGTATCTTCCTTATGGCCCGGTGCAGGAGGTGATACCTTATCTCATCCGCCGCGCACAGGAAAATACCTCAGTGGCCGGACAAACAGGTAGAGAATTAGTTCTATTGCAAGAGGAAATAAACCGAAGACAAAAGATATCTTCCTGAGATAAATTATCTGCAAAATCATTTCTGTGCGAGTAATCTTCGTTTACCTTTGATGCGATGAACGAAAATCTCGATCCCGAAAAATCGGTGCTGACTTCCGAGGAACAGGAAGTGGAGCGTGCCCTGCGGCCTAAAGCTATTGATGACTTCATGGGGCAGCCAAAGATTGTGGACAATCTTTTCGTTTTTATGGAAGCCGCCAAACAGCGAAGCGAATCGCTGGATCACGTACTGCTTCATGGCCCTCCGGGTTTGGGCAAGACCACCCTTTCCTACATCATTGCTAACGAGATGAACGTCAATATCAAAATCACTTCGGGACCGGTGATGGAAAAGCCGGGCGATCTCGCCGGTTTGCTCACCAACCTAGAAGTGAATGATGTTTTATTCATTGATGAAATTCACCGACTTTCTCCTGTAGTAGAAGAATACCTCTACAGCGCGATGGAAGATTATAAGATTGACATCATGATTGATACCGGTCCCAATGCACGGACGGTTCAAATCAGTCTCAACCCTTTTACGTTGGTCGGAGCCACCACCCGTTCCGGTTTGCTGACCGCCCCGTTGCGCTCCCGCTTTGGGATTACCTGCCGCATGGAATATTATGACGCGGAGGTTTTGAGAAATATCATCAAGCGCTCCGCCAAAATTCTGAAAACAGAAATCAACGAAGATGCTGCTTACGAAATTGCACGTAGAAGTCGCGGCACTCCACGTATTGCCAATCTGCTACTAAGAAGGGTGCGCGATTTTGCACAGGTAAAGGGCAATGGAACAATCACACTCAAGATTACACAATATGCGCTCGAAGTGCTGAACGTGGACTTGCATGGACTCGACGAAATGGACAACCGGATTCTCTCCGCTATCATTGATAAATTCAAAGGTGGGCCGGTAGGGCTTACCACCATTGCCACCGCTGTAGGCGAAGAGCCGGGCACGATTGAAGAGGTATATGAGCCTTTTCTGATTAAAGAAGGTTTTATCAAGCGTACCCCTCGTGGCCGAGAGGTGACGGAATTGGCTTATAAGCATCTGGGCAAAACACCACCGACAATAGGGGGGAGTTTATTTTAATTATAATGCTATTTTATTAAACCAGATAAAACGCAATTGACACTGGTAAAAAGACAATCACTGATATGAAAACACAATCTAAATTAAAATCTGCGACCATCTGTCTCCTTTGTGTTCTATGGGGCGCTACTTCTCCACTTATTGCTCAGGAACTTCAACCTACTGAGTCGGAATGTTTGCTCAATGTGTTGGTGGTGAACGACAAAAAGAAACCGCAGGAAAATCAGGTGGTCAGTTTTACTTCTTTAAAGGATGGAAAGAAATTTTCAGGCGTGACAAAAGCAGATGGTAAGTTCTCCCTGTTGCTGCCGGTAGGGGTGAAGTATAAAGTAAAATACAAGGCTTTCACACAGGATATAGAATCAGCCGTGTTGGATGTGCCTAACGAAAAGCGCCTCACTTTTGATTATACCATCACGATTACTCCGCCGCGTACTTTCACGTTGGACAATGTATTTTTCGATTCGGGCAAATCTTCTCTGCGTGCTGAATCAAATAAAGAGTTGAATGAATTGGCAGAATACATGAACATCAAAAAGGAATTGGTAATCGAGATAGCAGGCCATACCGACAATGTAGGCCAGCCGGAAGCGAACCAAAAACTTTCAGAAGACCGCGCTAACGCGGTGAAACAATATTTACAGAAAAAAGGAATCGCCGAAGAGCGAGTGCAAGCCAAAGGATATGGCGACACCAAACCTATTGCTCATAATGACACATCACAAGGCCGTCAAAAAAACCGCCGGACCGAAGTGCATATTATTTCGGAGTGAAAAACCTCCGTCCCCCGAGGAGAGACTCTGAATATCCATTCTTTAACCTTAATAGACGGTTGGAGATTCACGGATTAATTAGCCCATAAATGTTGCCTAAAATATATGTGACAAAAGGAATCGCTATAAGTATGTATCAAAGCTTTCTGGATCAACGAGATCCATGCCAAATTGTCCTTTTCTTCTTCCATTTTTGACCGACCCGTTGCTATTCGGTACCCATCTCCAGCTATTCGGTCCCTGTTAGCAAGAGACAGGTGCCTGTTAGTAGCTATTCGGTCCCTGTTCGTAAGAGATAGGTGCCTGTTCGTAGCTACTCGGTCCCTGTTAGCTAAAGACAGGTGCCTGTTAGCTGCTACTCGGTACCAGTTAGCAAGAGACAGGTACCAGTTCGTAGCTACTCGGTACCAGTTAGCCAAAGACAGGTGCTTGTTCGCAGCGATTCGGTCCCTGTTAGCCAAAGACAGGTGCCTGTTAGCTGCTATTCGGTACCAGTTAGCAAGAGATAGGGACCAGTTCGTAGCTATTCGGTCCCTGTTATCATAAAACAAGGGGTCTGTTCTCTAAATGGGCTTGAATTGTTCAAAGCCTTGCTTGCAGTTGAAACAGAATCGAATGGCGCGGCAAAGAGTAGAGCCAAAGGAGGAACGTAGTGTGGTATCGGTACTTCCACAATGAGGACAACGAACACGATTCAACATTTCTTCTGAAAGTTCTTCATCTTTCATTTCGGGAGGAGGGGCAAGTCCAAATTTTTCTAACTTTATTTTAGCTTCAGGCTTCATCCGGTCCGAAGTCCATTTCACATCAAAATCTACCTGTACTTTTACCTCATCAAAACCAAGTTTTTTTACTTCCTCATAGATGTTCTTCTTCATCACCTCTATAGCCGGACAGCCAACAAAGGTAGGGGTCATAATGACAATAGCATTTCGGGTTTCAGGCTTAGGATTGGAGATTTGAACAGCCGTGATGATGCCCATATCTATAACAGATAGGACAGGAATTTCAGGATCTTTGACGTTTTCAAGAACCTGCCAAACCGCAGCCTCTGTCCACTGTGAACCGTTGGCTGTCAACTCGTTCACCATTCCGCATTTATATCGGTCCTTACCACTTCACACATTTCATCTAAAAGTGGTTTCAAATATTCGGAGTGAAAACCTTTTCTGCCGCCATAAACTATTTTGCTTTCATCGGTGACAGGGAGTTTCAAATCAGCAGACTGAATAATTGGTGTGATTTTTTCCAGCCATCTATTTTTCAATGCTTCCTCACCGGCAAATATCCCATCCTTTATTAAGACATCCTCAAATTCACTTTTTTCAAAAATGCCAAGTGCAAGATGCCAGGAATTATTCAATGCCTTTTGCAAACGAGCATGGCTCTCTTCTGTTCCTTTGCCAAGTTGTTTGACAAAGGTATCGGCGTGCATCACGTGATATTTTATTTCGCCCTTCACCTTCTTTGCGAGTTGTGCTACCGCTTGAAAGGAAGACTGCGTCAATAAGTCATAGCGAATCAACTCAGCATGGTCAAAAAGAAATTGACGAATGATACTGAAGTCGTATTCGCCAATCGGTTGCTCAACAAACTGGCAGCAACGAAATTGTTTTTCTTCTCGTTTGAAAGCCAAAGTATCCGGGTTTGCTTCACCCAAAATTTCATGAAGAATAGTATAGAGTGCCTGTGCATGGCCAATTTTATCTTGTGCCATAGAAGAAAACGCCAGGTCTTCTTCAAGCATGGGCCCGATACCAGTCCATTCTGAATTGCGGTGACCGATGATAAGTGCATCATCTGCCATTTTTAAAAGTAGGTCTTTTACAGCAGCGGTATTCATGGCTTTACTTTGTTTTGTTTTTGAAATTTCTCAATCCGGTCTCTTACTTTATAAAATGCCGGGTCGCGGAATGTTTTTTCAGGTGTCGTTTCAAACATGTCTTCATCTTCGGCAGAAAATGTATAAACCTCACTGGTTTTGGCTACCCATAAATTGGTAGTCTTTCCCCTTCGTCCAAATACTTCTTTGGCCATGACCAAAGCCATCTCTGGATTCGGTGCGTGAACGATGCCCACATGCTCCACCTGTTTACCTCGCTTTTCCTGATGGAAAACTTCCCAGGTTATCAGGTGGCTATTGGTGTGGACTTCGCCTTCTTCTGCCTTCTTCAGGTCGAGGCGTTTGATTCTTGGATCTAGTGAATCGGTTAATGGGACATGAGACATGAGAACTGGTTTATTTTTGTTTTTCAGAAAGTGTTTTCAATGTTTTTGTAATTGCTCCAATAATTTTCTGCAATCTTTCAATTCTATCTTCTACAACATTAGCAGGTAAAAGTCGCTTTGCCTTTTCATAGCCACCCTTCGTTTCTCTTGCAGAACCTCGTGCATATCGGAGAAACTGAGGATATTCCTTTCCAAATCCTCTCCCGTATCCCTCTTCAATATTTGCGGATATGGAATATACAGACCTTGTGAGTTGCTTCACCATTTCTCTGCCACGCAAATCTTTCATCATAATTTCACTATCGTCCCAAAACAAATCCCACAACGCTATGGATTCCCGATAGAATAACACTTGGTCTAAACTATCTTTAATGACCGCCTTGGTTTTCTCTTCACTTGCCCCTTGCCCTATTTCACCTGTCCCTTGTCCCATATCATCGTCACATTTTAAGCCAAAGGCACTGCATACTTCTCACTAGGATTCATCAAAGCCGCCCGCACCCATCTACCCGCTTCTTCGGCATACCTTCTCACTTCGATACGCTCGGCATTGCATGGGCCACCACCGTTTATTACGCGTTTGAATTCATTCCAATCCGGATCGCTGAACTCCCAGATGCCATCGTTGTTTCGTTTCAAATTCGGGTCTGGGAAGGTGATATCTAATTCCAAAATCTTTGGAACATACTGATCAAGAAACTGATTCCGCATATCGTCGTTTGAGGCCAACTTCACTTTCCATTTCATCAGCTTTTCACTATGCGCACTCATCTTATCGGGCGGGCCAAAGAAATGTAACAAAGGGCGGTACCATCTGTTTATCGCATCCTGTAAAATCTCGCGCTGATACTTCGAGCCGGTAGCCAGATAAACCACATTGTCATGTCCCTGTTTCAAATGAAAACTTTCTTCATAGCAGATTCTTTCCAGTGCCCGGCAATAAGGCCCATAGCTTCCTTTGGAATTTATCACCTGATTAACAATCGCTGCCCCATCCACTAAGAAACCTATTACAGCCACATCTGCCCATGTCTTGGCGGGATAGTTAAAGACATTGGAATATTTTGATTTGCCATTCAGCAAATCTTCCAGCATCTGCTCCCTTGTTTTGCCCAGCGTTTCAGCCGCGCTATACAGCAACTGTCCATGGCCGATTTCATCCTGCACTTTTGCAATCAGAGCAAGTTTTCTTCTGAAATTGGGGGCACGAGTAATCCAAGTGCCTTCCGGCAAGGCCCCTACAATTTCTGAGTGGGCATGTTGTTCAATCATCCGAATGAGTTGCTTGCGATATTCCGCAGGCATCCAGTCATTAGGTTCTATCTTTTCACCTCTGGAAATGCGTTCTTCAAAGGCGTGTAACTTCACTGCATCTTCAGCAGTGGAGTCCATCCGCTTTGCATCTTCTTCGCTCAGGTTTGTGCTTCCGTACATGGTTTTTTATTTAGTTGACAGTTGTTCGTTGCTGGTTATTAGTTTAATTCTGATTTCCCTATGTATTTCATAAAGTGATCCACGGGCTATATGCAGAAACTGAATCGTCTCTTTTTTATACTGGCGACCACACCCCTCCGAGATATTTGCGGCCACCGATACTGATGCACGCCTTAACTGACTGGTGAGACCATAAACTTCTTCTTTTGGAAATGACTTTGTGACCCTATACACTTCTTTTACAAGCAACCTTGCCTTTTTCCAAACGTCCAATTCTTTATATGTCTTATACTCACTCATTTCTAACAACTATCAACCAACAACTAACTCTTCAACCCTTTTAATAGTAAATCAGTTATCTGTTCCGCGATCTCCTCCTGGCTCAGTTTCTCGCTGGATTTGTACAAATCATAGGTGGAATTGATAGCCGAAAAGATAGTAAGAATGATAAGTCGCGTGTTTAAAGGTTTCAAATCTCCCTTTTTAATCCCCTTGTCAATCACTTCCCTGTATTTCTGTTCGTATTGTTGACGCATTTTCTTGAATTTGCCAAGATTAGGCTCTTCCAAAAACATCCACTCGTGAAAAAAGACATTCGATGCTTCCATATTATTCGCCATCACACCAATATGCGCCTTGATGTAAGCCCGAAGTACTTTAACCGACTTTTCATTAGTATTAATTGAGTCAACGGCTTTGAAAAACTGCTCTCCAATTTCAAAGCAGATTTCCCGAAGGATATCGTCCTTGCTTTTATAGTGATTATAAATACTTGGGGCCTCGATGCCAACTTTTTTTGCCAGTTCGCGCATGCCAACAGACGCATAGCCCCGGTCGCGGAAAAGCCGCTGAGCAGCTTGACGTATATTCTGTTTGGTAGATAATACAGCGGTAGCCATAACTAACATTTGTTAGCGAAAGTAAGAAATCTGTACAGAACCGATAACTATTAGCTCACCCGGTGGAAGCGGGTTATGTATTTAAACCAGAAGATTGGCGTTTTAGTAGCGCTACGAATTATATGCAACTACCCTCGGAAAGGGAAGTGATTTTGTTAGGGCCGTTCTATCATTAATAGTTGCTCGCTATGTGTGGTGTTGGCACGAGCGTACGCTCGCGCCAGTGGGTGATTGGAGCCGTGGAAATTAGATGGGTAGAAATAATTGGAAACGGTAATACCGCATCTCGGCGTAGGCTAAGCCTACGCCGAGAGGGAACAAATGTGAAAAGAGGCTAAATCCCGCGCCAATGCAGCCCGAACACTTATATTAGCATATAGATGGAACACAAATTGATAAAGGTTGAAAACAACGACCCGGATATAACCTATATAATAACGCTTAGCTCTACCGAAGAGCGCGAACAACAGATGATAGACAATTACCTGTTGCTTGAGGCCAATACCCGCGAAACCAAGTTCATAGAAGATTATTGTAACCGCGAATTCAATAAAAAGCAATTTTACCTGATAGATATAGCCCCCGAAATGGATTGTAGTACTATACGGCTGGAATTTATAAAGAGTGCCTAAAGCGTTTTATTCGTTTCCTGCTGTCGCGCGCGTCTCGCTAGTGTCGGCTTGAATTGCCTCCGGCATTTTAAAGCGCAAGATGCGCCTTGATTCTCACCCTTGCACTGGCGCGAGCGTCCGCTCGTGCCAAATCAAAACGGCTATATTTAGTTTATGAGCAGCAAATACAAGTTTGTAAATGATGGGCACCTTTATTTCGTGAGTTTTGCGGTAGTCTATTGGATAGATTTGTTCTCGAGAACCGATTATTGCAAAACCATAATGGAAAGTCTCACTTTTTGCGAAAATAATAAAGGGCTTGAGCTGTATGCTTACTGTATCATGCCAAGCCATATTCATTTGATCATCGGCTCAAGCAAGGAACCTCTGGAAGGTATCATGCGTGATTTTAAAAGCTATACATCGCGAACGCTGAAGGAAGCGATTCATAACCATCCGGGCGAGAGTCGAAAAGAATGGATGCTTTGGATGATGAAACGCGCGGGTGAAAAAAGCGCCCATCACAAGGGCTTTCAATTGTGGCAGGAAGGGAATCATCCTGCTGAACTCAGTACACCTGAAATTACAGAACAGAAACTGCACTATATTCATAATAACCCGGTGGAAGCGGGTTATGTATTTAAACCAGAAGATTGGCGTTTTAGTAGCGCTACAAATTATATGCAACTACCCTCGGAAAAAGAAGTGATTTTGTTAGGGCCCTTCTGTCATTAATAGTTGCTCGCTATGTGTGGTGTTGGCACGAGCGGACGCTCGCGCCAGTGGGGGCTGTTAGCGGCTGGCATTTTCGAGTTCTTTAATTCTGTCATCAATAACTGTCAAGTCAAATTCTTTCCTGTCTTTAGAATAGAATAGTCTAAGATTGAAAAGAAAAGAATTGAACAATGCCGTAGGAATCATGGTGTCTAGCTGTCCAAAAAACTCGCTGTCATTGTTAACAGCTACTCGAATACGTCTGAAATGCCAAAGTTGAAGTCCGAATAAAAAAGTCTCTGTCAAAAAACCACTGATTAGTCTATGTCGGTGTTTTGGCTCAATAAGACTAAAATTTATTGTCAGCAATCTTTTAAGAACCGAACTATCTTTAAATCGTGTGTTACTATCAATAAGTTGAAAGTATTTCTCAACTCCACAATTTATAGCGTCCTTGTTCTCTTTGTCTCGGAGTAAATCGAAGATTTCAAATGCCCAATAAGTTTCAAACTCTGCTCTGCTGGCAAACTCCTTTACTTTACTACTGTTAATGTTAAGGTTAATCTTAAAGAGTTCTTTTGATGCTTCAAATAAAATTAGCCTTGCCGTTTCTTTATCATGAGTAAAGATAATTTGGTCGTCAGCAAATCGAATGAATTGTGATTTGTATTTGCCGCAAATCGTTTTCATAGCAAAATCGTAGTCTTGCAAATAGAAGTTTGCTAAAATTCTAGAGCAGTCACCAATTTCGTCTTGTGGCAGTCCAACTGTTTTTACATTGTATCCTTCAATTCTTTTATTCCAATTTTATAAAAAATGAAGTAATAAAGTAACTACATCTTGTTTGTTTTTCGGAATTACATGCCTGATTTTTCTTTCTAGTATCGCAAGATTTACTGTGTCGTAAAAATTGGCTATATCAATGTTGATATAATATCCAAATGCACCGGTTTCATTATATTTTCTAGCAATGCCCTGAAATGACTGCCATTCTCTTGCCCAAGATAATTCGTTAATTGTATTGAATGGAACATAGTCCAGTTCAATAATCTCTTGTTCCTCTTTTAGCCTTATTGGATTTCCAAGTGTCCAACCACCAAAAGTTCCTTCGACCCGATTCACGGCAATTTCATGTTCGAGCAGTTTAATACAGAGATAATAGACGCAGTAATCTTTCCGATTGAATGTGGGAACAAAACGAGTTACCCCATTGTGTTTATTAACTAGGATATAGTGTCTTGGATGGCTTGGTGTGTAAGTGAAGTCTGTTACTTGAGTATGGAGCATATTCAGAAATGCCTCTTTGTCAAGCGGCATGTCGGTGAATGGAACAATACTTTCATTAAGTTTTGTCCAGAATTTGGTTTTGTAAAGTTCTATGAAAGATGGTTTGTCAATTTTCATGATGTGTCTGTCTGTATGCTTGCCGCTAACGTCAGATCGTGAATCAACCTTTTCATATTCAGATACCTGACGGAGAAAAAATAAAATTTTGAACTGTAGCGCAGTTCCTTTTACGTTTTTTCACAGCCTGACGCATAAGGGATAAATGAAGTTTTTAAAAAGGGGGATAGAAAGCACAACTGTTCGTTTACGCACAAATGTAATTAGAAAGCACCACTGTTTGATTACCGATAAAGCCCCCTTTTTAAAAATTTGCATTTATCTTTATGTTACCTGCTGTGCTGCTTTCGCCACGAAGATGTATCGTCCGAAGTCCGCACAAAAGTTTGTTAGAAGTTGTGTCGTCTTTCAGCTTTTTGTTTTACTCTTTCACAAGCGTTTAGAAACTCAAAACCAAAGTCAGTGATGTAATAGTCGCCTGATGCGACTTCTTCAACATCCCATTTCCATTGTCCAGTTGATTCGTCCACATTACCTCCATATTGTGAGAGTTCAAGAGTTTCTCTTATCAGTGAAAGTCGTAGTAAGTTGGAAAGTTCTTCTGAACTACATTCAATTTCCTTTTGTGCATTGTAACCTCTGAACTTAATCTTGTTGCCATTGGCTTGCATATACTGAAGTATAGCAACTTCATTTGTTGATAGTTGTTTTAGAATGTTTGGATAAACATTTACTCTCAGATTTTTAGAAGTGTCAATGTAATTTGTAAATAAGTTTGCCCAAAGGTCTTGCAAAATCTCATCGTCCTCAAGTGATACACCGTCCAAGTATGGAACAAGGATTTTCAGATTAACTTGTCGCAACTTAATGCCTTCTTCGTCCACAATCTTTTTAACCTTCTCTAAATTCCTGATTTGATTTTTCAGTCGCCACAATTTTACATTGTCAGCAAACAAAAGTCCAAGTTCATCAACAGAATGTCCAATGAGTTTCTGTAAAAAGTCCTTCGCTAAGTCAAGCGACTTTTCAATTGTTGATGATTTTATATTCAGTTCTCCCATAGCAAGTAAATTTTACTCTTCGTCCAAGATTAAGAAAAAAGTCAAGTAGTTGTCTGCAATACTTTCTGTTATAAACCACTGCTTTGATTCAATGATATTATTAGTCGGAATTGTTACACCAAGAGTCCTTAATTCATCAGCCTCTTTTTTAGGGACTATATGTCCTCTGTTTTTCTTGTGATGTGCTGTTCCATCAACATTGACTGCATACAATTCTTTATTACTATTTGAAGGAACAATATGATAATGTGCTTTTACGGGTATCGTAGTGTTCTCTGGGTGTCGTGTGTGTCTGTTGGTTGTGTTTTGAAATTGTGTGTATTGCTTATGTTCCGTCAATAAATCAGCACCAGTTGGCTTTTCAAAGGTCAACTGAATTGAAAATTGGATTTTAGTCCCTTCGGTTTTTTTTATTCCAGCAAGTTCTTTAAACCGCTGTCTTTCCTTTTCAAGTTTTTCTTGTTCGTCAAGTTTGTCTAAGAATTGTTGAAATGTAATTAGATATTCCATCATTGTTTGTTTGTTAATTTCTTGCAGTCAGTTTCAAGTTAGCAGTGTCGCCATAGCATTGCAGAGCAACATCTATTATGCGAAACTAATCTATCAAAACTTTCGCTTTTCTAAATCAATTTATCTAACGGTGATTGAATTTTTCTCAAATGTCTTTTGCTTACGTGCTTAGCTGTCGCGCAGGCGCTACCAAAAATAAAATATTTATAAAGGGCGTTACGGTTCCTCACCCACACCTAAAATTCGCCACCTCGCTATAATCACCGGCACCCACTGAGTTGGAGGCGCGCACACGGAAGAAATATTCTATGCCCGGTTCAAGTTCGTGAACAACGTAGCTATCGTCTTTCGTTCCGTTTTTAGTTTGTTTCCAAACGCCTTTTACCGGGTCGGTGGTATATTCGATATGGTAGTACATCTGTTTTTTGCGCAAGCCTTTCCATAGTAGTTTGATCTTGGCAATACCGGCATATTCTGCCTTCAGGCCTTTCACCTGTCCGGGCAGGGCGGATGGACCCTTGAATTTCTTTTCTTCCAGACCGGCGCTGCGGATGATTTCACGATTGCCTTTTGCTTCTTTATTGACATAGAACACCATCAGGCGGAACATATCTTTGGCGTCTTCTAATACGCCGTTGCGATAAGCAATTTTTTTATGGTCGCCGCTTTCCGCCGCCTGTATGGCTTTCTCCAGGAGCTTGCACATGTTGGTCTGTGCCAGCAGCGATGGAGATGGAAAAAGAAAATTGGGGTTACCGGTCATCGCTTTGATGCATTCGCGCCAGCGCTCCACAAATTCCATCGCCTTGATATTGCGCAACCCGATTTTGGCGGTGTAAAGGGTCAGGATGAAAATGGGTGATGGCCTATTCATAGGTGTTTATTTTGATTATATAACGCGTTACTAAGATACCTATTTTATCAATCGGTGGCGTAATTTTTCTGATTTGTCTAGTTCGATAATGACAAGAGCCGGGTCGTAGTTAAGTCAGGTTTTTGGCCGCGCTGTTTTTTGTGGCTAAAAACCAGAAAATTGCCAGAAATCATCAATTTAACACCAAAACAGGGCAAAACTGCTGTTTTCTCAACTGCTAAAACATTTTTAGCGGTTAAGAAAAAGGTTTTAGCGGTCAAGAATTTGGCTTTAGCGGTCAAGAAAAACCCTGTAGCGGTTAAGATTTTGGCTCTAGCGGTTAAGAAAAATGGTGTAGCGGTCAAGAATTTTGCTTTAGCGGTTGGTATGTCGGCTTTAGCGGTCAGGAATGATCGTTTAGCGGTCAAGAAAAATAATGTAGCGGTTGAGAATTTCGCTGTAGCGGTTAAGAACGCCGTCTTAGCGGTTAGGAAAAAAGATTTAGTGGTTAAACAAAATTTATTTTTGGTGACAGCGGGTTTTTTTCTAACCGGAACGCGGACATTCTGCCGCAGAAACAGCCAAAGTTGAAACGGAAGCATGGAAGAGTGTTGCCTAACGAAGTAGCCAGGCGTAGGGAATGGAGTATTTCGTTTTAAAGCAGATATATAATAAATGAATAGGGTATCGTTACCCTATCATTATACCGGCAATTAATCGGGTCAGTTCATACTCAATTCAAAAGTTACAGAGTTGGTGAGAATTGATTCTGCTGCTTTTTTCAATAAAATAAAGGTCTGGTTATTGATAGTTACAACAATGGAGTCGGCCCGCAAATCGTTTTTTTGAACCTCCACCACAGAGCCCGGAAATATACCTGCTGAGAAAAGTTTCTGACAAAGTTGCGAGTTACGCATATCTACTATAAAGGCGCGCTCGCCGGGTGATAATTCATTTAGTGTCTTCATACATCATGTTTTGTAACAACAAGTTAATGTGTGAAGTGCTGCTTGTCAAGAGGCCAAGCGAAGATTATTTTTCAGTGCCTTAACCGATGTCCACCAAAGGTGGGGCAATCGCACTTGGTAGCTTTACACGAAGGCAAAGAGCAGAGAAGTATAAAAATCAAAGCCAAGGGAGCCAGATATTTGATAAAATGCTTTATTTGCTGATACATACTAGAGTAAACGTCCCTCGGCGAAAATAGTTATACAAATTGAAATCAAGTAAGAAAGTATTAGTAGCACCGTTGGATTGGGGTTTAGGCCATGCGGCAAGATGTATCCCAATTATACGTGAATTGCAGCAAAGAGGTTGTGAGGTTGTCCTGGCATCTAATGGCAGATCACAATATCTTCTTGAAAACGAATTTCCTGAGCTAAAAGTTTTAAAGCTACCGGCCTATAATCCACACTATCCGGTTCAGGGCTCTATGGTTTGGAAGATGCTCATGCAATTGCCTAAATTCTTTTGGACTATTTTTAGAGAAGGAAGAAGTATCCGGAAAATAATCAAAGACCATTCGATTGAATTGATTATTTCCGATAATCGGTATGGGTGCAGAAACAATAAGGTAACTTCGGTCTTTATCACTCATCAGATGAATCTTCTTATCCCTGAAAAATTCAATGGGGTGGCTTCGCTGGCAAATAAGATTCATCAATCACAGATCAAGAAATTTAATGCCTGTTGGATTCCCTCCCCGGAGTTATCAATGATCCCGCGCCTGACAAATAAAGTGGATGGTATGGATGCGCGCTATATAGGTTTCTTATCCAGGTTTCAGCAAAAAGAATTACCGAAAAAATACAAACTCTGTGTGATTTGTTCTGGTCCCGAGCCGCAACGGGAAATCTTTGAAAAGATGATGGAGAACGAACTGAAAGAGTCAGGATATGCTTCTATCATTATCCGTGGGAAGACCGAAGCAATGAACCCGTTCTATAGAAAAGATAATCAGTGTACGATTGTCAATCATTTCAAATCGGATGAAATAAACCAGGTTATAGAAGAGAGTGATTTAATTATTGCTCGTTCAGGTTATACCACCGTGATGGATTTGATGAGGTTGGGTAGCAAAGCTGTTTTCATCCCCACTCCGGGACAAACAGAACAGGAGTATATTGCCGAGGAGTTATTTAAGCGTGGAATTGCTTATTATATGAAGCAATCAGAGTTTGACTTGGAGCGTGCGATAAAAGAATCGGAAAAGTTCACGGGTTTTGTGAACTTTGAGCACGAAGATGGGCTTTTGCAAAAAGCACTTGATTCAGTTTTGTGAAAAAATTCATTAAAAGTTTTGGGTATGCCGGTGTCGGCTTGATGGTAGCTCTGAAAGAGCAACAGAATCTACGTATTCATTTTGTTGCAATTATTCTGGTGGTTATTACGGGAGCTTATTTGGGCCTCAGTACGGCTGAATGGAGTGTAATCATTTTAACTATTGGATTTGTGATAGTGGCGGAGCTGTTCAACACGGCGATTGAGTATGTCGTTGATTTGGCCTCCCCTCAAAACCATCCTCTTGCAAAGAAAGCCAAAGATGTTTCTGCGGCTGCCGTATTGACAAGCGCTTTGATTGCCACCATTGTTGCCTTCTCCATTTTCGGCAACAAGATTTTCAATTTACTATTGACTAATTTGTAGCATTTGAAGTTGCTGTAACTTCTGTCTGTAAAGGCTTTTCAGGTATGAGCGCTGTCTGATTTTCTTCTTTGAAAAATGATTTTTGAAAAATCAGTATAATGGTCACCCCAACAGTAATGGCCGAGTCTGCGATGTTAAAGACCGGTCGGAAAAATTCAAAATATTCTCCTCCCCAAATCGGAAAGCTTTCAGGGAAAAAGCCGTGGACCAACGGAAACCAAAGCATATCTACCACATGTCCCTGCATGAAGCTGGCATAACCACCTTCTTTAGGAAAGACTTCTGCAACGCGACCAAAGCTGTCTGAAAAAATAACGCCGTAGAAGGTTCCATCAATCATATTGCCAATGGCTCCTCCTAAAATCATCGAACAGGCAGAGATAAATCCCCAGTGAGCTTTTTCTTTAAGCAGGCGAAAAATATACCAAGTGCCGCCAATTGTTGCCGCCAATCGGAAAGTGCTTAGAAACATTTTCCCCCAGAAGCCTGGTAACTCTAGGCCAAAAGCCATCCCACGGTTCTCGGTAAAATGTAAGCGAAACCAATTGGTGATGATGATTTCATCTCCCATAATCATGTGTGTCTTGACCCAGAGTTTTAATAGCTGGTCAAGGAGAATGACAGTAAGGATAATTAGAAAAGGTTTGTATGGCTTCATATATTGTATTTTCCAGCCCCTATTGACCGGTCTCCTCTTCAGGGGTTAGTGGGTTAATTCAGTTCGACTTTTACTTTTAGTATCTCCTCATTCAATTCTACTTCCTCAAAATCATTCAGCGAATCTACCAGCTCAATTTCTTTAGCGAGAATTTCACTGCTGATATAATCTTTGAATTGCGTCAGCGTGGATTCAAATGTTCTATTCTTCACCACGGATACTTTAATGCGGTCCAACACCTGAAAACCTTTGTCTTTGCGAATGTTCTGAACTTTATTGACGAACTCACGAGCGTTTCCTTCATTGCGCAAATCATCTGTGAGCGTTACGTCGAGAGCCACAGTAAGGGCCCCTTCACTCGCCACTAACCAGCCCGGAATATCTTCGCTGAGAATCTCAACATCACTGATTTCAAGGTTGAAATTCTCTCCATCCAGATTCAGAGCGTAAACTTTATCCTGCTCCAATTTCTGTAAATCTTCTTGTGTGAAAGCAGCTATGGCAGTCTGCAAGGCTTTCATTTTTGCCCCCACTTTCTTTCCGAGTTCGCGGAAGTTTGGTTTGATTTTCTTCTTGACCACACCTGAAGCATCGGAGATATATTCAATCGCCTTCACGTTCACCTCGCTAAGAATATATTCTTCTACTTTGGATAGCTGCGCTTTCATTCGTTCATTCAGAACGGGGACCATGATACGCTGGAGGGGTTGTCGCACTTTTATCTTTTCTTTTTTGCGAAGCGACAAAACCAAAGAGCAAGTCCTCTGTGCCAGTTCCATTCTCTCTTCCAAATCTGTGTCGAGCACTTCTTTGTTGGCTTTGAACAAGTGAGAAACATGCACGGAAGCATTTTCTCCATTCAGGTTTCTATAAAGCCAGTCGCTAAAGAAAGGAGCCACCGGACTCATCAATTGCCCCACTACATTCAAACATTCGTGCAAGGTTTCGTAAGCCGCTTTCTTGTCCTCACTCATTTGTCCTTTCCAAAAACGGCGGCGATTGAGACGCACGTACCAGTTGCTTAAATCTTCATCTACAAATTTTTCAATGGCGCGCGCCGCTTTGGTTGGCTCGTAGTCTTCGTAGAATGCAGTCACATCTTTGATGAGCGAATGAAGTTTGGAGATAACCCAGCGGTCCAATTCCGGGCGCTTACTGATAGGAACGATATTCTTCTCATCAATCTTCCAGTTGTCAATATTCGCGTAGAGTGCAAAGAAGGAGTAAGTATTATAAAGCGTTCCGAAATGGGAGCGCGTTACATCCTGCAAGCCCGCTACATCGAACTTCATATTATCCCAAGGGTCGCTGTTGCGCATCATGTACCAGCGCGTGGCGTCGGCAGAATATTTCTCGAGCAGTTCAAAAGGCTCGATAATATTGCCGAGTCGCTTGCTCATTTTGTTGCCAGTCTTGTCGAGCAGCAAACCATTGCTCACTACATTTTTGTAAGCCACGGAATCGAACAAAGCGACGGCCAATACGTGCAAGGTGAAAAACCAACCACGAGTTTGGTCAACACCTTCAGCAATAAAATCTGCGGGAAAAAGCCAACCCCCGAAGAAACTTTCTGGTTTCGTCCTTTGAAGTGGCCTTCCTGCAAGTTCTTTCCAAATAGAATTTATAACGGAATCCATATTGCCGATTACCTCCTCATTGGTGAAGCGAATTATTTTATAACCTAGCATCAATATCCTGATCTAAATTTATAGCCGTTCAATTTTTAAAGCCAATTGCGTCTAGAATTTCTTTTGCGGAGTGGGCTTGTTTCTAGTCTCTTTGCAAATTGATTTATTATCTAAGTCATTGGGTTTGAGTCCCCATCTTGCCGCTTTTTTTCGACTGCCTGTAAGTATCTCGGGTTTCAATTCCTTGGTCATAAGGCTTGCCCCGAATCAAACCAAACATCATAAATCAGGCCCCATTAGTTCCTGAATCGACTGGATAATTTCATCTTCAAAGGCTTATAAATCAATTCCTCAACCCGTGAGCTTCAACGGCAGTGGATGGATTTCCATCTCATTTTGAGTTCAGCAAGACCACTTTTTTCAGTTCACTCACGCAGCCTATAACACACGATTTGCCTTTCCTTCTGGGATTTAGGGTATTCGCTTTCCCAGATTGGCAGCGGCGTTCCCCAATATCTGGAGCTGCTCAAATTCCAATCCACTAGATTCTCCAGCCATTGCCCGAATCTTCCTTCGCCGGTATGGGCGGGTTTCCAGTTGATGGTTTTGTTGAGTTCTATCAGACGGTCTTTGACGGCGGTGGTTTTGATAAACCAAGAATCGAGCGGATAATATATCACCGGCTTGTCGGTGCGCCAGCAATGCGGATAGTTGTGTTCGTATTTCTCGGTCTTGAAAAGCTTGTTCTCTAATTTCAGTTTCAGAACAATCAATTCATCCACACTCATGTGGCTCTTCAAATCAGGAACGATGTTGTTGACACGAAGGATTTCTTTGAGCCTGATAATCCTTTTCCAGTTCAGCTTTGGTGTAGTAATCATCTTTTACATAGTGACCATCCAATGGAAACATTGTCAGTTCACTTCATCAGTAAATTTTCCTTGCTTATCAACCAAAGTTAGCGCGCCAATTTTTTCTTTCGCTACTTTAAAGTCATCTGAACCGAAAGCAGGTGCGAGATGCACAATTCCTGTTCCATCAGTGGTTGTTACAAATTCTCCAACCAACTCTGCTCCTTGATTTGCACGACATCTGTTGGTTGCGCATAAGGTAGAAGCTGCTCATATTGAATACCTTCGAGTTCAGAGCCATAATATTTTTGTCAGTTACTCTATCCAGGAAGGATATAGAGATAGTTCAACTTAAAGCGTTTCAGGTTTATTTTTTAAAAATAGGGTCAAGATAAACCGTTTCTTAAGACCAGTAACTCTGCCTCTCAATTACCCTCATGCTTATATCCATTGCGAAAATCAACTCCTTCCTCTAATTCAAACCTATGTTGCCAAACAAAATTCTTAGCGATAAGTCAGCGGCTAATGAACAGAAACGAAAACCTGTTTACTGTTTTTATCAAAAAATATTCAATCTCTTTTACCCACCGCAAGCGCCGTATTGCTCGGCAATGTCCACGGAGTAGTCGTCCATGCAAGAAATCTTACATCCTCATCTTCACTATCAAAAAGGAATTTTGATTTTTCATCGCGAATGACTTTGAACTGCGCCACCGCCGTCACATCCTTCACATTCCTATAGCATCCCGGTTGATTGAGTTCATGCGAGCTGAGACCGGTACCGGCGGCAGGTGAATAAGGTTGAATGGTATATCCTTCATACAACAAACCTTTGTCGTACAGTTTCTTCAACAGCGCCCAAAGGCTCTCGATATAATTGTTTTCGTAGGTGACATAGGGATGGTCCATATCCACCCAGTAGCCCATCTTTTCCGTCAGGTCTTTCCATACACCGGTGAACTTCATCACGTCCTCGCGACAGAGGCGGTTGTATTCTGCCACCGTAATCTTCGTTCCGATGTCGGCCTTCGTGATGCCGAGTTGTTTCTCTACGTTCAACTCCACCGGCAGGCCGTGCGTATCCCATCCGGCTTTTCTTTCTACTCTATATCCCTGCAAAGTTTTGAAGCGGCAGAACAAATCTTTAATTGTCCGGCTCATCACGTGGTGGATGCCGGGCTTGCCGTTGGCCGAAGGCGGCCCTTCATAAAACACAAAGCGCTTATCCTCCGGGCGGCTCTCGATGCTTTTCTCAAAAATCTTTTCGTCCTTCCAAAATTTCAGGATTACTTTTTCGATAGCAGGAAGGTCGAGTTGACTGTATTCGGGGTACCCTTTCGTACCCGGATTCTTTGGTTTCATAAGGCGGGCGAAGATAGAAAAATAGGGGTTTGTGCCACTACGATGCGGGCTTCGCTTTTCGCGCCGCTTTCTACCCACTTTTGTTAAAAAGGATGGGTTAGAAGTCTCTAGCACCCTCCAATTGTTAAAAAATGGGGGCAAAACGCCAAAAACGCGGAGTTTTTTTCCAGAACACGCTTGTTCTCGTCCGGACACGCGTGTTCAAAGCCGGAACAAGCGTATCCTGAGTTAGAGTACGCGTGTGCTGAGCCGAAACACGCGCATCCTGACTTGGAATGAGCGTATCCTTAGTTGGAACAAGCGTGTTCCAAGTTGGAATACGCTGTTTCGAGGCGGCAACTAGTTCATTCAAAACCCGAATCAGTTCATTCGGATCTAGAGAAAGATGATGCGCCACAGCAAAGGGCTTATCGGCGGTCTGTATACGCTCATTCATAGTCTGCATGAATTTACTTGGAACGGGGATGAGATGATTTCCGTTTCGAAGTAGTTTGGAAGATGGAGGGTCAATTTCCCTTTCGCCTTTCATTAACAATGCCTTTTTCAGATTATTTTATTTTCGGACTTCCAAAATTGAACAAATGATAAAGTCATTTCGCCTCCTAACCCTAGTTTTTATTTCTCTTCTCTCTGCCGGGTCTATGTTGTTCGCACAAGAAACCACTTTTCCTAGCAACGGGCCCGATGATTACCGAGAGGGAATTCACGCATTTACCAACGCCACCATCTGGAAGAACTTCAACACCAAAATGGAAAACGCCACGCTGGTTATTCGCGATGGCAGGATTGTAGATGCCGGAAACGGAATCGCTATTCCCAAAGGAGCGATTGTTCACGACATGAAGGGCAAGTTCATCTATCCTTCCTTCATTGATTTATTTACGGATTACGGCATGCCCGAAGCGACCAAGTCGAAAGGCAAAGAAGGGCCACAATTGGAGTCTGATGTAAAAGGGGCTTATGGATGGAATCAGGCGATTCATACAGATTTTTATGCAGACAGAAATTTTTCTGTGGACAATGACAAAGCCGAAGAATGGCGCAAACAGGGATTTGGCACGGTGCTTTCGCATCGCAAAGACGGAATTGCCCGCGGTACCGGAACCGTCGTCACTCTGGCTAATACTCAGAATAACCAATTGATTGTGAAAGCAGTAGCGAGCGCGCACTATTCGTTTAGCAAAGGAACGTCCACGCAGGACTATCCTTCCTCTTTGATGGGCAGCATTGCTTTGTTGCGGCAAACTTACTTTGATGCCCAGTGGTATAAAAACACCAAAGACCAAAAAGAATACAATATCAATCTGGAAGAAATGAATCGCCAGCAAAGTTTGACGCAATTGTTTGATGCTTCGAACGATTGGATGAAAATTCTTCGTGCAGATAAGGTGGGTGATGAATTTGGCGTTCAATATATCATCAAGGGGAAGGGCGATGAGTATCAACGGATAGAAGATATAAAAAACACCAAAGCGAAATTGATTATCCCACTCAATTTCCCCAAGGCTTATGATGTGGAAGACCCTTACAAATCGCTTTGGGTTTCTTTAGAGGAGATGAAAAACTGGGAGTTGGCTCCTACAAATGCTGCGGCATTAGCAAAAGCCGGAATTGATTTTTCGTTCACTGCTTCTGATTTGGAGAAGAAGGAACACTTTCTGGCAAATCTGCGCAAGGCGGTGAAGTATGGCCTAGATTCTAGCATTGCTTTAAAGGCGTTGACTTTTAACCCGGCATCGTTCCTGAGTGTTTACGATAAAGTAGGTTCATTAGAACCGGGAAAGTTGGCAAACTTCTTTGTCACCTCCGGTCCTTTGTTTGATGGGAAAACTGAAATAAACGAGAACTGGGTTCAGGGAATTCGATATGAAATCAAATCTTTTGAACCGAAAGATATTCGCGGAGAATATGCCTTGACTGTGGGAAGCAGCAACTATAAATTGAAGGTAAGCGGCGATGCACATGCGCCGAAAGCAAATCTTGTAATTACTGATTCGCTGAAGCCGGAAGTGAAATTGACCTACAAGGAAAAGGACATCACTCTTTCTTTCAATCCTGATAAAAAAGCAGAACAAAACAAAATCCGCCTGACCGGCTTGATTGATTATGATAAGAAAAGTGCAAGTGGTAATGGGCAAATGCCAAACGGCGATTGGATTACCTGGACGGCCATTCAAAGCAAAGGGCCGGAGGCAGATACTTCCAAAGCGAAAAATGACACCACAGATTACACCAAAGAAATTGGAAAGGTGGTTTATCCCTTCATGGCTTATGGAAATGAGGAAATTCCGAAGCAGGAAAGTTTCCTAATAAAGAATGGAACAGTATGGACGAACGAAAAGGAGTTTGTTCTATCAAATGCGGATGTGATTATTAAGGGTGGGAAAATTGCTTCCGTGGGCAAAGGACTGACTTGTGCAGATTGCAAAACCATTGATGCGACAAATAAATATGTCACCAGCGGCATTATTGACGAACACAGCCACATTGCGATCAGCGAAGGAGTGAATGAGGGAGGACAATCCAGTACGGCAGAAGTGAGTATTGCAGATGTGGTAAATTCGGAAGACATCAATATCTATCGCCAGTTGGGGGGTGGTGTGATTGCTTCGCAATTGTTACATGGTTCTGCCAACGCGATTGGCGGGCAAAGCGCTATCATTAAACTTCGTTGGGGATATACGCCGGAGAAACTGAAAATCGAAAACGCCGATGGCTTTATCAAGTTCGCCTTGGGTGAAAATGTAAAGCAATCCAACTGGGGCGATCGCCAAAGGGTACGCTACCCCCAAACCAGAATGGGAGTGGAGCAGACTTATTATAACTACTTCACAAAAGCTCGTGAGTATGGAAAATCTTGGGATGCTTTCAAAGCGTCAAAGAATGCTGCTTCTGCGCCGAGAAGAGACATTGAAATGGATGTATTGCTGGAGATACTGAACAAGAAAAGATTCGTCACCTGCCACAGCTATGTACAAAGTGAAATCAATATGCTGATTCACGTGGCCGACTCCTTTGGCTTTACGCTGAATACTTTTACCCACATTCTTGAAGGATATAAAGTGGCCGACAAATTGAAAGCGCATGGCTCCAATGCTTCTACCTTTGCCGACTGGTGGGCTTATAAATATGAAGTGATTGACGCTATCCCATACAATGCAGCCATTTTAACTAAAGTGGGAATTAATACTGCGGTCAATTCGGATGATCCGGAAATGGCGCGTCGTTTGAATCAGGAAGCTGCTAAGACAATTAAGTATGGCGGTTTGACCGAGGAGCAGGCCTGGAAGCTCTGTACTTATAACCCGGCAAAGATGCTGCATTTAGAGAATCGAACCGGTTCGATAAAAACAGGAAAAGATGCGGATATTGTAGTGTGGAGCGACAACCCGCTTTCTATCTACGCAAAGGCAGAAAGAACTTTTGTGGACGGCATTCTCTTTTATGATATAGATAAAGACGCGCAGAAGCGCGACGAAATCAGAAAGAAACGTGCTCGCCTGATTCAAAAAATGTTGGATGAAAAGAAATCAGGAGCACCCACTCAGGAGCCGTCGCTGAAGGATCATAAAGGATACACCTGTGGAGATTCTGATGAGCATTGATTGATGGAACCATAAAAAGAAAGAACTGTTATGAATATAAAACCCATTTACATGCGCATCATCTCTATCACCTGTCTATCGTTTATGTTATCGCTCGTTAATGCGCAAGCCCCCGACGTGCCATCACCGGGGCCACCGCAGAAGGGAAAGATTTATCTGACTCACGCCACGGTTCATACCGGTGATGGGAAAGTGTTGAACAATGCGACCATCGGATTTGAGAATGGCAAAATTATCTTCCTCGAAGAAAACCCCACTTTCAAAACCGATGAAACGATGGGACAAATCATTGACTGCGCCGGCAAGCATATTTATCCCGGACTAATCGCGGCCAACACCGCGCTGGGATTGGTAGAAATAGATGCTGTCCGCGCTACGGTGGACTATGCCGAAACAGGCGACTTCAACCCGGATGCCAGAGCGATTGTTGCCTATAACACCGATTCAAGAGTAACGCCTACCATCAGAAGCAATGGAGTTCTTTTTGCTCAGACCGCTCCGCTGGGAGGATGGATATCCGGCACCAGTGCCATTGTACAACTTGATGCCTGGAACTGGGAAGATGCCCTGATGAAAGAGGATGGCATTTCTATGAACTGGCCTTCTATGTTTCGCTATAAAGGAGGAGCGGCGGCGAGATATGAAACCAATAAAGATTACGACAAGGATATTCAAATGCTCAAAGATTACTTTGCCGATGCAAAATCATATCAGGAGGCAGGAACTCACGCCAAGACCAACCTGCGTTTTGAAGCGATGAAAGGTTTATTTACCAAACAACTGAACCTTTATGTATCGGTGAACTATGTACAGGAAATACTTAACGCCATTGCGTTTGCCGAATCATTCAATGTCCAGGTAGCGATTGTTGGCGGAAAGGATTCTTACATGATTGCCGATGTGCTGGCGCAAAAGAAAGTGCCGGTCATCTTGGCTCCAACACACCAGTTGCCGACCTATGCCGATGAAGACATCACTCAACCCTATAAAACCCCCGCAGCTTTGCAGAAAGCCGGAGTCTTGTTTTGCTTGAGTATTGGCGATGGTTCATGGCCAAACCGGAACCTTATGTTTCAGGCGGGTACGGCTGTAGCTAATGGACTGACTAAAGAAGAAGCGCTGGCAATGGTCACTTCAAGTGTGGCAAAAATTGTGAAGCTTGACGACCGCATAGGTACACTTGCCAAGGGCAAAGATGCTTCCCTCATTGTTTCTACCGGCGATGTGCTCGATATGAAAACATCCAACATCGAGCTCGCATTTATCAGCGGCAGGAAGATAGATCTGAACAATAAACAAAAAGCGCTGAACGAGAAATTCTCTAAAAAGTATGGAGTAAACTGATTACTCTTTTATCAGTTTGCGAATTACTGCCTCGCTGCACAAAAGTAAGACAGACAGATGAGGAAGACACCTATGGACGACTATTCTTCCTTCGCTGCCGCCATCATTATTTCAATGGGCCGTTTTGTTCGCGCCATGAAGGTTAGAGAGCCTCGAAATATTCCACAATCTTGTTTTTCAGCAGTTCTTCCTGCGCCTTCATGTCGAAGGGTGGTAGCGATTTGATGGCTTCGTAGTGTGGCCAGCCTTCTTCATCTGTTTCGACAAACCGATAATAGCCTTCGGAGGATAGGAGTTTGCAAACGGCTACGTGCATCAGGTCTTGTTTTTCTTCTTTTTCCCAAGTTTCTTTCACGATGCCGACTTCATTTATGCCGATGATAAAAAGCATGGCGTTGATGTCGGGGCGCTGTCCGAATTCTTCTTTGATGCGGTTGCGGACATTGTACCATCGCATGGCAAAACTTTTTTGCTCTTCGTCTTTATGTTTGTTTAGCAAGGGCATCAGTGGCTTTTGAATTTTGATTTAGGATTGATATTGAATAGGTCGGCGTCTTTTAAGAAGCGGAATTGTCTTCGCACTTTGGTCAGGTCTTCCATGCTCAGTTGGAGGGTGGTGATATCTTCTGATTGTTCGCGGTGGTAGAGGATATTGCCGAGGGCATCGGCCACCATAGAGTCGCCGGAGTAATAGATGTCGTTGCCGTCGTTGCCTACGCGGTTGATGCCTGCCACGTAGGTTTGGTTTTCGATGGCGCGGGCTATAAGGAGATATTTCCAGGCTTGGGCTCTTCGTTCGGGCCAGTTGGCTACATATATAAGAAGGTCATAGGCGGCAGCGGCGGCTTCGCTTTCCACGAGTCGGTTGCGCGACCAAGCGGGGAAGCGCAGGTCGTAGCAAATCATGGGGCAGATTTTCCAGCCTTTTAGTTCTACTATCAGTCGTTCTCTTCCGGAGGTGAATGTTTTTTCTTCTTGGGCAAAGGAAAAGAGATGTCGTTTGTCGTAGGTTTCAAAACTGCCGTCGGGTCTCATCCAAACGAGGCGGTTGAAGAATTTCTTTTTGTCGCGCAGCATCAGGCTGCCGGTCACGACACAGTTCTTTTCGGCAGCTGTTTTCTTCATCCATTCTATGGCCCAGCTGTTGTTCATTTCTTCTGCCTGTGTTTCCACGTTCATGCTGAAGCCGGTGCTGAACATTTCGGGCAAGAGAATAAGGTCCGTTGGATTTTTTATCGCCGAAATTTTTTCGGACAGCATCTGGAGGTTGGCGGCAACATCCTGCCAGTGTAAAGTGGATTGAATGAGTGTGATGGAGAGCTTATTCACGCGGACGAAGTTCGGGAATAATAGCGACTAAATTTTAAGTAGGCGGTCGGCGGCTCGCTTGAGGGTGTCTTCTTCTTTGGCAAAGCAAAAACGGATGACGCTGTTGTCAATATTCTGGCGATAAAAAACCGAGACGGGAATTGCTGCTACGCCCATGTCTTTGGTCATTCGGCGAACAAACTCTACATCGCGCTCGCTGCTGATTCGGCTGTAAGAAACTAATTGAAAGTAGGTGCCTTCACATTTCATGAGTTTGAAGCGGGAGGATTGAATAGCGCGGCGAAAGAAGTCGCGTTTCTCTTCATAAAAGGAGTTCAGTTCTAGGTACAGTTCTTTTTGTTTGAGCAATTCGGCAAAGGCGACTTGTACAAAGGAGTTCACGCTGAACACGTTGAACTGATGCACTTTTCGGAATTCGGACATGAGGGTTTCGGGCGCAATGCAGTAGCCGACTTTCCAGCCTGTGTTGTGGTAAGTTTTTCCGAAACTGCTGACAACAAAACTTCTTTCTGCCAGCCGAGGGTAGCGAAGAATGCTTTGATGAACCTGCTTGTCAAAAATGATATGTTCATATACCTCGTCGCTCAGTACGATGATGTCGGTTGCTTTGATAGTCCTTTCCAGTTCAGCAAAATCAGCGGCCTTCATGGTGGTACCGGTCGGGTTATGTGGCGTGTTGATAATGATCATCCGGGTTCGCTGGTTGATGAGCCGCTTGACCTCTTGCCAGTTGATTTTGTAATCTGGTGCTTCCATGTTGTAATGGATAGCTTTTCCTCCGGCCAGTTCTATAGCCGGCGCATAGCAATCATAAGCCGGAGCGAAAAGAATAACTTCATCATCTTCGCGAATGATAGAAAGTATGGCGGTGAAGATGGCCTGTGTAGCTCCGGCGGTAATGGTTATTTCAGTTTCGGGATTGACTTCCAGTTTGTAAAGTGAATCTATTTTTTCAGAAATTCTTTCCCGCAGAGGAAGATATCCGGCCATGGGGGCATATTGGTTGAAGCCCCCTTTCATGGCTTTTTCTGTTTCGGCAATCAAAGCAGGATGAGGATTGAAATCGGGAAATCCCTGAGACAGGTTGATGGCCTGGTGCTCTCGTGCCAGCGCAGACATCGTGGTGAAGATGGTTGTTCCGACAGCAGGCAGTTTTGAATGGATAACTGAAGGATAATTCATGGGGAATAAGATTACAGATGTTTGTCTAAACCCGCTACTTTTAAGTCAACCGTTATTTGTCTGACATCCTGATCATGACTTTTTTGGCAAATGAGCAATACATCGCCGGTATCAATAACACAGAAATCGCGTAGGCCGTGGAGCACTACTAACTTCTTGTTAGGTACCATGACCATATTGTTGGACGAGTCATAAATCTTTACGTTATCACCGGATACAGCATTGCCTAAATAGTCGTGTTTATATACGTCATATAGGGCATCCCAAGTACCGATATCACTCCAGCCAAACTGGGCAGGAATGGTGAATACATTATCTGCTTTTTCCATCACACCATAGTCAACAGAAATATTGGTGCATTGGGAATAGACCTTGCGAACGAAGGTCTCTTCGGTTGGCTGGTTGTAGTATTTTTCTCCTTCGCGGAAGGCATCTGCCATTTCGGGGAGATATTTTTTGACCGCTTCTAAGATAGTCTTGGCTTTCCAGACAAACATGCCGGAGTTCCAGAGAAAATCTCCACTGTCTAAAAACGTTTTAGCAATTTCGGGAGTGGGCTTTTCGGTGAAGGTTTTTACTTTATAAAATCCGTCTGGCGAAGGTTCGTCACGGTACTGAATATAGCCGTATCCGGTTGCTGCCTTGGTTGGCTTTACCCCAATGGTAATAAGCATCCCGTTGTTTTTTACATAGTCCAAACAGCGGTTCAGCACATCATAATATTTTTCTTCCTGAGTGATCAGATGGTCTGAGGGAGAAACAATGACGGTAGCTTTTGGATCTAGAAAATGAATTTTAGAACAAGCATACGTGATACAGGGTGCGGTATTTCTGCGTATTGGTTCACGGAGAATTTGATGGGCGGGCAATTCAGGTAGTTGTTCCTGAACAAGCCCGAAATAATCTGTGGCGGTGATAACATATATATTATGACTGGGCACCAGATGAAGAAATCGCTCGTACGTCATCTGGAGCAAGGTTTTCCCTGTATTGAGAATATCGAGAAACTGTTTAGGTTTTGCGGTACGGCTTTCTGGCCAAAAACGGCTGCCGATGCCGCCTGCCATTATGACTGCATAAACATGGTTCATCGGGGCTTACAATTATTGTTAATCAAAGGGGCGCAAAAATAAGTATTCGAACTACTCTTTGAAACTTCTTTATAAATTCGCCATCCCGTTACCAAAACTTTCCTTATTTTCAGGCAGAATTCAAAAGCCACTCAGATATAGATTCAACTTTTACCTCGACTGATTTGTTCATTTAATGATTATGCACTATGGAAGTAGCACCAATGAGGCTTGAAGAGGCTTTACAGGAGTATTTTGGATTTAAGAAATTTAAAGGAGATCAGGAAAAGATTATCCAGTCTTTGATGAAAGGCACGGATACTTTTGTCATCATGCCGACGGGCGGTGGCAAATCACTCTGCTACCAGTTGCCGGCTATTCTGAATGAAGGGGTCGCTATTATTATTTCTCCCCTGATTGCGCTGATGAAGAACCAAGTGGATTTGGTCAGGAACTATTCAGAGAACGATAGCATAGCTCACTTCCTAAACTCTTCGCTCAACAGAACGGAACGTACGGCGGTTCTTAAGGATATCACGGATGGCAAAACTAAAATGCTTTATGTTGCACCTGAAACACTAACCAAACAGGAGACAGTAGATTTTTTCAAGGAGGTTAAAATCAGTTTCATTGCGGTGGATGAGGCACACTGTATTTCAGAATGGGGTCATGATTTCCGGCCTGAATACAGAAGGATTCATGAGATTATCAAAGCATTAGAGCAGAAAATCCCCATCATAGCGCTTACCGCCACCGCCACACCGAAAGTTCAAAGTGATATTGTGAAGACGTTGATGCTCAAAAAGCCGAACATCTTCATTTCCTCTTTCAATCGGCCCAATCTTTACTACGAGATTCGTCCCAAGAAAACCCCGCAGCTTGCCATCAAGAACATGGTGCAGTTTATCAAGCAGCGTACGGGCAAATCAGGTATTATATATGTAATCAACCGGAAGACCTGCGATGATTTATCTAAGGTGCTTCGTGCTAATGGTATTAAGGCCGCGCCCTATCATGCGGGTCTGGACGGTAAGTTACGCACACAAACCCAGGATGACTTTCTGATGGAAGAACTAGATGTGATTGTGGCTACCATCGCCTTTGGAATGGGGATTGACAAGCCGGATATCCGCTATGTCATTCACTATGATATTCCGAAATCCTTGGAAAACTATTATCAAGAGACGGGCCGTTCGGGAAGAGATGGAGGAGATGGGGAATGTGTGGTTTATTTCTCCTATAAAGATATATCCAAGTTGGAAAAGCTTTTGAGAGATAAAAGCGTTGCAGAGCGTGAACGCAACATCCAGTTGATTAATGAAACGGTCGCCTATATCGAATCGGCTGAATGCAGAAGGAAATTTCTGCTACATTACTTTGGTGAAGGATTCGATGCCAAAGGATGTAATAAAATGTGCGATAACTGCCGTCATCCTAAAGAGAAAATTGATGTTGCGGCGGACACAAAATATGTATTGGAGTCTATAAAAGTTACAAAAGAAAACCATGACCTGCCCTACATGGTCAAATTCCTGTTGGGTAAAAAAGTGAAGGAGTTGACGGATTTCAAATATGACCAGAATCCATTGTTTGGGAAGGGTGCTGATAAAGACGAACATCACTGGAATGCGGTGATCCGTAACGCCATGATGTTGGGTTATTTGGATAAGGATATCGAGGAGTATGGGGTGCTGAAGATCAATAAGCTGGGCTTGGAGTTTATCAAGAAGCCGAAGGCAACAAAGGTATCGGTCAATCATAACTTTGAAGATGATGGCTCAGACGTGATGGTGGATGATGGCGGAGGGGCGAAATCGGTTTTAGACCCGCGCTGTTAAAATTACTCACCGAATTACGCAAACAAGTTGGCAAGCGACATAGCCTTCCGCCTTATGTGGTCTTTCAGGATTTTTCGTTAGAAGAGATGTGTACCAAATACCCTGTCACGATGGATGAGTTAATCAACATCAGCGGAGTGAGCAAAGGGAAGGCAGACAGATATGGAAAGGAGTTTATTGCTTTTATTAAAAAGTACGTGGACGATAATGACATTGATCGTCCTTATGATTTTGTTGTGAAAGGAGTGGTTAATAAGAGCGGCGATAAGGTCCGAATCATTCAAGCGGTGGACAAGAAAATTTCTATAGATGAAATTGCCAAAATGCTCGGCATGAAGCGAGGTCAACTGATTAATGAAATCGAAACCATTGTCAACTCGGGAACGAAGATGAACATTGACTACTACATCAAAAGTATCATGGACGAAGACCTGATAGGCGATATCTATGAATATTTTCGTACGGCAGCAACAGACTCAATTGATGCAGCTTGCGAGGAGTTCAAGGCTGATGAATTAGAGCCGGAAGATATTCAAATGGTTCGCATCAAATTTATGAGTGAGATGGCCAACTAAACCTTCCAAGGTCATAAAATTATATTCGCGTTTCATTCAGTTTCATGCAGGATACCTACGAAATAAAACTCCCTCAGTTTGAAGGCCCCTTCGACCTTCTCCTTTTTTTTATTGAAAGGGATGAACTGGATATCTACGACATTCCCATCTTCAAGGTAACCACAGATTTCCTGACCTACCTGCATCAGCTAGAAACACTGGACATTGAGGTGGCGAGTGAATTTATATTAGTGGCGGCTACCTTAATGCGTATCAAAGCGAAACTATTATTGCCTCGTAAAGAACTTGATCCCGAAACCGGTCAGGAAATTGATCCGCGTGATGAACTAGTCAGCCGGTTGATTGAATACAAGAAATACAAAGAAGCTACCGAGGCGATGCGTCGCTTGGAAGAAGACCGCCAAAACATCAACAAGCGCGGCAATGCGCTGAACGAAAACAAAGAGATCGCCGCCTTGTTTGAAACAGAATTTGAGATGCAGAGCCTTACCATGTTCCGCTTGCTCAAGGCCTTTCAGAACGTACTAGACCGAGTTGCTCGTGAAAAACAAAAAGTAGTCCACACCGTAGAGACTCCTCCTTATACTATCTCGGGAGAAAAAATGTTGTTGATTGAAAAAGTAAAGTCTGGAAAGAAAATGGCTTTTGAATCCGTCTTTGAAGGAGTAGAAAACCGCGTTCATGCGGTCTTTGTTTTCCTTTCTGTTTTGGAACTTATCCAAGAACAACAAATCAAAATCCTGATTGGCGAAGGCTACAATAACTTCTGGTTAGAGAAAGGCAGTCCCGACGAACCGCAAGAGGTGGTATTAGAGGGACAGGAAAATTAGCCAGTCCCCTAACCCCCGATGGGGGAACTGGCGAGGCACCTAATATTCAATTTATAATTTTCATGATAAACTTTCCTATTCCCCCATCGGGGGTTAGGGGGCTTTGGCTTTACAAAAACGGTGTCTTCACCACAGTCGCCTTCACCAACTGGTTTCTTATCTCCACGAAGATTTCGGTACCAACCGGTGCGAACTGCGCCTTCACATATCCTAGACCAATCGCTTTACTTAAAGAAGGAGATTGAGTACCCGAAGTCACTACACCTATTTCATTCCCTGCCGCATCTTTTATTTTGAAATGCTGACGGGGGATTTTCCCCTTCTCCGCAATCTCAAAACCTACCAATTTCTTTTTGGCTCCGTTGTCTTTGATGGCTTTGTGATAATCCGAATGAATAAATTTCTTAGTGAATTTTGTAATCCAACCCAAACCGGCTTCAATTGGTGACGTAGTGTCATCAATATCATGTCCATAAAGACAAAAAGCCTTTTCCAGTCTTAAGGTATCGCGGCAACCCAGTCCGGTCGGAACAATTTCAAATTCTTTCCCTGCCTCAAACAGCGCATCCCAAACCTTCTTCACATCTTTATTCTTAACATAAAGTTCGAAACCACCGGCGCCGGTATAGCCCGTGTTCGAAATAATCACCTCCTCTATTCCCGCCAACGTGCCCGTCGTAAAAGCATAATAAGGAATCGAATCAAGATTCACCGCTGTCAACTTCTTCAAGGTGGCCACCGCATTCGGACCTTGCACCGCCAGCAAACTCAAATCATCACTCATGTTCACCATCTCCACCCCAAACGTATTGTGCTTCTTTATCCAGTTCCAGTCCTTCTCTATGTTCGAAGCATTCACCACTAGAAAATACTTCTGTCCATCGAAACGATAGACCAACAAATCATCCACTATTCCACCCGTCTCATTCGGCAGGCACGAATACTGCACTTTCCCATCTGCTAGTTTCGATGCATCGTTGCTCGTCACCAACTGAATCAAGTCCAGCGCCTTCTCACCTTTCAGCATAAACTCGCCCATGTGGCTAACATCAAACACCCCCACGCTGTTGCGCACTGCCCTATGCTCCTCGTTGATACTGGAATAAACAATTGGCATATTATATCCTGCAAACTCAGCCATCTTTGCACCAAGAGAAATGTGAACCGAAGTAAGGACTGTATCTTTCATAGAAGCTAACATTGATTAAAATTTTGGAACGGCGAATGTAATAGAAAAACAAAAGACGTCTTGGTTTTTCTGACCAGAAAGTGAGCATAGAACGAGCCTCTATCAGGATTAATAACGATAGAAGAAGTTCTAAGGATTAGGAATACGTTCCTTTAAGTTCTTGATCTTAATCAGCTTTCTGATTGAAATTCAAGCAGCTACATTAAGGATTAAAAAGATTTTCCTTCGGAGAAATAGGGATCGGAGGTGAGGTGTCTTATCGAAATGCCATCTGCACCTATCGAAACAGTTTCCGCAGTCTTCGGAAGAGATTTTGCACTTATCGGAACCATTTTTGTAGTTATCGAAACTAGTTTTGCTGTGTTCGAAAGTCCTCTCGCAGTCATCGAAATTCCAAGCGCAGTGATCGAAACTCCTACCCCAGTCATCGAAACTATATTTGCACTTATCGGAACTCCTCCCGCAGTCTTCGATAGAAAAACAGTCTTCGACGGGCTAAAAAAACCTGTTTTTTGATGAAAAAACATGCTTTTCGCCCGATTCGCAGATTAGGGGGCTATCGTTTCTATTTATGTTTTGGAAAAGGACTTAGAAGATTTTGGTTGATACAGACTAACCCTATTTCGGCTTGGCTACCGGGGTAGTCGTTGGCTTCTTGGCTGGCTGGCCCGGATCTTCTTTATCAAGCGAGCGGTATTTTATTTTGCTGAGGTCGAGGGCGGGTTTCAACTTTTTGTTTTCGGGCGTGCGAGTAGGATCATAGTCTTCGCGAGGCTCGGTGGTGCCCTCTTCATCAGGAATCAGGTAAACATCGAGGCGATAATCCACCGGTTGGCTGAAGCCCACAGTAGAAAGATAAAAAGTGGTGTCGCGATATTTATTCATAATGCCCGGCGACCATTTGTCGAGGCTTAGGCGGTAGTTGGTTTCATAATCGAGGCGGAGGTTATAGGAGCCGTCAATGCCGGTGGTGCTGCGCTGTTCTTCGCGGGTCATGACATTGCGTAAAATAACTGTTGCGTCCCGAATGGGAAATTTCTCATCGCGACTTCGCACGGAGCCTGTAAGACGCATTCCATCCTTTATGAGGCGCACGGTGACGTATTGCATAGATGGCTTGGCATCTTTGTCGGTGGTTATCGTGAAGGTAGTATCCGAACAACCTTGCTTGGAGATATACACCTTGTAAGTTTTATTTTCGCTCAGTTCAAATTTATAGCTGCCGTCGAAATACGATTTGATGGAAGGAAGCACCTTCTCTCCTTCTTTCACCTTAACTAAAGCCTGATAAATAGGGGTGGCCGAGCCATCCCATTTTTTGACTATTCCATAAAAATGACTCTGTGCCGACAGGCCAAACACTCCGAAAACCATCAGCACTAACAAGGGAATTCTATTCATCAGTCGTTCTGTTTTAATGACCATCCACTTTATCCATTCAATTTGGGTCGAAGATATTTTGCCGTGTACGATTTTTTGACAGAAAGGATGCCCTCCGGCTCTCCCTGATAAAGCAACTCGCCGCCGTCGTCACCTCCTTCGGGACCGAGGTCAATGAGCCAGTCAGCACATTTAATGACGTCCATGTTATGTTCAATCACTATAACCGAGTGACCGGCTTCGATGAGTTGATTGAAAGAGGAAATCAATTTGCTGATGTCATGAAAATGAAGACCGGTGGTGGGCTCATCAAAAATAAAGAGCACCGGATTGGGTGCTGCACCCTTATTGAGAAACGAGGCCAGCTTTACACGCTGGGCTTCGCCGCCGCTTAAAGTAGAACTCGATTGGCCAAGTTTGACATAACCCAGACCTACGTTCTGCAAGGGGGTGAGTTTGGTAATAATATCTTTATGGTCGGCAAAAAATATCATGGCTTCATCTACGCTCAGTTCCAGAATGTCATAAACATTCTTGTCTTTATACCGAACTTCCAGCACTTCTTCTTTAAATTTTCTGCCGTTGCAGGATTCGCATTTCAAATGAACATCAGCAAGGAACTGCATTTCTACAATCACTTCTCCATCTCCCTTACAGGTTTCGCAGCGGCCACCCTCTACGTTGAATGAAAAATCTTTTGCCTGATAGCCGCGGATTTTGGCCAGTTGTTGTCTGGCAAGCATATCGCGGATACCGTCATAAGCTTTTACGTAGGTTACCGGATTGGAGCGCGAACTTCTTCCTAAAGGATTCTGGTCAATCATTTCAATGGCGGTCACCCGCTTCAGGTCGCCTTTCAGATCGCGATAGGTCCCCGGTTTTTCTCCGGTAGAATCTAATAACCTGACTATCGCCGGATATAAAATTTTCTTGACCAAGGTTGTTTTCCCTGAGCCACTCACTCCGCTTACCACCGTCAAGGCATTCAATGGAAACCGGACATCTATGTTTTTCAAATTATGCTGCGATGCCCCCATGATTTCCAACCAATTACTTGGCTTGCGCCTTTTTTTACTAAATGGAATTTTTATTTCACCATTCAAATACTTGGCTGTTAGTGTTTTCGCTTTTAATAATTCTTTGGTGCTGCCATTAAACATCACCTCGCCTCCAAACACCCCGGCTTCAGGCCCCATGTCCACAATGTGGTCGCTCGCCTGCATCAAGTCCTCGTCATGTTCTACCACTACCACCGTATTCCCCAAGTCGCGGAGGTTCTTCAGCACTCGAATCAAGCGGTCCGTATCTCGCTGATGCAAACCAATACTCGGCTCATCCAAAATATACAAGGACGAAGTAAGGTTGCTCCCGATAGAGCGAGTCAGGTTGATACGTTGTGTTTCGCCACCTGAGAGAGTATTAGAAAGACGATTCAGGGTTAAGTATCCTAAGCCTACATCCATCATGGTTTGCAGGCGGCTGTTGACCTCGGCAAGAATGCGTTCCGCTATTTTGGTTTCTGTCTTGCCCAGTTTTATTTCCTTGAAAAAAACATAGAGTTCCTTGATTGGCAACAACATTAAGGAAGAAATATTTCGGTCGTTTATTTTTACGTATTGCGCATCTTTCCGAATCCGGGAGCCTTTGCAATCGGGACAGGTGGTCTTGCCACGATAGCGGCTCAGCATCACGCGATACTGAATTTTATAGCTCTGCTCCTCGATATGTTTGAAGAAATCACTTAGTCCCTTGAAATATTTGTTTCCTGACCAGAGCAGCTCTTTTTCCTCCTCACTCAGATCTTTATAAGAGCGGTGGATTGGGAAATCAAACAAGACTCCTTTTTTTAAAAGTGGCTCCAGCCATTCACTCATCTTTTCGCCCCGCCAAGGCGCTGCTGCGTTTTCGTACATGGAAAGTTCCTTGTCTGGGAAAATCAAATCTTCATCTAATCCCAACACTGTTCCAAAGCCTTCGCAGGTTTTGCAGGCGCCATAGGGGTTGTTGAAATTGAAAAAATCAGGGCTGGGTTCTTCAAATGAAATCCCATCGGCCTCAAACTTATTGGAGAATACTTTGGTCCTATGCTCACCATATTCAATCACACATTCGCCATGCCCCTCGCTAAAAGTAGTTTGTACTGAATCGGCTGCCCGAGATTTCAAATCTTCATCAGCTTGTTTAACAACCAGCCTATCCACTAGGACCAGAATGGAAGTTTCTGCTCGCTTAGAAATCGTCTTCTTATTTTCGATTAGCTCCTCTATTTTATCAATCCCCTTTCCCGATTTGATACGGGTGAATCCCTTTTGTAATAAAAGTTTGAGATCATCCTGAAAATTTTTCTGAACCTTATTTTCAAAATAGATGTAGACCTTTTCTCCTTCATCCAATCCAAAGATGAAGTTCACCGCATCCATCACCTCATGTTTTTGTACTACTTCACCAGAAACAGGGGAATAAGTTTTTCCAATTCGAGCGAACAAAAGGCGGAGATAATCGTATATTTCAGTAAGCGAGCCTACGGTAGAGCGGGTGGTTCTCGTAGAGACCTTCTGTTCGATCGCAATCGCAGGACACAAGCCTTTGATGTAATCAACGTCTGGCTTATCCATTCGGGTAAGAAACTGGCGGGCATAGGACGACAACGACTCCACATAGCGACGCTGTCCCTCTGCATAGAGTGTATCAATGGTGAGGGATGACTTTCCAGAGCCGGAGACCCCGGTTACTACAATGAACTTGTTCTTGGGAAGTTCCACATCTACGTTCTTCAGATTGTGTACCCGGGCTCCCTTGATGAAAATCTTTTTTTCGTCGGCAAAAGATTTATTTGGAGATTTCAATTATATTTTTTTAACTTTGATTTATTAACGAAAACTAAAAAGCCAGTAACGACTCTCTCTACTCTATTTTACAAGAATTGCAAAGGTAATTTTTAAGGCTTTATTTTTTCGTTAACCATTGAGTAATACTATACCTCTTTACAGTTTTTAAGTTTTCGAGCCTTGTTTGGTATATGGGTGAGAGAGTAGCGTCTTTCTATCGGAACCAAAAACAGTAAGAGAAGAGAAATTTAAATAAACCAAAAACAGAAACGCTTATAGCATACCTCTACGTGTAATTATATTAATTAACCTAAAACGTAACGGTATGCGCATGCAATTATTAAGCGACAAGGAACTGATTCAATTGTATCTTTCCGGTGAGAGGTTGGCTCTCGAAAGGCTAATCCTTCGTCATAAGGATAAAATCTACACCTCTATTTACGTGATGGTGAGAGATCAATATCTCGCCGAAGACATTTTTCAAGAAACGTTTATCCGCGTCATTGATACGTTGCGTTCCGGGAAATATAATGATGAGGGCAAGTTTGCGCCATGGGCGGCTCGAATTGCTTATAATCTATGTATTGACCATTTTAGAAAACTAAAACGATTGCCGGGAATTGTAACTAGTGAAGGAGATGACATCTTTAAGTATCTAAAATTTGAGGAGCGCTCTGAAGAAGACCATATCCGGACTGAAAATTACGAGGGGAAGTTAAAGGAGTTGGTTGAGCAATTGCCGGAGGAGCAAAAGGAGGTATTGATTCTCCGACATTTTTTCAATTTCAGTTTCAAGGAAGTTTCAGAATATACCAAAACACCAGTCAATACCTGTCTGGCACGGATGCGTTATGCGTTGATTAACATCCGTAAGATTATGGAAGAACAAAAGGTAGTGCTGCGTTGAACCCGTTTAAGGTTTCACGTGCATCAGTACCATGGAACGGTCTTGCAAATAGACTGCCTGACCAGTGCCTCCGCCTAACAACCCCTGATATACTATCCGGTATTGGTAAGTACCAGGTGTCAATCCTAAATCAGGGTAAATAATGGTTGTATTAGATGTGCCGCTGCTCAGGGTAGGTGGGTTTGTTGTTAGTGTGGTTCCCGCAGCCGTACCCTCTTCTACTCGATAGATATTTACTGCATTGGCGGCAAAATTATCTGTGCTTCTTTGTACCCAAAGAGCATAACGAGAACCTACTCCTAACCCATTAGTAGCATTATTTGTGGACTTAATGGAAAGGTTAGCCATGATTAGCACTCCACTGGTGTCAGTCTTCACCACAGTTTTTTCCGTTCCTTCTAGTACCGCTGCCCCAATGATGTTGAAACCTACCGGTAAGAGTTGCGCATAAGTTTCAGTACACACTGCACATAGCCCACCAGTACAGGGGAGCCATAAAGATGATGCAGTAGGCGCACAAATGCCGTTGGTCAAGGTAGTGGTAGCATTGGTTGAAACATAGGAAGATCCAACTGATATGCTGCCCGATACTATCTTCGGTAGTCCATCACCTCCGCCGCCTGTTCCTGCCGGACCAGTAGCACCGGTGGCACCCGTAGCTCCCTGCAAGCCGGAAGGGCCCGTAGCGCCAATTGTGCCAGATTCTCCTGTAGGGCCAGTTACTCCGGCTGCACCAGACGGACCCGCAGGTCCTGGCAAACTGTTAGCAGCAAACAGAGCATAAGGAACGCTGGCTAATTGAGAAGTACCCATATCATTATAGCTAGTGCCTCCCGCAATATCTACTTCAACTTGTAAAAACTTATTGCCATTGCTCCAATTTACGATAGCCAGATTTCCATTTGCCCCGATTTTGGTACTCACCAAACCAAATTGATTTGTAGGCAATGTCTGTGTTTCTTGGAAAACAACATTTCCTGCCGCAGTGAGATCATGGATACTAAAGCGGATCCCCACAGATGAATTGGCAACGATTTGTCCTGAAGCATCGCGCACTACCGCCTGATAATTAAGATTGTTCGGAGCCTGTGACATAACTCCACAAGCAATGGATAGAAAAGTAAAAGATAAAAGTAGCTGCTTTATCATAGAATAGAATATTTTGGAGATTGAATAGAATTTGACATGCCGAAAATAGTTCAATAGGCGATAATGCAAACTCTAATTTTCTGGCATGTAAAGGATGTTACTTTTGTAACGACAATATAATGTAAACGTGAGTCACTCTATCGAAATCTCTGTCGTTATACCGGTTTATAACGAAAAAGAAAATATCAAAATACTTTATGACGAGTTGTCGCGGGTATTAAATAATTTCGAATTCCGTTCAGAGGTAATTTTTGTGGATGACGGATCGGTGGATGATACCTTTGGAACCATCCGAAATCTGATCAACAGCAACATGGTTCAAGTCAAGGCCATTTCACTTTCGCGCAACTTTGGTCACCAGATTGCGCTAACCGCGGGGTTGGAACAAGCAAAAGGGAAGGTAGCGATATCTTTAGATGGAGACATGCAACATCCTCCTTCGGTTATCCCGGAGTTGTATAAAAAATACTTGGACGGCTACGATATCGTGAATACGATTAGACGGGATGATGAAAAGGTTGGAGTATTTAAGCAGATGTCTTCCGGATTGTTTTATAAGATTTTTAATTTTCTTTCTCCAACCAGAATTGAAAGTGCCACTGCCGACTTCCGGCTATTAAGTAGAAAGGCACTGGATGCCTTCCTTCAATTCCCAGAAAAGGACCGTTTTATCAGAGGAATGGTTGTTTGGATGGGCTTTTCGCAAACCTATATCTCCTATAAAGCGGACGCTAGACGCAAGGGTAACTCCAAGTTTACGCTTCTTAAAATGCTATCGCTCAGCCTCAATGCTATTACTTCCTTTTCTTCTGCACCCCTGAAAATCCCTTTGCTAATGGGTGGTGTTGTCTTTTTTATTTCGGTGTTTTATATATTTTTTGCCCTATGGAGATATGCTCACGGGGCTACCATCCCGGGATGGACTTCCTTACTTGTTTCAGTACTTTTTCTTGGCTCAGTTCAACTAATCAGTATCGGAATTTTAGGTGTTTATTTGGGCAGAATATTTAATGAGACTAAAAGTCGCCCCTTGTATTTTGTTAAAGAAACTTGGGGTATACTAAGTAGAGATTAAAAAAATGGTTTTTTCGACCGACGCTGCTGTTTCCTGTTGATTTGCGATCCTAGAGCCATTTCTATTTCCGTATCGGTTTATGCCTGTTACAGTGGGAGCAATTTCTATAAACATGCTATAACAGAGGCTTAAAAAGCTAATATGCAGTTGAGTGTAAATCCTCCCTATCCGACTGCAATTTAACCCCACTCTATCCCCAAATCGCCTTAACAAAATTTTATTTTTAACAAATTGGTGGAGGGTTACATTTGCCGTCCATTAAAAAACTCATTATGCAAGTAATATCAGGAAACACCACCGTTGACATTGCCTCACTTAACGAACGTATCAATCGCGAAAGTGCTTTTGTAGATGTTTTGAATATGGAATTGGGCAAGACCATTGTAGGACAAAAATATATGATGGAAAGACTGCTGCTAGCCATGCTTGCCAACGGGCATATTTTGCTCGAAGGCGTACCCGGCTTGGCAAAAACTCTGGCGATTAAATCACTTGCCTCAGCTATTCATGCCAAGTTTTCACGCATTCAATTTACACCGGATTTGTTGCCTGCTGATTTGATTGGCACCATGATTTACAGTCAGAAGGAAAATGACTTTTCTGTAAAGAAGGGACCAGTTTTTGCCAATTTTGTTTTGGCAGATGAAATCAACCGTGCACCGGCCAAGGTGCAATCGGCCTTGCTTGAAGCCATGCAGGAAAAGCAAGTGACAATCGGCGATAAAACATTTCACTTAGAAGAGCCCTTCCTTGTGCTCGCCACTCAAAACCCTATTGAACAGGAAGGAACTTATCCGCTACCTGAAGCACAAGTGGATCGTTTCATGCTGAAAGCGGTGATTACTTATCCAAAGAGAGAGGAGGAACAACTGATTATTCGTCAGAATATGAATCTGGAGAACAAAAAAATCAATCAGGTGGTTCAGAAAGAAGACATCATGAAAGCCCGCCAAACAGTTCGCGAAGTATATATGGATGAAAAAATTGAGCGCTATATCCTCGATATCGTCTTTGCAACCCGTAAACCAGAGGATTATAAGCTCAATAAACTGAAACCGCTAATCAGTTACGGAGGTTCACCGCGTGCCAGTATCAACTTGGCTTTGGCTTCTAAGGCCTATGCTTTTATCAAACGCCGTGGTTACGTCATACCGGAAGATGTTCGAGCAATATGTTTCGATGTGATGCGGCACCGAGTGGGGTTGACATACGAAGCTGAGGCGGAAAACATTACAGCGGAAGAAGTAATCAGCGACATTCTGAATGCGGTGGAAGTACCATAGTTCACTCTTTGCTTAATCGTAGAGTTTTCATTGGATTTTTTTAATTTTTAAAGCAGTGTCAAAGAATCTTTCAAATAGTTCGGAGGAAAAGCGACGGAAGCTCCGTCGCATAGAAATAAAGACACGGAAATTATCTAATCAGATTTTCTCCGGCAGTTACCATTCTGCCTTTAAGGGGAAAGGAATTTCATTCAGCGAGGTACGTGAATATCAATACGGTGATGACGTGCGGACCATTGATTGGAATGTCACAGCTCGGAACAGTAAACCCTTTGTCAAGGTGTTTGAAGAGGAGCGCGAACTGACGATGATGTTGCTTATAGATGTAAGCCAGTCCTCGTTTTTTGGCACACAAAATGAATTCAAGAACCATATCATTGCCGAAATCAGTGGCATATTGGCTTTCTCAGCTATCACCAATAATGATAAAGTTGGGGTGATATTTTTTAGCGATTCTGTCGAGAAGTTTATTCCACCTAAAAAAGGGAAGACACATATTCTTCGCATCATTTCGGAAATTTATGATTTCCATCCCACCAATACCGGCACGAATATCGTTGAAGCACTAAAGTACATGAACAATGTGGTGAAAAAGAAGTGTATCACTTTTCTTGTTTCTGATTTCATTCCTTCCAAAGTAACCCAGCGGACAGCGATAGACTTCAAAAATTCTTTAAACATTATTGGGAAAAAACATGATTTGATTGGCCTGCACATTTATGACGAGCGTGAGGTTAATCTGCCGGACATTGGTTTGATTAAAGTAACCGATTCGGAAACCAAACAGGATTTTTGGATTGATACCTCCGACAAGCAAATACGTGAACGATATTCTAAAAATTTTCATGAAAACAAGAAACTGACCAAAGAACTTTTTGGAAAAAGCGGAGCCCAGTTTGAGTCTATTAAGACAGAAGATAACTATGTCATTGCTCTGATGAATATGTTTAAGAGAAGGGAGATGAGAAGATGAGAACGCCTTGGATATTTATTGGGGTAGCTCGGAAAGTGACTATGCTCTTTCTTGCCTTATATCTTATTATTCACGGTCCTCTTTCAGCTCAAATCATCTCTGCCACACTAAAGGCTGATTCAAATCAAATCCTGATCGGCGACCACTTGAATATCAAGCTGGTAGTAAAGTATGCGAATGACTTGATGGTAGTTCTTCCTCCTTTCTCCGACACTCTTGGGAATATGGACGTGCTGAACGCCTCCAAAGTGGATACAAGCGTAGAAGGCAATTTCAAAATTTTAACTCGGACCTATACGGTTTCCGCTTATGATTCGGGCAAGTATCATACGGGACCAGTCAAAATATATTTCAAAGATAGGGGCGGTTTGATTGACAGTGTGATGTCTGATGCTGTTCCAGTTCTCGTAAACACGCTGGAAGTGGATACTGCAAAGCCGTTTAAGGCTATCAAAGCTCCGCTGGATGTTCCCTATTCATGGAAAGAATTTATTCCCCACATCATCGCCGGCATTTTGTTGTTGGCAGCTATTGCTGGAGGCATTTTCTATTGGAGAAAGCGAAGCAAGCGTAAGCCGATGGTGATTGAAAGGCCAAGACCAAAGGACCCGGCACATATTTGGGCGAGAAAGGAATTGCAAAAACTAGAAGAAGAAAAACTTTGGCAGAAAGATGAGGTGAAGCAATTCTACAGTCGGCTCACAGACATCTTACGAATGTATCTGGAATACCGCTACGATTGGTTTGCTCTGGAATCAACGACAGAAGAAATTGAAGAAAATATTGACCGGTATCACGTCAAGCATAAAGCAAAGGATAGCCTCATGCAGATTTTGAGAAGCGCTGACCTCGTTAAGTTTGCCAAGATGCTTCCTCTGCCGGATGCCAACATGCGCGCAATGGAAGCCGCCTATAAGTTTATTGACTTTACAGAACTTAAAGCAGAAAAGCCGGAGGAAAAAATAAATGTTTAACAATCTGAGTCATATCACTTTTGCGAATCCTTGGGTACTATGGTTTATTCCCGTAGTGCTGTTGCTCGCCGGGTTGTGGTGGTATTTTCTATCTAAAAAAAACAATCCAACACTTATCCTTTCCTCCACTAATTCATTCGCGGGATTAGGTGTGCCCATGAAGGCTAGGTTAAAGAAGTTCCTTCCAGCTTTAAGAGTGCTCACGCTAATTTTGTTACTACTGGCTATTGCAAGACCACAAACTTCTTATGATGAAGAAAAAGTGACTACGGAAGGAATAGACATTGTATTGGCGATGGACGTTTCTTCATCTATGCTCGCTAAAGATTTTACACCGAATCGCATTGAAGCTGCCAAAAAGGAAGCAATGGAGTTTATAGATGGCCGGCCAAACGACCGGATTGGTTTGGTGATTTTTGCTGGCGAAAGTTTCACCCAGTGCCCGGTAACGATTGACCACACTATCCTTAAAAATCAACTGAAGCAAATTAAAAATGGTTTGCTCGAAGATGGCACGGCTATAGGCATGGGCTTGGCTACAGCAACTCAGAGGCTTAAGGAAAGTCAAGCAAAAAGCAAGGTCGTTATTCTGATGACCGATGGGGTAAACAATAAAGGACTGGTGGATCCATTAACAGCTTGTGATATTGCAATGCAATTTGGAGTACGGGTCTATACCATTGGCATCGGTACCAACGGAAAAGCAATGACTCCGGTGGCCATGACTCAGACAGGCGAATTGATTTTTGATTATGCCGATGTGCAAATTGATGAAGCTCTTTTAAAGGACATCGCCAAGAAAACCGGGGGCCAATATTTCAGAGCAACTGACAACAAACGATTGAAAGAGATTTACTCTCAGATAGATAAACTGGAGAAAACAAAAATTGAGGTGAGTGCTTACCAACGCAAGACGGAAAAATTTCACGGCTTCGCTTTTCTTGCCGGCCTGCTTTTGTTACTGGAAGTGCTATTCAGGTATTTATTCTTAAAAAGCGTTCCATAGATGTTTCGGTTTGAGCATATAGAGTATTTGTGGTTGTTGCTGGCGGTTATTCCGGTAGCCGGACTCTTTGTTTTCTTTTTTGTCTGGAGGAAGAAAGCCATTGCAAAATTTGGAGATAGTTCGTTAGTGTTACAATTGATTCCTGATTTCTCAAACGGAAGACATCTGGTAAAGTTTATCTTGATTTTACTTTCGTATGTATTCATCGTTTTTGGCTTCGCGAATCCGCAGATTGGGACGAAACAAGAGAAAGTTAAACGGCAGGGGATTGATATCATCATCGCCCTAGATGTTTCCAACTCCATGATGAGTGAGGATGTGAAACCGAATCGTTTGGCACGGGCTAAAAATTTCATTAATAACTTCATGGACCAGTTAAAAAACGACCGGCTGGGCATCATTGTTTTTGCAGGAAAGGCGTATATGCAAATGCCCTTGACGGTGGACTACAGTGCCGGGCGAATGTATCTTCGGGCAGTGAATCCAGGAATGGTTCCAACTCAAGGCACTAACATCAGCGAGGCCATTAATCTGGCGAGAGAGGGGTTTGTAAAGGGTGAAACCAAACATAAGGCACTCATCATTATCACGGATGGAGAGGATAATCAAGGAGGGGTAGATGAGGCAATTGAAGAGATTGTAAAAGAAGGAGCAAAGGTGTTCACTATCGGCGTAGGGAATGAAAACGGGTCGCCGATTCCTTCAGGTAATGATTTTAAGAGAGATGAGAGTGGCAACATTGTGTTGTCTAAATTGAATCAGGAAATGTTGAGGGATATTGCAGCGAAAGGAAACGGAAAATTTTTCCTCTTAGGAAGTGGTAAAGATGAAATTGATGCCATCTTTAAAGAATTAGGCAGAATCAACACCAAAGACTTTGAAGAAATGGTTTTTACCGATTTTGATGATAAATTTCAGTGGTGTCTAATTACGGCCGCTTTATTGTTGTTGCTGGAATGGTGGCTGAGTGAGCGGAAAAGCCGCCGCTTATTAAATTTATGGAAATGAAAAGCAGGGGAAAACGATACTTAATGTTGTTGATTCTTTTCTATACAGGTATGCTTACTGCACAGATTCCTTTTACTACCCAACCGGAGAAAACGCAAACCCGAAACGGAAATAAGAATTTCAAAAAAGACAATTATACCGATGCTGAAGCCGATTACAAAAAGGCGCTGAATGAAAAGAACAATATGCCCGAAGCGGTCTTTAATCTAGGGGATGCAGTGTATGAGCAAAAGCGTTATGAAGAGGCTGCTAAACAATTTCAGCTTTCTGCACAAACGAACGCCGACCCGGTGGTTAAAGCCAAGGCATATCACAATCTCGGCAATACTTTATTAGAACAGAAAAAATGGGCCGACGCAATTTCAGCTTATAAGAATGCTTTAAAGATTAATCCGAAGGATGCCGACACCAAATACAATCTGGCATACGCCAACGCGATGATGCAACAACAACAAGGCGGCGGAGAGAATAAACAAGATCAGAAAAACAAAAAAGAAGATAAGAAAGATCAGCAACAAAATAAGCAAGACAACAAAGACCAAAAGCAGGACGAGCAACAAGGCAAGCAGCAAGAGCAAAAAGAGCAACAGCAAAAACAAGGACAGCAGCAACAAGCTAAGCTATCTAAGGAAGACGCAGAAAAATTATTGCAGGCTTTAATGAACGAAGAACAAAAGACGAATCAAAAAATGCAGCAGAAGCAAATGAAGCCAGTCAACGTAAAGATTCAGAAAGATTGGTAATATCCGTTTTGGATTGTGAAAAAATATTAAGTCGGAAGCCTAAAGTTTGAAAAATAGAATCCAATCTATAAATTTTGCAGAGTGAGAACAAGTACTAGCCATATTAAGCAGTTGAAGCCTTCCTTGTTGAAGGGTTTAGCGGTCGTGCTTATACTTTTCATAGCGGTATTTAACTGCCAGTTATTAACCGCCCAAGCTCGGTTTTCTGCGGCAGCTCCCAAAACCGTGCCCGAAAATCAGAGCTTTCAACTGAGCTATACACTTGAAAATGCAAACGGAACAAATTTAAGACCTCCTTCCTTCAATGATTTTCAGTTGGTGGGTGGGCCAAATACATCGACCAGTATGCAGTTTATCAATGGCAGTGTATCTCAGTCGGTTACCTACTCCTATATTTTACGTCCTAAAAAGCAGGGGACTTATAAAATCGGGAAGGCAAGCATCAATGTGGAGGGGGTAAATATGGAGTCTAATGAGGTAAGCGTGGAAATATCCGCACCCTCCTCTCAACAACAAAGCCAACAACGACAGCGCAACCCCTTCGACCCTTTTGGAGACCCCTTCTTTAATCAACAACAAGAGCCGGAGCCTCAGACTTCTAATGAAGATCTTAGCAAACAATTGAAGGATGATATTTTTCTCAAAGTAGTTGTCAGTAAAAGCTCCTTGTATAAAGGCGAAATGCTTACCGCTTCTTACAAACTATATTTCCGTCAGAACTTATCGGGCTATAACTTGAGCAAGGCGCCTACATTCGATGGGTTCTGGAGCCAGGAAGTGGAATTGGATCCTAAAAGAACTCCTTCTGTTGAAACCATTAATGGCAAGCAATTCAACACGGTTGAAGTACTGAAATACAATCTTTATCCGCAGCGTGCAGGAAGTTTACAAATAGCTCCGGCTGAACTCTCCACGGTGGCACAGGTGGCTGTCCGGTCTCATTCTCGGAATGCCTTTGATGATTTTTTCAATATGGGGCGAGCGCAGAATGTTCCTTTAAACCTAAAAACAGCGGCGACTAGCATCAGTGTGAAAGATTTGCCAGACAGCGGCAAACCGGCCGACTTTGCAGGAGCGGTGGGTAAAATGAATTTTCAAACCTCGCTTTCATCGAAGGAAGCCAAAACAGATGAACCAATTACCTATACCGTTAAAATATCCGGAACCGGCAATCTGAAGTTGGTTGATGCTCCCACTGTCCAATTGCCAAACGGATTTGAAGTTTACGAACCCAAGGTGAAAGAAAATATTTCTAATGGTGCAGCAGGAATGAGCGGAACGAAGCAGTATGACTATTTGATTGTACCTCGCCAACCCGGCGATTATAAAATCGAGAGTCAGGTGTTTTCATACTTCGATCCTTCTACCGGAAAATACCACAGTATTGCTTCGCCGGAGTATGCACTAAAGATTACCGGAGAGGCATCTAAAAATCCAAACACCGGCATTTCTGCCTCGGTTAGTAAGCAGGATGTTTCCTTACTTGGTCAGGACATCATTTACATCAAGACCAAACTACCGGAGTTTAATAAAAGTGGTAAATCTTTTTTCGGTTCTGCGGGATTCATGGCTCTTTACTCTGCGCCGTTTCTTCTTTTTATCGGGCTGATAGTTTTGAAAAGAAGAAGCGATTCTTTGTCAGCAGATTTAGTAGGTGCCAAGAGAAGAAGAGCTTTGAAACTGGCAAAAAAGCGCTTGAGCCTGGCTGATAAACATTTGAAGCAGAATGACAGAAAGAGTTTCTATGATGAAGTTTCACGCGCCATTTGGGGATACCTTGGAGATAAGTTAAGTATTGATATGTCCGAACTCTCCAAAGACAATGTGGCAGATAAACTTTCGGCACGTAGTGCTAAAATCGAAACTGTAGTTAAACTTCAGCAACTGATCAGCACTTGCGAATTGGCTCTCTATGCTTCATCAGGGGGAGATGGAGAGATGAAGCATCATTACGATTCAGCGCTGAACTTGATTGCAGATTTGGAAGATGAGATTAAAGCATGAAGAGGAGCACCTGATAATGAGAACGAATCAGAAAATACAAACGTTGAACAATAGAGTCATGAACTACTTTCGTGCACCACTGCTCGCATGTGCTTGTCTGCTATTATCCGCTTTTACATTTGCTCAAGCTCCACGGGACTTATATAAAACTGCCTCAGATCAATATAAATCCAGTCAGTTTGAACAAGCGGCCACCAGCTATGAAAAGATTTTGGCACAGGGCTATCCATCACCAGAAGTATATTTTAACCTAGGCAATTGTTACTACAAATTGAATCAAATTGCAAAGGCGACACTCAATTTTGAAAGGGCAGCCAAACTTTCTCCGGAGGACGAAGATATCCGGCATAATCTCAAACTCTCCGAACTAAAAACTATTGATAAAATTCAGCCGGTTCCCCAATTGGCGGTGATTACTTGGTGGAAAGAATTCACCGCTTCCTACTCTTCCGGTGGATGGGCCATATATGCGGTGATTTTTGTTTGGCTGGCTCTGTTGGCTGTTGCCTTTTCATTGTTTATAGGGATGAAAAAAATAACTGCCACGGTGGGTGTTCTGTTTTTTATTTTATCCGTTAGCTTTTTGATGTTGTCCTTTCAACAAAAAACCAGAGAACAAAATGCGTCAGCAGCCATTTTGATGGTTTCCAACTCTTTCATTAAAAGTGCACCTGATTTCAATGGCAGCAATCTATTTATGATTCATGAAGGAGTTAAATTCAATATCCTAGACCAAGTAGGCACTTGGTATAAAATCCGTCTTGCAGATGGGAAAGTAGGCTGGTTGGAGAAAGGAAGTTTCGAGCGGATTTAAATCCGTGGACTACCTTGTCTTAGTAAATGAAAACCATTCGCAGTAAGGGTTGTCTATACAACTTTGTTTTACTGCATTAAATTCTTCCGGACCCATTTCCTTTTTACAGTAGGTAGTATCTACGCCATAACATCGGCAATAGGCGCATTTCTCACAGGATGACATCGAGATAACAACGCCCAAGAACAAAAAAGACAGAAGAGTTTTCATCAATAACCGCTAATTTAAACGAGATTGAAAACGGAAAATAGATATTTTTTTGAAAAGGACGTTTCGACGCGCGCTATACACCCTTTCATAACTCTTCTGTACTCCTCTCCCTATATCAAGAAGCTATTTTTTTAAGTAGCGCAAAGTACAACCATGAAGGGACTAAAGTTGGTCCTTCTTCAAATCTCGGAGTAGAAAGCTATAGGCCAAAGACAAAACCCGGCTATACGACTCGCCCTCAAATTGCTTCATTTCATTATTTCCCTTATCCGTTAGCAACAACACCCACCCCCCGTCGTCATCCATATCCAAGGAGACAGTGTATTTAATGAGTAGAGTTTTAAGTTTGGTGGTGTTGCGCATGGATTTGAAAATGAATGGCAAAGAAAGCCTATTCAGTATTTTCGCGTAAATTTCATTTTCAACAGGAACATCATGAGCGTTATCAGAAAAGCAATAGACAGAATGCGGAAGGGCGAAGACATCGGTCTCGATCGTTTTGGTGACGGGACAAGGCAGCGCACCATCAACCCAGACGGCAATTATAATATGGAGCGCAAAACCGGCAGGCTGTTCGGCAATTTTTATCTCTACCACTGGCTCATTACTACATCTTGGACGCGCTACTGGATGGTGGTTCTGGGCTTTTATCTTGTGATGAACATTTTGTTTGCCGGCACTTACTATTGGTTGGGTGTGGAAACGCTGAAGGGCATCCCTTCTGATACGGAGTTCACCAAGTTTATATACTGCTTTTTCTTCTCGGCGCAATCATTCACAACAGTAGGATATGGGGCTATCAATCCGCTCACCAAAATGAGCAATGAGGTGGCCACAATCGAGGCCTTTGCCGGGCTGATGACTTTTGCCCTCGCCACCGGTACGCTGTTGGGGCGATTTTCAAAGCCTGTAGCCAAAATCAGATACAGCAAGAATATCATCATCGCGCCATTTAAAGACATTACAGGCCTGCAATTTATGGTGGCCAATGAACTTTCCTCTACGCTCATGGAAATGGAGGCGCGTATCAATCTAAGTTGGACGGAAGACGAAGGCAACGGCAAATCTATTCGACGCTTTCAACAAGTGAAGTTGGAGTATGAAAAGATTGCGATGTTTCCAACCAGTTGGGTCGTCAATCACCCTATTGATGAGGAGAGCGCACTCTGGGGAAAGACGCTTCAGGAAATCAAAGAAATGGATGTCGAAGTGTTTGTATTACTCAAAGGTTTTGATGATGTATTCTCTCAAACTATTTATAGCCGCCAGTCCTACACGGTCAAACAATTCGTATGGGGCGCAAAATTCCGTCGGCCCTTTGCATATAACGATTCTGGTAAACTGGTAATGGATTTGACGGTGGTTGGTGATTATGATTTGGTGCCAGCCATGAGTGCAACAAACACTCAAGCGGAAACTGCGTAGTATTGACCAGAATTAATTCTATGAAATTCATAACCGAAGAACAAGCGCTTAGCATCGTAAAAAGCGGAGAGAACATTTTCATCCATACTGCCGCTGCCGCTCCACAGCGTTTGGTGAATGCCTTGACTGCCCGGCACCGGGAATTAAAGAATGTTTGTATCACTCATTTACATACAGAGGGCACTGCTCCTTATGCGCAGCCTGAATATGCATCGTCGTTTCGAGTCAATGTTTTTTTCATCGGGGCAAACATCCGCCCCTACATAGAACAGGAGAACGTTCAGTATATTCCAATGTTTCTGAGTGAAATTCCTTTGGTTATCCGCAAAAGAAAATATCCGGTGGATACGGTGTTGGTACAAGTAAGTCCGCCGGATGCTCATGGTTTTTGTTCCTTGGGTGTGTCGGTGGATGCTACTAAAGCCGCTTGCGATATGGCGACTAAAATTATTGCCCTCGTAAACCCCAACATGCCTCGCGCACTGGGTGATGGCATGATACATCAGTCAAAAATCACGGTGGCGGTATATGCTGAAGATCTCATTCATGAAACACCTCTACGGACACTCACAGAAAATGAACTGGCCATTGGAAAAAATGTAGCTACGCTCGTAGAAGATGGCGCAACCCTTCAAATGGGAATTGGTGCCATTCCCAATGCTACCCTGCTGGCTTTGGGCAATCATAAAGACCTCGGAATCCATACCGAAATGTTCAGCGATGGCCTTTTGCCTTTGGTGGAAAAGGGCGTAATAACCGGCAGCAAGAAGAAAAAACATGCAGGAAAAATTGTTTCATCTTTTGCCGTCGGCACGCGAAAACTATATGACTTTATTAACGACAATCCGGCGGTGGCCATGTTGGATGTGGGATATGTAAATGACACCAGCATTATTCGGAAGAACGACAAAATGACCGCTATCAATAGTGCGATTGAGATTGACCTTACCGGACAAATATGTTCTGATTCTATAGGAGCGCGCTTGTATAGCGGGGTTGGTGGTCAAATGGATTTTATCCGAGGAGCATCATTGAGTGAAGGAGGCAAGCCTATTATCGCCCTCAATTCTGTTACTGGAAAAGGAGTTTCAAAAATAGTCCCCATGCTGAAACCGGGAGCGGGTGTAGTAACCACCCGGGCGAATGTACATCACATCGTTACTGAGTATGGCGTAGCGGATCTATATTGTAGAAACATTTCACAGCGTGCCAAAGCCCTGATAGCTATCGCTCATCCAGATCACCGGGAAGAATTAGAAAGAAAAGCATTTGAACTTTTTGGACGATTGTAGTGAAATTAAATCCACAACATTCCGTAGAGATTTTTCACCCAAACAACTCCTCCATCAGCGCCTGCACCTTGCTGAGGTAAACGATTTCGATGTTGAATTTCTTAGCATCGAATTTCTGATTGAACTTGGAGATATAGATTTTCTCGAAGCCAAGTTTGTCCGCTTCCGAGATGCGCTGATCAATACGGCTGACGGCGCGCACTTCGCCACTTAATCCTACTTCAGCAGCAAAGGCGATTTTAGAAGAAACAGGTATGTCGTTATAAGAAGAGGTAAGGGCAGCCATCACGGCCAGATCAATAGCGGGGTCTTCTACGCGGAGGCCACCTGCTATATTCAGAAAAACATCTTTGGTGCCGAAACGAAAGCCCGCACGCTTTTCGAGTACGGCAAGAAGCATGTTCAGTCGCCGCCCATCGAAGCCGGTGGAAGAACGCTGTGGAGTTCCATAAAAGGCAGGAGTAACGAGTGCTTGTGTTTCAATCAAGAAGGGCCTCATGCCTTCCATCATCGCTGCGATAGCGATGCCGCTTAGGTTCTCATCGCGCTGTGTGAGCAGAATTTCGGAAGGGTTGAGTACCGGTCGCAGTCCTTCGCCAATCATTTCATAAATACCAATTTCGGAAGTAGGGCCGAAACGATTTTTGGTAGTGCGAAGGATTCGATATGTATAATTTCGGTCGCCTTCAAACTGCAACACCGTATCCACGATATGCTCCAACACCTTCGGTCCGGCTATCATTCCATCTTTAGTGATGTGACCAATCAAAAAGATAGGGATGGAAGTTTCTTTGGAGAAGCGTTGCAACTCAGCAGTACATTCGCGCACCTGCGATACGCTACCCGGAGGCGATTCTACATAAATACTCTGTAGCGTTTGTATCGAATCAATCACAATAATATCCGGTGCGGTGTCCACTGCTTGTTTGAAAATCTGCTGCGTGTTTACTTCCGTCAGTATATAACATTGGTCATTCTTAATGCCGATACGGTCGGCGCGCAGTTTGATTTGACGGTCGCTTTCTTCACCGGTTACGTAAAGAATTTTCTTTCCCTTCATCTTCAAAGCCACCTGCAACATCAAGGTGGACTTGCCGATACCCGGTTCGCCGCCTATCAGAATCAAGGAGCCTAACACAATCCCACCTCCCAACACCCGGTTGAGTTCCGTATCGTGTGTATCTATCTTGTGTGTATCCAGTTCCTGCACCTCGCGGATAGGAATCGGTTTAGCTTCTTCATTATGTTTCTTCGCAAAGCCACGTTTTTCTTTCAATTTCTCTTCGGCCTTATCTACCACTTCTTCCACATAAGTATTCCATTCGCCACAGGCCGGGCATTTGCCAATCCACTTCGGCGATTGGTTGCCGCAGTTTTGACAGAAGTAGATGGATCGGGTTTTGGACATGGGTGCAAAATAGAAAACCGCCCCTAAATCTCCGAAGGGGACTTAAAGACAAATTCAATAATTTATCGGTAAAAGATTTTTTGTGACTACGCTAAAGCCCCCTTTGGGAGTTTGGGGAGTTTGAGGATTTAGGGGCTGGGCTGGACTACTTGATATTCGGATTCGGTTCGCGGGCAACGAAGAAAAATATCAGACCAATGGTCATCATCAAAACACCGGCAGCCAGCGGAACTAAATCGCCGGTTTGATACAAACTCATTTCCAGTTTTGGATCATTATATCTCATTGCCCAGGAAGAGTTCCAGATAACAAAGGTAAAATAGAGAGTAACCAAACTCCCGACGAGGGTAAAAATGCCTGCAATAACCTTGCTCATATCTTTGTGAAATTTCAGCGGCGAATGTACGCGAAATATGTAAAATTCAAAACACCTAAGCACCATTAATTAACAGTCGGAGGTCTCTAAATACGATTTATTTGCCCCAAACGCTCAAAAATGACGCTCCGTTGTAGTACCTTCGCGCCTCCTAAGAAAAAATGATAGCAGTTTCCAACATAGAATTACACTTCGGCGGACGGGTAATGTTCGACAAGATTTCCTTTCTTATTAATGATAACGATAAGATTGGTCTGACGGGTCGCAACGGGGCCGGCAAATCCACTTTGCTCAAAGTATTGAAGGGCATTCAAAACACCGATGGAGGCGATATTATGTATCCCAAAGGAACGGTGATTGGCTATTTGCCGCAGGAACTTCATTCCCAGTCCTCTTTGTCGGTCATCAATGAAACCAAAAAAGCATTTGAACTCGCCACTCAGTATATGGATGAGAAGGAGAAGATCATGCATGAAATGGAAACTCGCACCGACTACGAGAGCGATTCCTATATGGATTTGATCAATCGTTTGGGCGAAGTAGAACACCAGATTGAGATGCACGACGGGTATAGCGTAGAAGAGCAAACCGAGCGGGTGTTGAAAGGACTTGGTTTTGAACCGGTTGATTTTGAAAAGGAGATGAAGACCTTGAGTGGAGGCTGGCAGATGCGGGTGGAACTGGCAAAGATTCTTTTGCTGAAACCCGATTTGATTCTGCTCGATGAGCCGACCAATCACCTCGACATTGAATCAGTTTTGTGGCTAGAAAAATTTCTGAAAGACTATCCGGGCGCTATTATCATGGTGTCGCACGACCGGAGCTTCCTCGATAACATCACGAACCGAACAGTCGAAGTGGTCAATGGAGATATTGACGATTACAACGCTCCATACACCAAATATGTGGAGTTAAGAAAAGAGCGTCGTGAACAGCAAATCAATGCTAAGAAAAATCAGGACCGCGAGATAGCGCAACTGGAAAGAAATATTGACCGGTTTCGCGCCAAGGCCAGCAAGGCTACTTTTGCTCAATCGCTGATTAAGAAGCTGGACAAGATGGATATTATCGAGGTGGAAGAAGAAAATCTTTCGGCGATGAATCTCCACTTTCCACAGGCGCAGGCATCGGGCAGAGTAGTGGTGGAAGCGCATCATGTGACCAAGTCCTTTGACGACAAGATGGTTATCAACGATCAAAGCTTTGATATCAATCGCGGAGAGAAGATTGCTTTTGTCGGGAAGAATGGCATGGGCAAAACTACGCTCACGCGGATATTGGTGGACAATCTCAGTTACGAGGGTGAAATCAAGTTGGGCTATAATGTAACGGTAGGATACTATGCACAACACGCTGCCGATTCTATGGATGGAAAAGATACGGTGTTGGAGGTGGTGGACAATGTAGCCACTGGCGACATTCGCACCAAACTGCGCGATATGCTCGGTTGCTTTTTGTTCAAAGGCGATGATGTGTTCAAGAAGGTGAAAGTGTTGAGTGGAGGTGAGAAAGGAAGATTGGCTTTGTGTAAAATGATATTGGAGCCGCGTAACTTTTTGGTGTTGGATGAGCCAACCAATCACCTCGACATCATGTCAAAAGAGATATTGAAAAACGCTATCCGACAATTTGAAGGAACCGTCATCATCGTTTCACACGACCGTGACTTTCTACACGGATTGACCGATAAGATTTTTGAATTCACTAAAAACGGAATCAAGGAACATATCGGTGACATCAACGAATTTCTGGAAAAGAAGAAGCTGGAGGATATACGTATGCTGACCAAGAAGGACGAAAAGCCCTCTAGCCCACAAGTGGGAAATAAAGAAAAGCCCAAGGGTAAAACAGAAGATGCAGGGGTTAAAGAAGTGAAGAAGCTCAAGGCGGAAGTAGAGAAGAGCGAGAAGAAGATAGCGGAACTAGAACGCCAGATTGCCGATTTAGATAAAAAGCTACAGGACGCACAGCAGTTTCAGGAGCTCAGCAAAAACCCGGACTTCTTTTCGGGCTATGAGGCCTTGAAAAAACAATTAGAAAGCGAAATGAAAAACTGGGAGCAGTTGTCGGAACAACTGTAAACTGATTTACAGCAAATGTTTCTGACGGAATCTCAGGTTGAGCAGCTCTACCGTCAATGAGAACAGCACCGCCACATACACAAAGGCCTTATTGACATGCACTCCCCATCCTCTAGGATGAGGGTCAGTCCAATCATAATCAGAAAAGACAAAGCGAGGATTTGAAGGGTGGGATATTTATTGATAATATTACTCACCGGCCCGCTGAACTTGAGCATCACCATCATGGCAATAATCACCGCCAGTATCATCACCATCACGTGTTGGGTTAATCCTACGGCAGTTAAAATAGAATCGAATGAAAAGACGATGTCAATCACTATAATCTGTAAAATCACTTGCCAGAAAACCGCTCTAGCTTTTACTCCTTTCCCTTCTTCTTTCCCTTCTACTTTTTGATGTATCTCTGTAGTAGATTTCGCAATCAGGAAAAATCCCCCACCGATTAAAATCAAATCTCTGCCGCTGAAATCTTGCCCGAACAAAGTGAGTACCGGAGCGGTCATGCCGATGATATAGGAAAGGGAAATGAGCAAGCCAATTCGGAAAATAAGTGCAATCATCAATCCAATACTTCGCGCTCTTTTCTGCTGTGAAGCAGGAAGGCTGTTGGCGATGATGGAAATGAAGATGATATTATCTACGCCCAAAACGATTTCGAGAAAAGTGAGCGTGAGCAAACTAATCCAGGCATCGGCAGTAGAAAAAATTGATAAGCTAAAATCCATGTAGGCGCAAATAAAAGAATAAACTTTTCGTTATTTTGACGAATCATATAGCCCCTGTCATCTTGAATATCCGAATCATGAAAACAATCAATAATTACCAAGTACTTCTTTATATAGTTGTGATGTTTATCTCCGTCGGGGGCCATGCTCAATATGCTCATTATGGAGACGCTTTCAGTCCGGCATTGGGCTTGGAGGCTCAAAGTCCGGAGGTCAGCGAATTGATAGCCAACTATCATTTAGAGAAAGCAAACGACGCTCATTATTTGTCGAAAGAAGGCGTGGAACTGGTTTTGAAAGATGGATTGCTAACCTCTGTCCGCCTCTATCAAAATAGTCCAGCCTACGGAAAATTTATAGCGGTGTTGCCCCGTCAGGTGAAATTTGGCATGAGTGCCGGCGAAATAAAAGCGTTGCTAGGGAAACCCACAGTCAACTACAGTTCATCCGGCTATTCTGAGTTTGAAACAGATGGTAAGATTCTTTCCTGCTGGTTCGAGAAAGGAAAACTGAGCCAGGTGTCTGTATCCCTGAAATAAAAAAAGGCTCCGGTTTCCCGAAGCCCTCACAATAAGGTTGGAAGGGTTTGCGATAACCTATTTCTTCACCTACTGTACCACTACTCTCGTAGTAATTCTTTGGTTTTTCGTTGGTTTTTTTAGCAGGCAAGTGCCTTTCAATGAAGCGGCAGCGAAGGAACTATCTTTTTCGGAAAGTCCTTGATGGTCTCTTATAGGGTTGAAATACACCTGCTTGCCGTTTACATCAGTCATACGCAAAGTAACATCCGAAGGTTTCTCTGTACCGCACGAAATAGGAAAGGTTGCTCTTGATAGCTTGGGCTAGAGACTCGATTAGCGAGAAGCCGATAAATCGGAAACAAACTTACTGCTCAATGGGGATTCTTTAGATCTGCTCCCCGATAGATAAGCCCGTTACACGCAACGCTTAGAATGCATATTTTTTAACCCTGACACAGTTCATTGAGCAGACCCGTGAACGACCCACGGGGCAGAATTTCTCTACATCTTCCTATACTATCCTTACGGCAAGTTTGACTATTTCCACAGTGGACTTGCCTACTTCTGTCACAGACTTACCTATAACCAAATAATAGTGATATAATCCATCCCGACCTTGAGGTATTTCCACCACCCGCTTGCCTGTTTTCGCGACGAGTTTGGGTATTCCTGCCGCAAATTTCCCTATTTCCGTGGCGGACTTCCCTATTTCTGTGTTGAGTTTAGGTATTTCTGTCGCAAACTTCCCTATTTCTGCGACAGACTTAGGTATTCTTGCGATGGACTTAGGTATTTCTGTGTTGGACTTCCCTAAGTTCATGACAGACTTCCATATTTTCGTCACGGACTTCCCTATTTCCGTCGCGGTTTTGCCTATTTCTGTGACAAAAACAGTCTGGATATTTGCTGAAATACAACTAATTAACAGAAAAACATGGAAAAACGATATATTATAGCTATTTTCATTCATGCGTGATAGGAAATCCGAAAAAGGCAAAATACAACCTGCGGCTTCCGCTTATCTATTATGACTGTTTGGTATAAGATAAAGGAACTCATACTTTTGGTGAAATAAAAACACCCTGAGTGTGATTTACTTATGGATTTGATAGCCCGAAAACCACCATGATATATACGCACGTGAGCAATAAAAAAATTAGTGAAATCAAAAGTCCTTTGGATGACCTTGAGAAATAAATTTTACTTTTACGTAGCGAGATACCAGACGTTGTTGAAGGAAATGTGTCGGGTATTTGCAAGCTATGCAACACCTAAAAAAACTATAAAGACAATAAACAAATAGTAACGTAAACTTCCCAGATATGGAAAATATGAAAGACAAAGAATCAAAACTCACAAGACAAACTGGAGCACCGGTTGGAGATAATCAAAACGTACAAACTACAGGACTACGAGGCCCCATGTTAATGCAAGATGCTTGGTTTCTTGAAAAAATGGCAAACTTTGACAGAGAGGTCATCCCAGAAAGAAAAATGCACACTAAAGGATCCGGTGCTTTTGGCACATTTGCGGTTACTCACCACATTACTAAATACATTAAGGCGAGAATTTTTAGCGAAGTTGGTAAGAAAACAGAACTGTTCAGCAGATTTTCTACAGTTGCTGGAGAAAGAGGAGGCGCAGAGAAATTTATTCAAATTCGTCAAATAAGAAACTGTTTTAAAGCTGATCCAGAATACGGACAGGGTGTTGCTAAAGCACTTGGTTTAACTATGGATGAGGTCAATAATTTTGACATGTCTCTTTATGATAAATGGGCGCCGAAACCTACTAATAGATAAATTTTTTAAAAAATTTTAAACTAAAAAAATCAATGTTATGAAAAAACACAAAATTGCAGTTATCGTAGGAAGTCTTCGCAAAGAGTCCTTTAACTTAAAAACAGCCAAAGTACTGATGGCGATGGCACCAGAATCCTTATCAATGGAACTGTTAAACATATCAGGTCTTCCTATGTTCAATGAGGACTTAGAAGCCAATCCACCAAAAGAATGGGAAGTATTACGTGAAAAAATCAAGGCTTCGGATGGACTTCTTTTTCTAACACCTGAATATAACCGTTCCGTACCTGGTGTTCTAAAAAATGCCATTGATGTCGGTTCTCGCCCTTATGGAGAAAATTCATGGGATGGAAAACCAGCTGGAATTGTAAGCGTTTCCATTGGTAACATTAGCGGCTTTGGTGCGAATCACCATTTAAGACAGTCGCTAACTTTTGTGAATGTCCCTGCAATGGCACAACCAGAAGCTTATATTGGTGGAGCCGGGGGGCTTTTTGACGACAATGGGGAACTTATTAACGATTCTACCAAAGGATTCTTGAAGAACTTTTTGGAAGCCTTTGAAAAATGGGTTGATACCCATGTTCAGAAAAAATAAAATTTAAACATTAAATAACTTTAAATTAATCAGCCATGGAAAAAAAGTTTTTTAATGCAAAAATTTATCGGAATGATTCCGCAACCGAAATGATTGTAGAAAATGGAAAAATTACTCATATCGGAACTAATCTACCTAAATGTGATGCGGAAATTGACCTTAGCGGAAAACTTATTTTGCCACCTTATGTAGATCCACATTTACATTTGGACTACGTTTATACCTTATCGGAACTGGGCCAGGAAGGAGCTGGTTCCCGGAACCTTGTTTGAAGCGATTGAATTATGGCCACAATTCAAAAAAACCCTTACGGTAGAAAGCGTAAAAAGACTGGCCATGAAGGGAATTAAAGACGAAGTGTCTCAGGGGGTGCAGCACATCCGTACCCATATAGATGTTACCGATCCAAACTTTACAGCATTAAAAGCAATGCTGGAAATGAAACAAGATTTAAAAGATATTGTTGATATTCAGATTGTTGCCTTTCCGCAAGAAGGTATGTACATGTATAAAGGCGGACGTGATTTAGTGGAAGAAGCCCTTAAAATGGGTGCTGACGTTGTTGGCGGAATTCCACATTATGAACCTGCGAGGGAATTTGGAGAAAAATCTGTTCATGACACTGTTGAGCTTGCTTTAAAATATGATAAATTGATTGATGTGCACTGTGACGAAACAGATGATCCTCATTCACGCTTTTTAGAGTTATTAAATGCTCTTGTCTATCTAGAAGGTTATGGAAGTAAAACCACAGCAAGTCATACCTGTTCTTTTGGCTCTGCTGATGATTCTTATGCCTTTAGAATGATGGACATATTCAAAAAGAGCAAGATCAACTTTATCTCCTGTCCAACAGAAAATGTTTATTTACAAGGTCGCCAAGACACCTATCCTAAACGTCGTGGACTAACCAGAGTAAAAGAATTCATTGAATCCGAAATAAATGTGGCTTTCGCACAAGACTCCATAAACGATCCATGGTATCCAATGGGCAATGGCAATATGATGAATATTCTGGATAATGGAATTCACCTCGCTCAAATCATGTCTAAAAAAGATGTAGAAACAAATTTCGATCTGATTACCTATAATGGTGCTCGTTGTTTAAATATTCAAGAGAGTTATGGTTTAGATGTTGGTAAAGCAGCAAACTTCATTGTATTAAATGAAACTTCCGTTTATGAGGCGATTCGTAGACGAGTAGATGTTTTAGCATCTGTACGTAATGGTAACTTCCTATTCCGCAAAAAAGAAGTGGAATTTGATATTCCTTTTAGTCTTTAATTTAAAAAGAATCGATTTTAAAGTACTTCACTTCGATATTTTTAGTAAATACTGAATATAATTGAAGTGAAGTACTTACTATGTTTCCAATAGTTATCAAAAAACAAAACTATGAGCAGACATAACATTACGGAGCAAGCCAAAAAATCTTTTCCGTGGCTCATGATGATTTTAATGTCATCGGTAACTTTTGTAGGAATACTGTCAGAGTTAATGCCATCAGGTGTGCTTCCACTGATGATGACTGATTTGAACATTAGTGAGATACAAACAGGAAATCTGGTAGGTTACTACGCTATAGCCTCAGCTATTTTTGCAATACCGCTGATTTCAGTCACCATGCAGTTTAACCGGAAATACTTGTTGCTCCTTTTGCTTGGTGGATTTGCGATTTCTAATATTGTTGCAGGTCTTGTACACGATTATACGATTATTATAATCTTAAGGATAATTGGCGGAATTTGTGCTGGTGTAATGTGGCCAATGATTGCTGCCTATGGTATGCGATTGGTCGATGAAAAAGATCACGGGAAAGCCATTGCAGTAATCATGGCTGGAACTACATTAGGAATTAGTATTGGAATGCCTATACTGACTTCTATTGGTAATATTTATGGATGGAGAACTGAATTTATTGGATTAGGCACTTTTATTTTTGTTATCGCCTTAGTTAGTTTCTTTGCTTTGCCTTCAGTACCAGGTGAGAAACTGACGAAAAGTTCTTCACCTTTTGCGCTATTAAAAATCCCGTCGGTTTTACTTATTTTACTGCTTACGCTACTTGGTGTCATAGCACATTACGGTGTCTATATTTATATCACTAGTCTTGTTGATGAAATTCAGTTGGCCGGAGGAGTAGAGAGTGCCTTATTATTTTTTGGAATAGGATCTTTGATTTCGGTATTGCTGGCTATAAAATATACGGATAAGCATTTGCGACTTCTAACCATTTTAATGTTTGCCTTCATGATTATCTCTATGGTTATTTTTCTAATTTTGGGTGGAACAACAGGACTGGGACACATTGCCTTCTTTTTATGGGGACTTTCATTTGGTCCATTAGTTACCTTGCTGCAAGCTGGTGTTAGCCGCCAGGTAGAAACTGCTAAAGATGTGGCCACCTCAGTTCAGTCTTCGGTATTTAACTTATCTATAATGATTGCTTCTTCAGTAGCAGGATTGTTACTAGGAATTTATTCGCCCATGAGTCTGATCTATTTGGCAATTGGGCTTTCTGTACCTGGTTTAATTATTTCATTTTTTTCGAAAAAGACTTTAGGTTGATTTTTATGGGGGAAATTAAATCGGAACAGTAAAACAAAGAAACATGAAAAATTCAGCAAAAAAAGTAGTACAGAATATGTTCTCTGCATTTAGCGGTGGCGACGCAGATAAATTTGTGGCAACAGTTTCAGACGATACTGTTTGGATTTATCATGGAACACAAATAATCCCAAAAGGACGGTTTGAAAAGAAGGAAGGTGTAAGAGCTTTTTACAATAATATTATGGAACGAACCGAAATCATCAACTTTGAACCGCTACAATATATTGTTGAAGGAAATATGGTAGTGGTTTTAGGAAGAGAACATCAAAAAGTAAAACGATCAGGTAGAGAACTAAAACAAGATTGGGTTCAAATCTATACAGTTGAAAACGATTTGATCACAAGAATGGAAGAATTTGCAACCTCCGAAGAGGTAAAATAACCTATCATTATTAATTTTCTGGTAATGCCTTTTTTCTTAAAAAGGACAATAAAAATAGAACCATGAGCAACGAAACCATAAAAAACAATCCGCTTTTGTGCGATATAGAAACTGGAATGTGTGAAACAACTGATGAAAAAGTTAATAACACATCTATAACTACAGTACAATCAACGGAAAAATCCGTAAAACTTATTTACTACACAGATCCTATATGCTCGTCATGTTGGGGAATTGAACCACAACTACGTAAACTGAAACTTGAATATGGCAATATTGTTGAAATTGACTATAGAATGGGAGGTTTATTACCAGACTGGAGTTACAATAGTGGTGGTATTGGTAAACCGTCTGACGTAGCTTCACACTGGGATGAAGTAAGCGTACACTATGATATGCCTATTGATGGCGATTTATGGTTAGAAGACCCGTTGGACTCTTCTTATCCACCATCCATAGCTTTCAAAGCAGCACAACTACAAGATGAAGAAAAAGCCCTTTTGTTTATGCGGGGAATTAGAGAAATGGTTTTTCTTAAAAAGAAAAACATTGCCAAATGGGAACATTTAGAAACTGCAGCAAAAACTGTTGGACTGAATGTTGAGCAATTGAAAACCGATTATGAAGGCAAAGCAAAAGCGTTGTTTGAAGAAGATTTAAAATTAGGAAAAGAACTGGGTGTAAGAGGATTTCCAACTATATTCTTCATGGATAAGGCTGGCAATATGGAAACCGTTTATGGTGCCAGGCCTTATGCATTTTACGAAATGGCCATTTTAAAATTGAATCCGAATGCTACAAAAAGTGAGTATAGCAAAAACTGGGAGACACTTTTTTCTAAATACCATTCACTTACTGCTAAGGAGTATGCTGAACTTTCAGGTACGCCAAGAAACGAAAGCGAAACTATTTTGAATGAACTTTCTGAAAAAGGAGCATTGAAAAATTTACAACGAAAAACGGATCTATTTGGGCAATTAAATAATAATCAATTAAAACTGAAATAAAATGGGAAAATACTCAAGCTTATCCGAAGCCATCAACGATCTTGCAAAAAAAGGCTATACTTATAACTTTAATATGAAAGAAGAGTTTATAGAATGTCCAGAAAACGAATGCCAATTGCAACCCGAAGAATTTGAGATTGATGAAAAACACCGTTTTCAAGAAATGTCAGACGTTGATAATGAAAGCATTTTATATGCTATTTCCTCAACAGATGGTAAGATAAAAGGTCTTTTGGTAAACGCTTATGGTATCTATGCAGATTATGCATCTTTTAAGTTGGTTCAAAAACTGAACAGACCTGAGAGAAAGATTTAAAAAAAAAGTGTAATTTGCATTCAGTTCTGACATTGTCAGCGAATTGCTTGGAACATTTTATTAAAGGATGAAAGGGTCATTTTTATTATACAAGACGAAATAAAAGAACTTGGTGATATGGTACTAAAAACGCGGCACTAAGCAGCTTAAAGAGAATGAATCGTTTGATATCAACCATTAAACAACGGACCGTAGCACAATTTTAAATATTAAAATCAAAACAAAATGACAAATTTTATTGGACTGGATAAAGAAAAATCCAACGTATTATCAGAAAAATTAAATGAGCTATTAGCAGACTATTCCATCTTTTATCAAAACATAAGAGGGTATCACTGGAATATTACTGGAGATAAGTTCTTTGAACTTCACGGTAAATTTCAAGAAATGTACGAAGATTTATTCGTAAAGATAGATGAAGTCGCGGAGCGAATTAAGACCCTTGGTCATACACCAAACCATCAGTTTTCTATTTATCAAAAGCTAGCGAAGGTAAAAGAAAGTACAGAAGTGTCAGACGGAGTTAAAGATGTGAAAGACACATTGGAGTCTCTTAAAATTATCATTACACTTCAACGAGAAATTCTAGATTTATCGGCAGACGCAAACGATGAAGGAACAAATGCCCTGATGAGTGATTATATCAGTGCACAAGAAAAACTAGTATGGATGTATACGGCATATATAAAACAATAAAATAAATTTAATTATGGAATATACAGAAAGTATCACAGGAATAAAGATTAATGTTCAAGCAGTAGATATTACAATAGACGATGATGTAAAGGACACGATACGTAAAAGTATCACACGCCTTAGTCGCTTTTATGATAGAATTGAATGGGCAGATATATACCTAGAGGACAAAGCTGAAAAGAAAACTCAACAAAAACAAGTCAGTATACGTTTAGGTATTCCAGGTAATGACCCCTTCGCTTCAGAGTATGGAGATAATTTCCACGCACTTTTGACCGATGTAGAGAGCAAATTGCGAAGACAATTAGAAAAATTATAATATTTATTGAGCAATCTCATTCTTGAAACTAAAGTCGGGTAGCTTAAAGTAGATAAAATAAAGGGATTGCATAATCAAGTAGCCTGCCCCGCCAGTTATAACTGACGAGATGCGCCACAATGGTCAGGCAAGAAGGGCAATGAATCTGATGAAATCAGAAAAACATCGGAATCGGTAAAAGAAAAAGTCGGGCCTATACCTATACTAAAGATTTATCCTAACCCCGCTAAAGATTTTGTAACTATCGAGTATGCTGGATTTGAAAACGACGACATAGTTCAGATTCTGGATATTTATGGCAGGATAATTAACACGAAAAAGACCACAACAGAGGAAACAAAAGTTGAGATAAACACATCTATGCTCAGCAGTGGACTATACATAGTAAGGGTGATTGGTAATAATAGCATGAAAGACAAAGGCCGGTTTAACATTATGAAATGATAACTGACAGTATTTTCAAACAAAAGCAATTAAAGCAGCTAATATTAGCTGCTTTAATTGCTTTAACATCTTCTGCTAATTCACAGATAATTTTAAATAAAACTTTTAAGGAAGATAGACCTTCGATGATGTTTAGTAGCATCATCCATGAAAATGGTTTTTATAAAGTAATTGGCGTAATATCTCCGTATAATCCACCGTTTGAGTATGCCAGAATCGTAATAGCCGAATTAGATTCTATTGGTCAGTTTATCAGATATAAGTCTTTGTATGATACCATACCAAAGCGATATGGGGGGTTTTACAATAGCCTAATAAAAACATCATCAAATGGATATGCATTTGCTGGATATTCTATTGATTCATTGCCTCGCACATTATTTTCAAAGTTTAATACTGCTTTGGACAATATTCAGACTTATGAATATTACACACCTTTTTCATGGTCATTTCAAGGCACAGGGGTAACAGAATTTAATAATGGCATGTTTTATATCTCTGGTGCCAGAGCAGATAGCTTAAGCTATCTACCGGATATTTGCATCTTAAAAATTGATTCTCAAGGAAGCTGGTTGTGGGAAAAGTACTTCGGATTACTGAATCAGTATGAAACATCCCATAACATTATCCCATTATTAAATGGCAACTTAATGCTTGGTGGATCTGACCCGCGAGCGGAGCTATACGTGGTTATTGGAAGTGGATACCGGTGGCACGATGGTAAGGCAATGGCTTGACCCAAACGACAGCACTTATGGAGCTTATGGTTTAACCGAAACGAAAGATGGAGGCTTTATTTATGCTGCACAGAAGAAGGTTTATGAATTTTTTCCCTTCATATATAGTACAGCTACTGTTGTTAAAATGAATAGTTCCTTTAACAAAGAATGGACATATAGGGGGGGGGGGGCTACGGAATATACCGGTCAATTTGGTTGGATATTGAGATTGGATAGTAATGGGTGTGAGGTGGAGAATTGTTTGGTAGGGGTAGATGAGGTAGTTAAGCCTGAAATTAATGGGATAAAAGTTTATCCAAATCCAGCCTCAACTGAAATAACAGTTGATTACAGTCTTTTTGATTGGATCCAACAAGAGGAGATTAGTCTGGTATTGATGAATAGCTTAGGTCAAAGCATTTATCAAGCAAGCGTGCCTCAATATAGCTGGTTACAAAGAATAGATATTTCTTCATATCCCGTTGGGCTTTATGTGTGCTATATAAAGCGCAACGTTACCATTATTGCGACGAGCAAGTTTGCAAAGCAGTAGCTGATTTTCTTGCTTTTCGGCCCTTGTGGATAATTTTTATCGCCCTGCCTGCCAAGGCTTTACAAGCCATTTTAAACTATTTTTTCATCAAGCTATTGACTTTGGTATTTTGATGCTTATATTTGCATCGTCTTTTAGTTCAGAACACCCATAAAAAGGCTCAGAACGAAGAAGACTAGTAAACCGCCGCCTCCCGGTAAAAAGGAAGCAAGGGCCTGACACCCTAATGATTTTGCCAATGAAAACCTGCTGATTCAAGCTGTACCCTGAATCAGTAGGAGGGGTACAGTTTCAAAGGCGAAAGATTGGTTTTAAGAGGTTCCCGGAGCTTCCTGCATTGCCAGCCGGCGCAGGCAAGGGAGGTCGGATGTTTGCTAATGACAATAGCTGTTTTATGGATAGCTAAACAAAAACAGCATCCTGTTTCAAGGGATAAAATTCTGCCATAGGCGGAGGCTTACGAACGAGGTGCTGCGTATTTTTTATTCAAATTTTAAAACAAAAACAAAATGAAAAAGAACAAAAACAAAAAGGGCGGGAGCGCAAAGCGTACCGTCTGCCAGCACATTGCTGTATTTATCGTATCCTTTATTGTCAAACTGGGCTTTCACCTGTTGACCGTGCCACAAAAAATCACTCTGGCTCGCCGGGTGGTGGAATTCATGACTGGTAATCCCAACTTTGCGGTACCCTCTCCCACCTTGGCTGATATCACCACAGCTATAGATGCACTCGAGTTGGCACAGCAGGCTCTTCCAGGAGGGCCAGCAGCTACCGAAATCCGCGACCTCCGCGAAGCAGAGTTGGACATATTGATGTCCGATCTACAGATTTACGTAGAGGGTGAAGCAAAAGGAGATCCGGAAATTGCACTCAGCTCCGGTATGGATATTCGGGATTCTAAAAGTCCAATTGGCATTCTTAATTCTCCTGAAACTCTGGTTGCCAAGCAAGCCGCAGCGGAGGGCTCTGTGAAGTTGAAATGGAAAGCGGTGAAGAAATCATCCGGTTATCGAATTGAGGCCACTACAAATCCTGCACAGGGTTGGCCAATGGTATATCAATCTGAAAAGGCTTCAATTCAGATTTATGATTTAACACCCGGCACCAAGTATTATTTCCGCGTGGCGACCCTTAGCCATGCAGGATATGAGGGCTACAGTCCGGTGGCAACGCTCCGGCTCAGTTTACCTCAAGACTAATAAAATCCCATTTTTAGTCTTGGTCAGGCGCTCTCGAAAGGGAGCGCCTTTTTTTGTGGCTTATGTAACTCAGTAGACTCTTCGGAAAATCGGGTTTGTTTAATTTCCTCCCTCTACACTCCTCCAGAGGGCATATGCGTTAAGTTAGGAGAAGAATTATTCTGTTTTTCACCTTGAAGAGGTGATAGGTTTATAGTAAGAATACCCAGCGAAGGACAATGACCCTGAAAGGGTCGCACTTTGTTCGACCTCCTTCGGGGTCGCATCCTTCTCCTTCCTGATTCTATAAACATCTGAATCCTTCGGATTCAAGTACAGATAAAAGTTTCAACCATAAATTGACAAGCTTAACTTAACGCACATACTCCAGAGGGAGACAAATGGATGATTTTCCGAAGAAGTCTACTATAAAAACAAATTTTTTTACCGGAGATATATTCCTTGAAGAAATCAGAATTTAATCCCAACCAAAACAAGAAGCAATTATCCTATTGAATAAATTGCATTATATTCTTAGAGGCAAGGGTGTGAAAATAATTGCGGATGAGCCGTCCTTACTTTTTACTTTCTTTCTCAATTTTCTTGAGTAATTTTTCGGTTTCTTCGGTCTTCTCTTCTTCCTTCTTTCCCAGTTCAATCGCTTTTTGGGCATATACTTTTGCAGCCTTCAATTTCCCTGCTTTATATAAAAGCGCCGCGTAAGTATCCATGTTGAAATATTTCGGCTTGGTATCTATTACCGGCTTCATCCAAGCGATAGCCTTTTGTATCACTTCTTGGTCTGATGCGTTTTCATAAACCTCCCATGCCCAGCCATTAATCGTTTGATCGTCCACTTCCTTATTTTTCCGGAGGTGAGTATCTACCTCATCGGCAAATTTTTTCCAGTTTCCAACTGATTTATAGAAATAGATTCCGTAATAAGTTTTGGTCTGTTCTTTGTCTTCGCGAACATATTTATCTACAAAGGCACGAACATTTTGAAGTTGCACTTCACTGGAGTCTTTTACTGCTTTTTTAAGTTTTCCGTAGGCTAAATTGGAAACCATATCGTCGGCTTCGTCCTTGCCGTAGAGCGAGGCGTACTTATCCTGATTATCTAAAAAGAACTGCTGATATTTGTCAGAAACCTTAGCGACTAACTTATTAATGATTGAGTAGTTTACTTCAGTAAACAAGTCGCTTTGCTGATCGAGATAGCTCATTAGAGTGATGGAATCCGGGAATACTCTTTTGCCATTCTCTGCAAACATTTTGCCATAAAACTCGGGATAGTCCAACTCGATTTATCGCTTATTCCGGATATGATTTCTGCTTTTCAGGATTCAATGCTTCTTTTAACTTTCCCATGAATGAAGCGGCTTCCATATATCCGGCCATTGTATAGACCAACCTCCCATCAGGGCTGAAAACAAGATAGCTGGGAAAGGAAGCCACCCGATATTTCATGGCTATTTTGACGCCATAATCATGTTCCATCTCTAATTTCAATGAGACAAAATGCTGGTTCATAAACTGGGCTACAGAATCCTGACTGAATGTTTTTTTATCCATCACCTTACACCACCCGCACCAGTCGGTGTAGGCATCTACAAACAGGTATTTGTTCTGTTCTTTAGCAGTCTCCCTCGCCTTTGCCCAATTGTTATCAACGAAATCTATTTGTCCGGTAGAAACAAGCGGCACAACCGCAACGAAGAAGATTATAAGCCAATTTTTCATTTGCCATTATTTAGAGCATAATGATAAGCAGATTTTAAAATACGAATGTTGCCTTACAGGTTTGTCTCAATCTGCTAATTTCACCGGTGTTTTTGTTACCTCATTTTATTATCATCCTATTGTCAAATTATCTTCATGAATCTGAAACATAAAGTTAGAATAGTCACTGCTGCATCTCTGTTCGATGGCCACGATGCGGCTATCAATATCATGCGTCGAATCATGCAAGCCAAAGGAGCCGAAGTGATCCACTTGGGTCATAACCGGAGCGCTCAGGAAATTGTGGAGTGCGCTATACAGGAAGACGCTCAAGGTATTGCCGTTACCTCCTATCAGGGAGGGCATACGGAATTCTTCAAATACATGTATGATTTGTTGCAGGAGCAAGGGTGCGGTCATATCAAGATATTTGGTGGAGGAGGTGGTACCATTCTTCCGGAAGAAATTAAGGACTTGCATCAATACGGTATCGCCCGAATCTATACACCGGATGATGGAAGAAAAATGGGTCTGGAAGGAATGATCGAAGATGTGATCAGTCAATGCGATTTTGATACGCGGATCAAATTGAATGGGGAACTGAAACAGTTGAAAAGCAAAAACTGGAAGATTATTGGCAAGGCCATCACCACCGTTGAAAATGATGAAGACGAAGGCAAAAAACTGATCGCCAAGATAGAAAAGGACAAGGGTGTTATTCCGGTGTTGGGAATTACCGGAACCGGTGGCGCGGGAAAATCATCGGTAACCGATGAGATTGTGCGCAGATTTCTCCGTCACTTTAAAGACAAGACTATCGCGGTGATTTCGGTGGATCCATCCAAAAAGAAAACCGGTGGGGCTTTGTTGGGCGATAGAATACGGATGAATTCTATCTCTAATCCGCGCGCTTATATGCGTTCACTGGCAACGAGAGAGAGTGACCGGGCGTTGAGTGTGCATGTGCAAGAGGCCATTGACATCTGTAAGGCTGCGCATTTCGATTTTATCATTCTTGAAAGTGCCGGAGTAGGTCAGAGCGATGCTTCCATCTTGGACTATTGCGATGTTTCTATGTATGTCATGACACCGGAATATGGAGCTGCTTCTCAATTGGAAAAGATCAACATGATTGATTATGCCGACCTGATTGCCATCAACAAATTTGATAAAGCCGGAGCACTGGATTCTTTGGCAGATGTTCGCAAAGCTTATAAACGAAGCCATCAGCTTTTTCAAGCCAAGGATGAAGAACTGCCGATTGTGGGAACCATTGCCTCTCAGTTTAACGATGCCGGAGTGAATCATCTTTTTGAAATGCTGACCAACAAGGTGAAAGAGAAAACAGGTCAAGAGTTTCACGTAAAACATACTTCTGCTAAAAATACCGCTACCAAATCTCAGATCATTCCACCGGCTCGCGTGCGCTATCTGGCGGAGATTGCAGAAAACAATGAAGCCTATGACCAGTGGGTGGACGAGCAATGTGCCATTGCCAGCAAGCTATATCAGTTATATGGCGTGAGCGTGGAACTGAAAGATAATTCGGAAGTCAAAAAATTGATTACTCATTATGAAAAAGGGTTTCACGCTTTCTGTAAAGACCTGATTGATAACTGGAAGGAACTGAAAAAGAGGTACTCCGGTGAAACATTTGCCTTTGAGGTGCGCGAAAAAGTATTGCAGCTTCCCTTTGTTCACAAGAGCCTTTCGGGAACGAACATCCGCAAGGTATATCTACCTAGATACCATGATTGGGGTGATATTTTGCGCTGGCAGTTGCAGGAAAATGTTCCGGGCGAGTTTCCATACACAGCCGGAGTATTTCCGCTGAAACGCGAAGGCGAAGACCCTACCCGTATGTTTGCCGGTGAGGGTGGGCCGGAACGAACGAACAAGCGTTTTCACTATGTTTCATTGGGGCAGCCAGCCATTCGATTATCTACTGCTTTTGATTCCGTTACGCTTTACGGTCAAGACCCGGATCATCGCCCTGATATTTATGGAAAGGTGGGCAACAGCGGTGTAAGCATTGCTACGGTGGATGATGCGAAGAAATTATATAGTGGCTTTGATCTTTGTAATCCTAAAACCTCGGTGAGTATGACTATCAACGGTCCTGCGCCGATGATTCTTGCTTTTTTCATGAATGCCGCTATTGATCAGGAATGTGAAAAATATATTAAAGAGCACGGCCTGGAAAAAGAAGTTCAGAAAAAACTGAAAGATATATTCAAAGATCAAAAAGCCGGAGCACCGGTTTATAACGGTAGCCTTCCTCAGGGAAACAACGGGCTGGGTTTGACTTTGCTGGGAACCAGTGGCGACAGGGTGTTGCCCAAAGAGGTGTATGAAAAACTGAAAACCAAAGCTTTGCAGTCTGTCCGCGGAACCGTGCAAGCAGATATTCTGAAAGAAGATCAGGCGCAGAACACTTGTATCTTCTCCACTGAATTTGCTTTGAAGATGATGGGGGATGTACAGCAATATTTCATAGACCAAAAAGTGCGCAATTTCTATTCGGTTTCTATTTCCGGGTATCATATTGCCGAGGCAGGTGCCAATCCAATTTCTCAGTTGGCGTTCACACTATCTAACGGCTTTACGTATGTGGAATATTACCTCAGCCGCGGTATGAAGATTGACGACTTTGCTCCTAACCTTTCTTTCTTTTTCAGCAATGGAATGGACCCGGAATATTCGGTGATTGGCAGGGTGGCAAGGCGCATTTGGGCCAAGGCCATGAAGAATAAATATAAAGCCAACGAACGCGCGCAGAAATTAAAATATCATATCCAGACCTCCGGCAGAAGTTTGCACGCGCAGGAAATTGATTTCAATGATATCAGAACAACGCTGCAAGCGCTCTATGCCATTTATGATAACTGCAATTCGCTTCACACCAATGCTTATGATGAAGCCATTACTACCCCTACGGAAGAAAGTGTACGCCGCGCTATGGCGATTCAATTGATTATCAATCGCGAATTGGGTACTGCAAAAAATGAAAATCCAAATCAAGGTTCTTTCTTGATCGAAGAATTAACGGACTTGGTAGAAGAGGCAGTACTCACAGAATTCAAGCGCCTCACAGAACGAGGCGGTGTATTGGGTGCTATGGAAAGAATGTATCAGCGCAATAAAATACAGGAAGAGTCGCTTTACTATGAACATCAAAAGCACACCGGTGAATATCCGATTGTCGGTGTAAACACGTTTCTCAGCAAGACCGGTTCGCCAACTATCCTTCCTCAGGAAGTGATTCGTTCTACATCGGAAGAAAAAGAGTTTCAAATCAACGCACTGAATGCGTTTAAAAAGCGTAGCACCGCTACTTCATCTGAAGCACTAAAAAAACTACAGCAAGTAGCTACAGATAATGGAAACCTGTTTGAAGAATTGATGGAAACCGTCAAGTATTGTACTCTTGGAGAAATCACCCATGCCCTGTATGAAGTGGGCGGACAGTATAGAAGGAGTATGTAGCTTGAATGGAAAAAGGATGAATTAAATCTCTCCCATTGTCGTCTGCAAGGCAAAAGATTTTTCAGTTGGCTATCTATTTTTGAAGCTACTGGTTTATTATGCGCCCATCGTCCATTTCTATGATGCGCTCGGTACTCTCAGCAAAATTCATATCATGAGTTACAACCAATAATGTTCTTAGATGAGTCTTGGCTAGGTCTTTAAATATTTCGAGCACCATGTCCGTATTCTTATTATCCAGATTTCCGGTAGGCTCATCACACATGATAATGATTGGGTTATTGATCATTGCCCGGGCAATGGCTACTCGTTGTTTTTCGCCTCCCGACAATTGGTAAGCCATCTTATGAGCCAGATTCCCAATTCCCAACTTATTTAACAGTGTGAGCGCGTTGTTTTCCAATTCCTCTTCTGATAACTTATCCGGTTTAAAGCCGGGCAGCATGACGTTTTTCAATACGGTAAATTCGTTGAGCAAATAATGAAACTGAAAAACAAAACCGATCTTTTCATTGCGTATAGCTGCTAGCTCTTTCTCTTTTTTGTTGTGCATACTTTCACCATCAATGAATAGCTGACCGGTGTAATCCGTGTCCATGGTAGAAAGAATATAAAGCAAGGTTGATTTCCCGCAACCCGATTTGCCGATCACGGATACAAATTCTCCACAGCCTATATTGAATGTTATATCCTTTAGAACATCAATTTTTACAGGATCGTTAAATGTCTTGAAGATGGATCGCGCCTCCAGTGCGTTATGATTTTTCATTTGCCTCTAATGATAATAACAGGATCCACTTTGCTTGCTTTTTGAGCAGGAAACCAACCGGCAAAAAAAGTGGTGATGATGGCAAATGCTACAGCGATAGAATAGTATTGCAATCCATAATCAATTGGATAGGTAGTAATAGTAGGAAGCGAAGCGGTTTTAAACGGGACGGCATCAATAAGCAGGGAGAGCAAAAAGCCAAAAACAACTCCGCCTAGAGCACCAGAGATTCCGATACTCAATGCCACAACGATGAAAATTGTTTTGACATCGTCTCCTGCAAAGCCAGTGGCTTTTAGAATAGCAATGGAGTCCATTTTTTCATAGATCATCATGTTCAGGATATTGTAAATTCCAAAGCCTGAAACAATCAACAGAGTGATGCCTACAGCATAGGAGATAATCGAACGGACATTGCTTCCGGTTTCAAACTGGGCATTGGCAGTTTGTATATCCTCTGCGTCAATGTTGAATAGCTTTTCATATTCACGAGCTACCTCGGGGGCCTGATTAAGGTCTTTTAATTTTATCTGGATATCGCTGACATAATTACCTGTTTCGCCCAAGAGTTTCTGTGTGGTTGCCAAACTGGCATAGCTTTGTACTTTGTCAAGTTCAGCAATGCCCGATTGAAAAAAGCCCACTACTTTTAGTGGAAACTGTTCGCCTCCCGTGGTGGTTACGATAATAATATCACCGACCTTAGCCAGCATTTTATCGGCAGCACCTTTCCCTAGGATAATACTATTTGAAATATTTTTCAGATCATAATAATTTCCACCAGTGACGTAATCATTAAACGAGAAAAGTTTGGCCTCCTGTTCTACATCTACGCCGTTAATAACCCCATTTAGATCTATTTTCCCGAGATTGTAAAAAGCTTGAACCGTTACTTTTGGTGCCACTCCGAGTACACGCGGGTCAGCGTATAGCCTGTCGAAAATCTGTTCTGCGTTGTAAATTTTCTTTCGTGCGTTGGCAGGCTTTACGGAACTGATAAAGTGGTGATAATTTTTGTATTGCTCTGCTATCTCAATAGGCTGAAGTTTTGAAGGCCGGATGTCATTGTATAGCCTTATGTGAGGGGTCCGGTTTAAAACCAAGCTATCTAATAATTGATTTAAGCCTTCCATAAAACCAAGCAGCGCTATAAACAAGGTGATACTGAAAGTTACTCCAATAGCGGCTACTAATGTTTGTTTCCAACGAGAAAACAAAAGTGCCCCGGCAATTTCGGTGATGTGCTTGATTCTCATTTTTCGGGCAACGCTATTTTGGAATGAGCGGTGAGCCCCTTTTTTATTTCTACCAAGTTATAATCCATTAGGCCCAATTCTACTTGTTGCATCTTCCCATTTTGGAGCATTACAGTAGAATCATTGACCAAGTAGCTCCTTGGAATGGTTAATACATTTTGTTTTGTATGAATCACGATGTTGGCTTCCAGTGTAAGATTTGGATAAAGCTCAATAGGTCTTTTCGTAAATACAGCCTCTGCAATAAATGTCCGGGTCCGTTCATTCATCATGGGATAGATGGAGGTAATTGTAGCTTCAAAAATTTGCGATTTATAGCTGTCCATTCGCACAATAACCTGTTGACCGGGCTTTATTTTTACAATATCTAATTCATCAATATTTAGCTCAATAATAAAATCATCAGCACCAACTACCGCTAGGGGTGAAAGGCTTGATGCCAGTTCGCCTTGCTCCTTATTGATTTGATATACTACCCCATCTAAATCGCTTCGGATAATCAAATCTTTCTCAAGCAGTTTGGCAATTTCATAATTATTTTTGCTTTGTCCGGAGGCCAGTTTTAGCTGGCGCTGCAAATCTTCATAGGTTACTTTTGCTCGAGTCAGCGCTACTTTAGAATTTTCAAAGTTTAACTCTTTCTGCTCTAGTTCATTCCTAGTGCCAATGTTGCTATTCCAAAGGATCTTCTGTCTTGCGAATAATAGAGAATCATTGCTCAACTTTTTCATAGCCATTTGAACCGAATTTAGAGCATCTTTTAACCGATCAGAATTAATAGCAAAGTCGGCGGTGGCAGAAGCCAGAAGTGCATTTCGAGTGGCTACTTTTGAGTTTTTATTATCCATTTGAAAAAGTGGATCGCCTATTTTAATGCGCGCCCCTTCTTTAACGAATGCTTTTTCCAGTATGCCATTTGTTTTGCTGAAAACCTGGTATTGGTTTTTGCTTTTTATAATGCCAGATGCGTAGGCGCTTTCGGTGATGTTTTTGTTTTCAGGAGAGATGTATTCTTTCTTATTACAGCCGGATAGCAAGAATAAAGGATAAACAGAAAGCAAGAGGAATTTTAAATAGTCCATCAGGGCAAGTATTTCTTTTGTGTTTTAATTTAATCTAAAGATAGTTTTTGTGTCGAATCATCGCCTGTCAATAGAATTATTCGACAAACAAAGAGATTCGTATCTGTGACCATCGTTAAGAGAAAGGCAGTTTGCATGGTAATCAGGGCTTTTTTCAATTCATCAGAAATTCTCCCGTCGCCGAGTTTTCGTTTCGAGAATCTTCGACAGAGGGTTCGACCCTCTTATGTTTGAGAAGACGTATAGCTTCTCCTTCTCGAATTTCAGAACCGTGTCCTTTAGCACGTGGTTGATTCTTTGACTATTAGCGTCATAACCCACTTTAAGAATAGGTTCTGCAAAATAAATGTAGAAGTCAGTTTCGTAATTAAGTGAATCGCGCTGTATCTGATTTTTTACACTTTTCACAAAAGGAAATCGGTTTTTGTTTAAAAGATATTCTGTGGAGCCTGAAACCGGCCACGAATAATCAATTTTGATTTGTCGGTGCTCCTGAATCCCTTTGTTATTAAGCCACTCCAAAATCTCCGAAGTTCTTGAATCGTGATACCAGTTAGCACACTTGAACGTACTGGCATTTTTGATAAAATTTATTGTTGATATCAGCGCCAGTATTAAAAATAGCCGGTGATAACGAAAGTGTGTTGAAATATCCTCCCATGAGAAGCACAAAACGGAGATAAAAAGTGGATAATACAAAAGTGTGGATCGGTCAATAGGATATAGTGTGCCCAGCAAAAAGTGCTGCGTGATGGCTGAGAGAGTACTGAATATCAGTAGCAATACAAGACCCGTTCTAGCGGAAATAATCTCGCGGTTAAAATAAAACGAAAGCACTGTTATAGTGATTGTAACAGTCAGAAAGGAGATAAGAACCCAATGTGTAGCAGAGTAAGAAACTTCTAGGTATAAGGTATAGTGCGCTAAAGAAATGAGTGAGTCGGAAAAGAAATCGGAGCCGCCGCCGTACCAAAGCTCCTCCGAATTTTTCAATTTTCTAAGGGGTTCATAAACAATAGCGGCTAATGCCAGAGAAATAAATCCGGCAACTGATATAAATCGTATCCTGTATTTAATGTCGGCTAACAGCCATCCGGCACATAATATCAAGGGCAATAGCACGATGAAGTAATTCAGCCAGGCAAAATTGCTGAGTACTGCCAAAGACCCGACCAGAAGGGAATAGTATGCGCTCTTAGTTTGATGGTTGTAGATAAAACTGATCAGATAATACAGTGAAGCCATCTGAAATCCAAGCGCCAGTCCATAGCCTCTCGCCAGACTGAAAAAGTCGAGCAAATATGGGTTGGTTACCAATAGTATGAAAAAAACAAACCCTGTAACAGACGATAGGAAGATATTTGCAATTCGATAAGTGAAAAACAGAAAAACTATAGAAGCCAGTAAATTAGGCAAGCGGGCGAGAAAATAATGTTGTGAACCTGTGAGAAATAAAATTTTAATGAGTACTGTATTTAAGATATGGTTGTTGGCAACACAAGGAGTATAGTTGATTATATGATAAAAGCTGGAGGGCACAAATTGATTGAGGGTCCAGATTTCATCATAAGTCATGTCCATTATAATCGCCCGAAAAAGCAAATAGGCAAAGACAATAACTGAGAATAGAAAGTATATGGATTTTTTGAAACCGGCGTTCACTCCTATGCCGTTGATGGTGTTTAGTTCATCCATTAAAAACAAATATAGTGAACGTCACCAACAACCAAGTTGGGTGGAGAGGTGCCCGCTAAATTACTCCTCCCTGAAATCTTTAAGAAATCCAAAACCATCTTTGCCGTGATAATAAAAACTCACAAATGCATATTTATAGCCTTCCGGAAATATTGACCGTCTCCATTTTTTTGTACCGGATTATCATGAATGTAATCCGGTTTTCACAAAAGCACCTTTTATCCCACCGATTGCAGGATATGCCCATAATTGTTCCAAACACGATAATCTATGGCTACCCCTTACTCCGCCTTCATGGCTTTATATACGCTGCTCCAGCCATTAATGGCTTTCCTGATAATTGCATAATCGGCTTTCCCTCCCCTTGGTCTTTCTGTTAATTCGTTTAAATCTCAAAAACTCTCAGATTGTTTCTGTGGCAGAAATAGGTAAAACCGCGACAGAAATAGGCTAGTCCGTCGTGGGAATAGGGGCGGCGCCTTTTTTTGTGTCTGGATGATCTTGGAGCTATGAACCAAAGCAATATCTTTGGAGATAAATGCGTGTCAAATTTTTATAATTATGCTGTTTAGTATCCCATTATCCGAGAGATTACGACTAGATGGAAGTACATACTCAAGTATAAAACAAGTTGTGCGCAACACTCTTGACTACAAGGACGCTTTCACCCGACAGACATTAATCAATCAGTAAAACGAAACCGAGCGTATGAGTTTTTTAGACAACTTTAAGTTAGCAGCCGAAAAAGAGGATTTTAAAATAGTAAACGACAACATTCAAAACAGCATTGACTTTAAAGGCACCAATCTTTGGATTTTGATTTTTGCCATTTTTATTGCTTCGCTTGGGCTGAATGTAAATTCTACTGCGGTGATTATCGGTGCCATGTTGGTTTCTCCACTAATGGGTCCCATCATGGGGCTTGGCTTCGGTATGGCAATCAACGACCTTGCACTTCTTAAAAGGTCATTCTTCAATTATTTTTTTGCAGGAGCAGTGGGATTGGCCACCTCCACTGTTTTCTTTTTGCTCTCCCCAATCAACGATGCACATTCTGAAATATTGGCCCGAACATCTCCCAATATTTATGATGTTTTGATTGCCTTGTTTGGCGGTCTTGCCGGAATACTTGCCACCTCAAGCAAACAAAAAGGGAATGTGATTCCCGGTGTGGCGATTGCAACGGCTTTAATGCCGCCACTATGCACCGCAGGTTATGGCTTGGCAACCTTTCAATTTCAGTTTTTCTTCGGGGCGGTTTATTTATTTCTAATCAATACCGTTTTCATTGCCTTAGCTACGCTCGTTACCACACGCTTTTTGAAATTCCCATTTAAGCAAATGCCCATGAAAGAAGATGAGGTAAGAGCAAAGCGAATTGTATGGCTGGTGGTGATCATTACTGTATTGCCGAGTATATATTTCGGTTACGACATTGTTCAACAAAATAAATTTCAGAAAAATGCAAATCGCTTCATTGAGAATGAAGCGATTTTCCCTAATGACTATTTACTGAAGAAAAATATAGATACAAAGAGCAAAACAATTACCCTCACCTATGGTGGCCAAATTATAGAAGACGCTGCGATAGAAAAATTGAGAGACAAATTGACTATCTACAATCTCCACAAATGTACTTTAGAAATACAACAAGGGTTTGCTTATCTGAAGGAGGAGAAACAAAATGAACAAGCCAATCAACTCACTATGGCGCTTAACGAAAAGGAAAATCAACTTCGTTTATTGCAAAGCAAAATTGACAGCATTTCTTCACAAAATATTTTGAGCCAACAAATTTTCAAGGAACTCAAAACACAATACCCTGCTGTTCAATCTTTCTCATTACAAACAGCAACTAATTACACCGACACTACTCAGCAAAATATTTGGATTGCCATTATTCATTCCAGTACAAAATGGAAACCAACAGACAAACCTAAAATTGAAGATTGGCTGAAAGTGCGAATGAATATTGAACAAGTTAAAACTTACTTCGAAGAATGATTCCACTTAGCTGTGGGTAGCCTGCGCCGGGTGGTGATAATTCATTAAATCATTTGGTTGTATCATAGAAATCAAAGATGCAGAAAGCCAGTCACGCTGATATCAAGGAGAAATAAACCTTTAGTTCTTCTAAATTTGCGCCATACATGATTCTTGTTACCGGCGCTACTGGCTTTCTCGGTTCTTATCTTACAAAATTATTGCTCCAAAAGGGAGGAAAGGTGCGCACCTTGAAACGCCCGACTTCTGACCTTTCCTTATTAGGAGAATTTGCGCAACAGATAGAATGGATTGAAGGAAATGTGCTCGATATTTCTTCTCTCCAGCTTGCCATGAAGGATGTAGAGAAAGTATATCACTGTGCGGCTATTATTTCTTTCATTCCTTCCGAAACGGATTACATGATGCAGGTGAACATTGAAGGCACTGCAAACGTGATGGATGTGGCGCGGGATACCGGAGTAAAAAAAGTAGTTCATGTCAGTTCCATTGCCGCGTTTGGTGTGGCGCCTGCGGGGAAAATAATGGATGAAAATTTCTCGGACCCCAATATCAGCAAATGCTTTGCTTACTACCGCAGCAAGCAATATGGCGAGCGCGAAGCTTGGCGGGCAGAGGCAGAAGGAATGAATGTAGTCATTGCCTGTCCTGCTACTATTCTCGGCGCCGGATGGTGGGAGGAAGAACCCAATTCATTATTCAAAACGGTATATGAAGGATTGAAATTCTATGTCGCTTCTAATATGGGATTTGTAGATGTGCGCGATGTGGCAGAATGTCTGTACCGCTTGATGGAAGGGAACTTTAGTGGAGAAAAGTTCATCCTATCTGCCGAGAATCTTTCTTTTCGTGAAATCATTGGGCAGATGGCAGATGAGATGAAGGTGAAGCGGCCTAGTTTAGAGGCAGGTCGTTTTTTGCTTTCATTGGCGTGGCGTGCAGAGGTGCTTAAATCTTTTTTTACAGGAAGCCGGCCCGTAGTGACCCGTGACAGTGCAGGCATAGCTTTTGAGTCTTTTTCATATAGCAATGAAAAAATAAAAGCGGCACTCAACTATGAGTTCCTTCCGGTGAGAGAAACAATTGCCGAAACAGCAAGGGTGTTTCTAAAGAGCATAAAGGAAGGAAAGGACTATGGAACGTTCACGTAGGGGAAATGAGATGCAGTCAACGCGGTTGCGACAGCCCCTCACTCACTAATACAGTATGCGTGTTTTGATGGTATAGCTGACTCCTTTCAGCAATTCAAATGCCTCCTGAGAAATTTCTTTATCAATATCCAGCACTACATATCCAATCTCATCATTGGTTTTTAGATACTGTCCCAGAATATTGATCTGATGTTGCGAAAGTTTAGAATTAATCTCGCCCAATACACCCGGAACATTTTTGTGAATGTGTAATATCCGGTAGGCATTAGCCTGTGAAGGGAGCACCAAAGGTGGCACAGAATATGAACCGGTGCTGATGCCTTGTTCCAGATAGTTCAGTAGTTTCGTCGTTACATCCATGCCAATGTTCAACTGAGCTTCTTCGGTAGAGCCGCCTATATGCGGAGTCAAAATAACGTTCGGCATGTTTTGAAGTACACAGGAAAAGGCAGCCCCATTGTTTTCCGGCTCTTCAGGAAAAACATCGAGGGCAGCACCGGCGATATGTCCTGTGTCCATATTGCTTTTCAAAGCCTCTAAATCCACCACTTCACCTCTCGAATAATTAATCAATACACTGCCCTGTTTAAATAGGGCAAGCGTTTGCTCATTAATAAAATTTCGGGTAGAGGCTTCTCCAGGAACGTGCAGGCTCACTACATCCGCCTGTTTCAGCAGATCCTTCAGCGTTCTGATTTGTTGGGCATTGCCGTGTGGCAATCTGGTTTCTATATCATAGTAAACCACCTTCATACCCATAGATTCCGCCAAAACACTCACCTGCGTACCAATGTTGCCATATCCAATCAAGCCTAGCGTTTTACCCCGCAGTTCATGGCTGCCTTTAGCATCTTTCAGCCAAATGCCACGATGAGCTGCCCGATTTTTCTCCGGTATTTTGCGAATCAGCATGATGGCATTCGCAATAATCAATTCCGCCACACTACGCGTATTGGCATAAGGAGCGTTGAACACCGCTACACCTTTTTCAGTAGCTGATTTCATGTCCACCTGATTCACTCCGATACAATAGCAGCCAATGGCTAATAATTTGTCGGCGTGCTCCAAAACCTTTTTTGTGATTTGAGTTTTGCTGCGAATACCGAGCAGATGAACATCTTTTAACTCTTCTGCCAATTGCTTTTCATCCAAAGCGCCGCTCAGCTTTTTGACCTGGTCATAACCAACTTCTTTAAATTCCTCTACCAATACTTCACTAATGTTTTCCAACAACAAAATTTTGATTTTCTCTTTCGGAAAGCTAGTGAGCTTTTTTCTCATGTTGTGCGGCTTCTAAAGATTACAGACCTCTTCTTTGGCTAATAGAAATTCCTGCCAGATTTCGCTGATGATTTCTGCTGCCGGTTTGATTTCTCGAACGAAAGAAGAAATCTGTCCGATTTCTAATTCGCCTTCTTTCATATCGCCTTCAAACATCCCCTTCTTTGCCCTGGCTCTTCCCAATATTTCAATTAACTGTTCTTTCGTAGCACCCCGATCTTCGGCTTCCTGAATCTGTTTCTGAAAATCATTTTTTATTAAACGAACCGGCACCACTTTTTTGTTAGAGAGCATGGTGTCGCCTTCTTGTGAGTTGATTACTGCCTTTTTAAATTCAGCGTGTGCGGATGATTCTGCACTGGCTACGAAACGTGTTCCTATCTGAACGGCATCAGCGCCCAGCGCCATAGCCGCCAACATTCCACGACCGGTAGCGATGCCACCGGCAGCAATCAAAGGAAGATTGGTCGCAGCCCGTACTTGTGGAATCAAAACCATCGAGGTGGTTTCTTCTCTTCCGTTATGTCCGCCTGCTTCAAACCCCTCACAAACAATGGCATCACACCCTGCCTCCTCCGACTTCTTGGCAAATTTGGTAGAGGCCGTTACGTGAACTACTTTAATTCCTTTTTCCTTCAGCACACTGGTCCAGGTTTTTGGATTGCCGGCAGAGGTGAAAACGATTTTAACTCTTTCCTCTATAATGATAGACATGTGCTTGTCAATATCGGGATATAACATAGGCACATTGACCGCAAAAGGTTTGGAAGTCGCTGCTTTGCATTTCAGAATGTGCGTGCGCAAAATATCGGGATACATCGAGCCACTACCTATAATTCCCAAGCCTCCGGCATTGCTCACTGCCGAAGCCAGTTCCCAACCGGAACACCAAATCATGCCCGCCTGAATGATAGGGTATTCAATTCCAAAAAGGTTGGTAATCCGATTATTCATTCCGCGATATTGAAATAAAAAGATGAGAAGATGAAAAGAGTTTTTCTAATCGGATTTGCCAGGCACAGGTTTTTCGCCTTGAGTCAATAGGGCAAGGTAATGCACTCGCACAATATCTTCCAGCTTTCTTGCTCCAACTATATAACAGCGGAGTCGGCAAGATGCCTAATTCACCTCCAAGCCATCTTTATTAGGCAGTGTTGGAAATGCTGCATGTGGCTCCTTTTGATACCAAAAAACGGTAGAAGCAATATCATCCTGCAAAGGGAGATAGCGACCTCCGTCGCGCCAGCCAAGCGCCTGAATAGTTACTTTCAAATCTTTATCAAAACGAATGGGGTCAGTGATATGCCAGCGGTACAAACCAAAGCGCTGCATCACATCATAGTGGCCATCGCCTCTAATCACCTGAGCTAATCCACTATAGGGAGTAGTGAAGGTGGTATAGTCGCTGGTTTCTACACCGGCATCGTTTTTCTTCTGTGTATCAAAATCATAAGACCCACAGAAATAATCCTCGGTACCGGTTCCACAAATAGTAGGGTATTCCTTATCTCCGTCCATAAAGAATTTTATTTCACCTTCACCCCACCAGCCATTGTTATGAACGCCCCAAGCAAGGTAAGTTCCTACATACTGGCCTTTGCCTTTGATTCCATCTACCAGAGTGTAAATCCCTTTATAAGGCACAGGGTTGGTGCGGCGAAATTGAGCATGAAAATATCCGGCATCGGCTGGTATATCCGTCAATGTATAATCTACCTGATAATAAAGCACCATATCCTTCTCGTCAATATTCTCCATAGTGATTTTACATTTTTTTCTAAAAGGCATTTGCCAGTAACAGTTGAAAGCGCTGCCGGGGTTGACACAAACCGCTAAAGACGAGAGGGGAGAATACTCGCCCCATCCCATTCCAAAAAAATCACCCACAGGAACTTCGACCGATGGAGTGGTTTCATCATCCCAATAAAAGCGCAAAATAGAATAGCGCCAATTGCCGGTAGGCGTCATCCATATATGCTGGATGGCACCGGGTCCTTCAATTTCGGCCACTGTAAAGGTGGTCTTAGATTTTATCCGAACGCTGGGGCTTACTTTCCAGCCTTGACCTAAATCGCGCGAGGCTTTTTCACCGGTTCCGGTGGTAGCTTTGCCGCCTTCGCCTTTTGCCCCATTAAAATTTTCGGGACTAATAGAACGAGTCTTGGCATCGGAGAGCCGGTAAAGGTTCCCCATGTTGACCCCTAGGCCATTGAATTTGTCATTAGCATTTTGTGCGGTGCTGTTAAGAATTAGAAAGCACAGAGGCAAGAAGAAAGAGAGTCTAATTTTTTTCATAGCATTGGTTTAGTGAAACATAAATGAAATCGAAAATTGTTCTGGTTACTTTTCCTTCCCCAAAGGAATCATATTTTTTTGTTGAAAGAACTCATGGAAATAAAGTAGTTGATACTTCACTGCGTTTTTCCAATAATTTCCATCATGCTGACCTGGTCGCTCAATGTAATCATGAGGAATTCTTTGGTAAAGCATTTCCTGATGTAACTTCTTGTTCACCGCATAAAAGAAATCATCCACACCGCAATCAAAAATGATGTTTAGAGATTTCCCATCCAGCAGGGGCAATAGATTGATGACGGTATTCTTTTCCCAATTGTCAGGATGTTCGGCGTAGGTTCCCAAACGTTTAGCAATGTCCCAATTGTTTGGGAAAGGACGAATATCCACGCCACCGCTCATGCTTCCGCAAGCTCCCCAAACATCCTGATGGCGAAAAGCAAGATAGAGCGCTCCGTGTCCACCCATGCTGAGTCCGGCTATGGCGCGAGAATTTTTATCGGCGCGTGTCCGGTACTTGCTATCCACAAAAGCAACTAGCTCTTTGGAGATATAGGTTTCATACTTCATGGATTTATCAACCGGGCTGTCGAAATACCAACTGGTGTAGCCTCCATCCGGACAAACAATCAGCATATTGTATTGGTCGGCATAGTCCTCTAAACCTAGAGCGTTGGATAACCAAGATTTGAAATCACCGGTGGCACCGTGCAACAGATACAATACCGGCAGGGCTTCATTATTCTTTTGATAATTGTCTGGTGTAATAATTATGTTCGGAATGAGTTTGTTCATGGAAGGACTCATCACGTAAACCGTATCAACTTTGCCTGCACAAGAACAAAGGAAAATATTGAGTAGAACGGATAAGAGGAAAGTTTTTTTCATGCCGTGATTGTTTTAGGCTCCTATATATTATTGCGCACTATCGTCTTTGCCAATGGTGCTTGTTTCCAGTTCGATGTACTTCTCAACCTTCTCTCCCATCAGGGTTTTATGTGCGGTCTGAATAGCAATGTCTCCACCGGTGGGATAAAGAAAGGTAGCATCTAATTGTCCATTGGCAACCGCTTGGATTCCTCCTTCTGGTCCACTGAGACCGTCTATGCCAAGGAAGTGTATTTCCTTATTTCGTTTCACATTTTCAGCAGCGAGATAAGCACCAATCGCCATCGGGTCGTTGTGTGCATAGACCAAATCAATTTTTTCAAAACGCTGCAAGGCGTTTTCCATGATTTCCTTTCCCTTCTCTCTTAGCCAAGCACCATCCTGATCATAAATGATTTTGATTTCAGGATTGCCTTCCAATCCTTTTGCAAAACCATCATGCCTTTCCTGCGCAGGAGTAGAACCTTTGAGTCCCCAGATCTCTACGATGTTTCCTTTGCCATTCAGCAACTTTGCAGCATACTTTCCTGCCGCTACGCCGATGTTGAAATTGTTGGCACCGATGAATGAGGTGTATTGATCAGTCAAAACTTTCCGGTCAATAACCAAAACCGGTATACCCGCCTTGAATGCTTTTTCAACCACAGCAGTTAGTGGCTGCGCTTCGTTGGGACTAATCATAATCAAGTCCACTTCTTTCTGAATAAAGTTTTCCATGTCGGCCACCTGTCGGGCGTTATCCTGTTGCGCATCAGAAATAAGTAATTCCATATCCGTATGCTTGGCAGCTTCAGCCACCATCAGTTTATTCATCGCATCGCGCCAAGGTTCAGCGGTGTTGCATTGCGAAAAGCCGATTACAAATTTTCTTTTCTGTTCCGCTTTCGTCGAGGCGGACTGATTGCAGGATGCAAGAATCAATAGAAGCAGGAATGGTAGGAAACGATGTAGCATGGTACGAAAGAAATAAATCTGTGGTAGAATTATAGAAAACGTGAAAGCCCGACTGCATCTTGTATTTTCTGTACATCAATTTTGAAAGAGGAAGTACCCTGTTTTGGGAAAATCGCTACGCGATGTGATTGATATAGCGGCTCTTCTGATTAAGAACGCGGAAGATTTGATTAGGGAAGCGGATTTTGTGATTGATACCGCGACAGGTTTGATTAAGATAGCGGTGTTTGTGATTGATTTAGCCGCTCGTATGATTAAGATAACCGCGGTTGTGATTGATAAAGCGAATGATTTAATCAATATAGCGGCTACTATGATTAAGATAGCGAAATATGTAACCGATATAGCGGCTTCTTTAATCAATAATCCGGGGAAATTGATTAATAATCGGGGGATTATGATTGATATTCCGGGGATTATTGTTGATAATCGTTTGTGGCAAAGGTGTTTATGAGCAGAACATCCAAATTACAATATTTTTCTATACAAATTGGGTTTTCTGGTGCTGATTTTCCGTTTCGGAACCTTACGGAATGACCAAGATATAGCCGCAGGTCCGCCTGACCGCACATCGGGCAGGGTTCTTTTCTTCTTTTATATATATTTTGGAAAAAGAAACCCTGAAGTGCCAGAATACTTGGAAGATCGGGAAGCCTTGGTTGTTGGTGACGCATGAAATACTTTTATCTTTATGGAAAGCTAAACACAAACCACAGCGGAGCACTTACCCAATGTTCTCTCAACTTTTTCTATTATGGAACTAATAGCAGGATTTAAGGAAATATTTCCGAATGAAACGCTCCTTAGCCTTCATCAGTATTGTCAAGGAGCAAGCAGAAACTGGCTGTTACATGCTTCTTGTCATATAGCTGGTTTTAGACTACATAATTCCAAATTCGAAAAATATGATGACTTTATTAGTATGTGGTTCAGACCTAACAACCACGAATTTGCTCAACAGGTATATAATAGATGCTGCGCATTCGAAAAAGAAAGAGGCCCGTTTAGGATTGTAAACCCCATTGCAAGTCTAACATTATTCGAGTTTGTATATGGATTACCACATCAGGAACAAACTATTCCAGAAGAAACAGTTGAGATAAATCTTTTCAAAGCTTATCTATCTTCCAGTGATGATTGGATAGTGAGAGAAACAGCTGGCTTAGCCTCGGTTAAAAACGTAAATGAGGATTTACGTACAGCGGCGCATTATTTACTAGCTTCATTTTACAAGCATGAGCTACTTAACACTGACTTACTCAAATCCGCTATTACTCAATATCTAAAGGCAGAATGCCTCTTTGACTTTTTATCAACCTATGACGAGAAAACAAAGCATTTATTGAGTAGGTTTTTAGAATATTATGAGTGTGTAGATTCTATTGAGTACTTTAAGAAAATCCTTCCGCTTTTTAGTATTCTGTTTGCAGTTGATAAGAAAGAAGGAGATACAAGAGTTAGTATTACGCGGGATGAGCATTTTGAGATAGGCTGCAGGTTTTTTGACAAGCTTTCGTTGATTGAAACTGGCGAGATTAAGGATGATGATTTTTCCGTGATTAGAGCGTTTCCCTTCTATAAAATCCCAGGCGAGAAGGGCGAGTACCGAATTATTTATGATCTCTTCGTAATAGATAAGATTTTTCGTGGGCTTTATTTCAAGTTGAAGGAACTTCATGATGCTAAAGATTATTCTATAGATAAGAAGTTCAAGGACTTTCGAGGCTACATTTATTGCGATCGATTTTCCGAAAAATACTTGCTGGCTAATGTCTTAAATAAAATTGCGGCCGGAAATTACTTCGCGGTATCTGAAGACGATGCAATAAGAATAGGAATAGCTAAAAGTGCACCTGATTTCTATTTGCGTAAGGATAACGCTATTCTTATTTTCGAATCGAAGGACGTTCTGATAAAGAAAAGAGTTAAACAAAGTTTTGATTATCTCGAGATTACTGAGGAAATGAAGCATCAATTTGCCGGCAAAGCTATTTCCCAGCTTGTTGGCAATATCAGGAGAATTTTAATTCATGATTGGCCAATAGATACCGGAATTGTTTTAGAAACCGTAAGAATTTACCCTGTGTTAGTTACACACTATGAAACATTTAATGCCAGTGGGCTAAATTATATCCTTAATTACTGGTTTCAGGAAGAACTAGATAAATTGCGACAAGAAGGATTAAACATCTCGTGTGTCCTTCCTTTAGTCTGCATGGATATTGATACGCTAATTTATTTTCAAGATATATTTCGTGAGGAAAAGGCCATAGAAGTCGCTATTCAAGAATACCTAAAATTTGTGCATTTAGTTCCTACCAAGATATTATTACCAACTGAACTTCTAATAAAATACAAGGAGGAGTCTAACTATCCATTTTCTTATTATTTGCGTAAAGAAATTGAGAAGCTTGATAAAGAATTTAAGGGTCCTAAAGCTTTTCTTGAATTGGTTAAACGACTTGAACCTAAAAACTAGTTATATCCCCCCTCGCAGAGATTTCTTTTCGGAACTCTGCGCTATTCACTAACGGCTGTTATCCCACCAATAGGGATTCAGGCAGCTTTGTTATAGTTGAGGATGCTGATTTCGTGACCTTTTGCGCGTTCGTCTTTGGTAGTTTGGAGGAGTGATTTGGCTATAGTGTCTTCGATAGTATAGTCGCCGCAAACGTCGCATACTTTAGCGGGTACGTAGCGGAGTACAATGACTATATTGTCTTTATCGAAGGTGACCGTGGTGGTTCCTGATTTCATCACTCCATTTTTTACAGGTAGTGCAGCGGCTCATGATTTTCTTTTGGTTTTAAAGTCCGGTTCGTTCAAATGTCTGAAAGTCAAAATTTTTCTGTTTCACCGGAATATTCTATGTCGGCGAATATAAAGCAATGGAAGAATTATTTCGGATGAGTTGGTTTCGGTGGGTGAGACAGCCACCGATAAAAACGATGTAATTGCGGCGGTAACTCTTTATAAATCAATTATGAATTACCGGTGGCCCCGCCTGACCGCTTCAGTCGGGCAGGAATCTTCCGCTTTGTATTTCTGGTTTTTAAATACACAAAGTAAGATTGCTTCAAAGAAGCCATGCTGATTTTTCTTGAATTCTTTTTGCAATGACAATCATTTGAGTGGAGCGCTGCGCCCGTGCAAGGGATTGCGCCCTCCTTCGTAAGAACTACGGCGGGTAAACCCAAATTTTTATGATGAATTTCGTTTCTGCAAAAGAACCGCCACTACAATAACTACTCCTTTGAGAATGAGTTGAAAATCTTTTTGCATTCCGTGGAGACCAAAGATATTGTTCAGCAAACCGATAATGAGTACGCCCGCCAGAGTGCCCAGCACGGTTCCTTTGCCACCGGACAGACTGGTGCCGCCGATAACGGTGGCGGCGATGGCATCGAGTTCATATCCCATGCCGTCATTGGGGTTTCCCTGAAAAAGTTGACCGGCGTGAATGACACCGGCGATGGCCGCGAGGATGCCGCAACAGGTGAAGGCAAAGGCCTGAACCCCAGCAACCGGAATGCCCGCCAGCCGTGCCGCTTCCATATTGCTGCCGATAATGCGAACATATCTGCCCGTTCGCATCTTGGCCAGGAAGACGGAAAAAATAAACACGATGAATAGGAAAATATAAACCGGGAAAGGGATGCCGAATAGAGTCGTGTTAATCACTTTAAATATTTCGGGTGCAGCGCCTTCGCCAAAGCCAATGTTTCGGGAACTCATTCCTGAAATGCGCAAAGCCACTCCGCGCGCGATGGTCATTAGCGCCAGCGTGACCACGAAAGATTGAATCTTCCATTTGGAAACGATGAAGCCATTGAGCCAACCGGTGATGCCGCCGCTGAAGAGTGCAAGCATGAGAATAGCAAACATGCCCAGTTGCCAATCCATGATGCCAAAGGCGGTGAGTACCGAAGATAGCGCTAAAACGGAACCGACGGATAAATCAATGCCACCGGTGAGAATCACTAAGGTCATGCCGACAGAAATAATTCCGATTTCGGAAACCTGTCGCATAATGTTGGCGAGGTTCTCGGGCTTTAAAAAAATATAGGTGCCTTTAGAACTTGTAGGAGAGAAAATAATGCAAAGCAGAAAAAGGATAATGAGCACTACTCCGGGCTTCACCCATTCGTGTTCGGAACTGTATTTTATAATTCGCTGTAGCATATCAGACTTTTTCAAAAGCGTATTTCAAAACTTCTTGTGCATTCGTCTTTTCTATTTGCAGCAAAGCAGTCTGATGACCGGATGAAAGCACCAGAATCTTGTTGCAGATTTGTTCCAGTTCTGGTATTTCGGAGGAGCTGATCATAAAGCTCATTCCCTCGGCAGTCAATTTCCTGATGAGTTCGTATATCTCTTCTTTTGCGCCGACATCAATTCCCCTTGTGGGTTCATCCAATAGAATGAGTTTAGGTTCTGTCAATAGTATTCTGGATAGCAGCACCTTTTGTTGATTTCCTCCGCTCAGACGGGTGATGGCCTGATGTAGTGAATGGTATTTGGCATTTACTTTTTCCAAAGTATCGGTGGCGTATGAAATTTCCTTTTGCCTGTTTACAAAGCCTGCTCTTGAAATTCGCTTCAGCACCGCAGCGCTGGTATTGTCTCCGATACCCAGCAGCGGAAAAATTCCTTCGCCTTTGCGGTCTTCGGTGAGGTAGATGATTTTATTCAACTGCGCCTTTCCAATTGTTTTTGGGTGATACTCTTTCCCATCAAGGTTTATTGTTCCAGAAAAAGACGCTTGATTTAATGCGCCATAAATAAAGCGGAGTAGACTGGAACGCCCTGAACCCAGCAAACCAGATACACCCAACACCTCTCCTTTATTGAGGTTGAAGGAAATATTTTTGAGTTTGGTATGTTTTGAAGTAGCAACAGAAACATCCTCGAAACGAAGAATTTCTTCTGAGGAAATGTTCTTGGATGAAGCAGGATTGGCCGAAAGACTTTTGCCAATCATCAACTCAACAATTTGCTCACGGGTAATTTCTGCAACCGGAAATTGCCCGACACTCATACCATCGCGCATGATGACGACCTCATCCGCAATTTCAAATATCTCACTCATGCGGTGTGAAATATAGACAATGGTCTTGCCTATGCCACGCAGGTATTTGATTTTCTTAAAGAGGTTTTCCTTTTCGCTTTCAGTAAGCGAAGAGGTTGGTTCGTCCATGATGATGAGCTGCGAATTGAGATGGAGTGCCTTTACAATCTCCACCAGTTGCTGCCATCCCAAGCTTATATTTTTTACCGACTGGTCGGATGAATAAGGAAACTCAAACTCTTTCAGCAACTTATTAGACTGCTCGTGTATTTCTTTGAAATCAACAAAGCCCAAACGCTCAGGCTCTTTTCCAAGAAAAATATTTTCGCCAATGCTTAAATCAGGGACAAGATTCAGTTCCTGATAAATCATGGAGATGCCTGCCTGTTCTGCTTCTTTGGTATTGGCAGATACGAGTTCTTTGTCCCGGAAAAAAATCTGTCCTTCATAATCTTGAATCGCGCCTGCAAGGATTTTCATTAGGGTAGATTTTCCTGCGCCATTCTCGCCCATCAAGGCGGTGACTTTTCCTTCGGTGATGGAAAAAGAAACATCACGAAGGACTTTTACTTCTGAAAAGCTTTTAGATACTTTTCTGAATTCAAGCACCCGGTTTAGATTTTAAGGATAGTAGTTTTTTCATTACAGCATATAAATCATTTCCTTCCTGATTCTTTCCGAACGCATCGTGAAGTGTAGTGTACAATTGGTATAGCTCCTGATAAACTTTTACTTCACTTGCCTCCGGTTGATATACTTTGTCCTTCACCCGGCACACTCTTTTTTGAATGGCCTCCACCGTTTCAAATCCCGGCTGGCCTTTCATGGCACAGAAACCGCCCATGATAGCCGCGCCCAAAGCAACGGTTTCTTCGCTCTGTGAAATTTCCATAGGCCGGTTGAGGACGTTGGCATATATCTGCATGAAGAGCGGATTCTTATGCGCAATGCCGCCGCAATTAATCACTCGATTGATTTTGACTCCATAGCTTTCAATACGCTCAATGATTTTCAAAGCGCCGAAGGCCGTCGCTTCAATCAACGCTCTGTATATTTCATAATCAGTAGTGTTGATAGTTTGGCCAAGAATTAGTCCTGTCAGGTTCATATCGGCCAGCACATTTCGATTTCCATTGTTCCAATCCAAAGCGAGCAAGCCGCTTTGTCCGGCTTTAAGACCGGTGGCTTTATCCGATAAGACCTTATGATAAGCATCCTCTTTTTGCAGCAAGCGGCTCACAAACCAATTCAGTAAATCGCCGACTGCAGATTGTCCCGCTTCAATACCAATATATCCGGGAAGCACGGAACCATCTACCACTCCCGACACTCCGATGATGTCATCCACTTTTTCTCCGTTGGGAACAACCATCAGAGTGCAACTAGAGGTGTGCCGAGCACCTGAACATAAGTTTCTTTTCCTACACCGGCTCCTACGGCACCGACATGTGCATCTATAGAACCAACGGCAACTGGTATGCCGGGATTCAATCCAAATTTTTCAGCCCATTCTTTAGATAGCGTTCCGGCCTGTGTTTCAAAAGTGTAGGTGTCATCAGACAAGCTCTCTCTTAATTTGCCCAAAGCAGGAGAAAGCCGTTCGAGAAATTCATTGTCCGGCCATCCACCCCATGATTTGTTGTACATGGCTTTATGACCCGCAGCACAAACATTTCTTTTCAATTGTTTCACATCACGGATGCCACAAAGAACAGCGGGGATATAGTCTGACTGTTCCAACCAAGTGTGAGCAGCATTAAAAACTTCCGCATCTTCCTTTTCGCATTTCAGTATTTTGGAAAAGAACCATTCGCTGGAATAAGTTCCGCCGCATTTTCTCAAATACTCCGGTCGGATACGCGATGCCAGTTTGGTAATTGTCGCAGCCTCCATCACAGCCGTATGATCTTTCCAAAGCCAAGCATAAGCATTGAGATTGTCTTTAAATTTTTCTTGAAAGCAAAGAGGTTGAAGATTTTCATCCACCGGAATCGGGGTGGAAGCTGTGGCATCAATGCCGATTCCCTTTATCAACGAAATGTCAATGTTGTTTTTTCTTGCCGCAGCCACAGCACTGGCCACAGCCTTCTCCATACTTTCTAAATAATCTTTTGGATTCTGACGAGCGAGGTGTTTGTTGCTTACGTTATAGATTACTCCCTGCTCCCCGCTCTTATAAGAATCAGAAGCCGAAGAAATTTCTTCACCGGTTTCTAAATCAAGGACAATCGCTCTGACCGAGGAAGTTCCAAAATCAATGCCAAGCGAATAGTTTTTTTGCATCGGATTTTATTTCCTCTTGCGCAACATCTTTGCATGGTCTTCTCCACCGTTAATCAGGAAGAGCAGCGGCACCGGTCGGTCAATCCCTTCCCTGAAGACGGGCTTTGCTGCCCAGGGTGTAACGGATAGAATGTTCGTCAAATCCATCCAGTATTGCAGACGGGCAGCATTCAAATTCCAGGTCATGTGGAAGTGATTAGCCGGAGCATATTGTTTATACTCCATCATCGTAGCATGTTTGGGCACGACGAAAGTATGTGGCCATGATGGCGAAGAAGCAGCGCAAATTGCTTTGGAGATTTTTTCGGGAGGTGCAACAGAACTTGCCTCATCCCAAACCATAGAATACATCCCTGAAAGAGTACTGTATGCCAATCTACCTGCCAGTCCTTCGATGCCTCCGGGAGAAAGGAAGGTAACCGAGTTCCCCATTCCTGGGAAATAATCGCTATTAGCCAGAGGAAATGAGATTTTGCTCATTACTTCTTTTTCAGAACTACCCGGTTTGGCTGCCCAGTTGAAGGATGCAGAACCGGAGTTGTTTCCATCTACTAAACCTTTCTTTTCCCAAATTGTATTTCCCTGCAACTTAACTCCTGCTTTTTTCGCGAGTTGTTGCAGTTCCCAAGGCTCCCAAACTTTTCTGAAATCCATAAACAGAGGTGGATTCCCTCCAGAGAGATAACTAAATACCACTTGTGTAATTAGCGCCTGAACATCCGCTTCAGTGGCAAAAGGAACTACGGGTTTAGGTCCATTGTGGTCGAAGGTCGAATTGAACAAGGACTCCATAATATCCGCAACCGGCAATGGCAAACCTCTTAAATCAGAACCCCATTCCAACTGGCTCATAAATCCTCCACCAATACCATCCAATTCTTTAATGATATCACGGACGATCAAATAAAGCGCCAAACTCTGGTCGAGGCGCTTGCTATCTGCTTCATCTCGCAACTCAATTCTTCTGCCCGCATGTTTTTCCAACCAAGTGCGCAGTTTTTTCAATTCCTTTTTATCATAGCTCTCTTTCTGCAACATATCGGAGAGTAGTTTCATATCCAACCGCGTTACTTCAAGCCCGAAAGTATTTCTGATTGCAGGTACATCTGCTAAGGCCGTTTCCATTCCCATAGAGTCGTGGCCGAAGATCACTATTCTTCTTCCTTTCAAACCTTGATATGCTACTGCTGCATAACACCAGTCCACCAGATTCGATTTTGTTTTGGCACTCATTTCGGGATTCAAGCCGGTATCGGGCCAGTTACCGACGTTGATGTGTACCAGTCCACCGTATTGCGAAATAGCACCCGAACAAGCATGAGTGAAAACAACTCCCGGTCTCGGCCCACTGTTGCCGCAGGTGAAGTTAAGCGGGGTGTCTTTTGGAAAATGGCTTAACAGAGATATGACCGTCAACTGGGGGAATGCCCAGGTATCAGGCGCGCAGACCAAAATGTTGACTCCCGCCTTTTTAAACTGCGCCGCTACCTGATCGGCCTGAGTCTCTCCGTCCACGAGCAGACCGGAGTACACAATTTCCACCGACTTGCCATCGGGTAATTTCAAATCACCCTCAATGGAATCGGCTACCATTTTCACAATGTTAGCAGCTCGTGTTCTTGAGTCTTTGTCAATACGCGGGTCGCAGGTGGCGAATATCCCGATGACCGGTTTGGAAGGATTGGAGGATGGGGCGGAAGGAAGTTTTTTTGCAGACATAAGCGATTGGATTTCTAATACGGACAAACATATAGAAATATTGAATCGCAAACGGCCTAATTTTTTAGCCCACCGTTACCTTATACATCTTGTCGTAGTCTAGATATTTATTGGCAGTCTCCATAATCTGTTCAGCCGTAATTTCTCTGACGGCTCTCAAATACTGATGAATATAAGAGGTGTCCTGACCATAAATAATCAGGTTCTTGAGTGTTTCCGAAAATTTAATCGGCCCGTCAATACTGCGGAGAATCTTTCCGCTCATATAATTTTTCACTACAGACAGTTCTTCTTCGCCTACTAATTCAGTGCGCAAGAGATTGATTTCGTGTTCGATTTCATTTAAAGTCGCTTCACGAACTTCTTTGCCCACTTCAGAAGCAATTTCAATAAAAGCACCGTGCGGATAGGATGCCAGTGAAGAGTAGATGCCATAAGTAAAGCCCCTTTCTTCCCGAATGTTTTTCATCAATCGCGAACCAAAATATCCTCCGAAAACCGTATTCATAATAGATAGCTTCAGAAAGTCGGGATGCGTTTTGTTGATGCTTAAATTTCCGACAACCACCGCACTTTGAACAGAGTCTGCTTTGTCGGTGTGATGAACCAAGGTTTCCGATGCTTCAATCGGATAATCCAGAATAGGCAATCCTCTTTCACCTACCCAATCGTTGTTACCAAAATATTGATTGAGTCCCTTGATAATCTTGTCGTCAAACTTTCCCGATACTATAATGGTCAGATTGGAACCGGTGTAATATTTTTTATAGAAAGCCTTTAAATCATCGGTGGTAATCTGCTCAAAGTCTGAAAACTCGGTTATCCGCCCATAGGGATGTGTGCTTCCATACAGTGCCTGAACAAAATTTCGGTTCGCGATGAAATCATTTTTTTCTAATTCCACTCGCAGTTTCTGTTTCTTATTTGCAACGATTGTGACCAATTCATGTTCAGGAAAATTGGATTCGCTGAATGTTTCAAAAGCAAGAGGCAAGAGTTTGTCAATATGCTTCGTCAAACTATAAAGTGAAGCCCCTGCCGTTTCAAAGCCCGCGCCGGTATTAAAACTAGCACCGTAATAATCAAAGGAATCTGCAATCTGCTTTGCGTTATGCTTCGTTGTTCCTTCACGCAACATCCGACTGATAATATCCGCCATCAAATTCTTAGGTTCATACCATTTCCCTGCGCGGAACATCAGCTCTACTTTAATTACATCCTGGTCGCCTTCGTTCAGCAGGTAAACAGGGACTTTGTTGTCTAACTTTACTTGTTTTATTTCAGGAAGGGTGATAGTATCAATCGTATCTATCGGCGGTGCTATACTTCTGTTCATGTTCAATTGGCCTGTTTGTTTTGCGCAAAATATTTGATGGTGTTGCTATTCTCTTTTCGAAAGATCTTCGCAGCAATGGAACGGATTTTCTCGGCAGAAACTGCCGAATACTTTTCGATTTCATTATTAATGTCCGCGGCATTTCCGAGCATATCAAAATAGGCGAGGTTCATCGCCCGATTGATAATATTCACTTCTCCGAAGGTTTGATAGGCCTCGATTTTATTTTTTACTTTCTCCAATTCTTCCTCCGAAATTTTCTCTGTAGCCATTTCAAGCAACATATCCGTCACCGCCTTGTCTGCCTCATCCATAGAAACTCCTTTGCTCAATTTGCCTTCTATCATCAACAGTCCTTCATCTAACATTTCTGTAGTGTAGGCAGTGATGCTGCTAAACAACTTCAACTCCTTCACCAAACTGCGATAGAGTCTTGAAGAATCTCCACTGCTCAAAATATCTCTGAGCAAATCCGTCGCGTGATAATCCGGGTGATTGCGCGCACACATCGGGTAAGCTATATAAAGAGCATCTACCGGTACATCTGCCTTCACTTCCAATACCCTTGCCTCTGTTTGCAAAGGCTCCTTTGGAATATTGCGTTCAATTTTCCCGGAAGCCGGAATTTCTCCAAACCATTTTTCTGCCAGCTTTTGAACTTCCTTCGCCTTCACATTTCCGGCTACCACCATCGTCGCATTGTTTGGACGATAATATTTGAAGAAAAAATCTTTAGCCGATGGCATCCTCACCTGTTCGATGTGCGATAAATCTTTCCCAATCACCGGCCATTTATAAGGATGAACTTTATAAGCCAACTCACACATCTTATGCCAAATATCTCCATAAGGCTGGTTGATATAATGCTCCTTAAACTCTTCCATCACCACATTCTTCTGCGTTTCCAGGCTGCTTTCATCAAAAGCCAGCGAAAGCATCCGATCGCTTTCTAACCAAAACGTCGTTTCCAGATTTTGTGCCGGAAAGATGTCGTAATAATTCGTGATGTCGTTCGAAGTAAAAGCATTGTTCTCGCCACCTGCGTTTTGCAAAGGGGTATCGAATTCGGGAATATTTACCGAGCCTTCAAACATAAAATGCTCAAACAAATGTGCGAAACCGGTTTGCTCCGGGGTTTCATCTCTCGAACCTACTTTATATAGAACGTTCACCACAGCCATAGACGTGGTAGGGTCTTCATGAACAATCACCTTCAGCCCGTTTTTCAATACAAACTCTTCAAACTTTATCATACTCTTTCAAATGGGCGGCAAATGTATCGTTTTTGATAAGAGGCAAACCATACAGGCTCGTTGAGGATTTATTCTTTTTATTTGGCAAAAATTAGCGATGACTCTCCAAATAAATAAAGTCGGGATTGCAGGTGCAGGAACTATGGGTGCGGGCATCGCCCAAGTATTCGCCCAAGCTCACCTTGAGGTAATTCTATTCGATGTAAATGTTCCTCAATTGGACAAAGCAAAATCTGCCATCCAAAAAAGTCTCGACTATGCCGTTTCCAAAAACAAAATCAGCGCCACAGATAAAGACCATGCACTATCCAAAATCACCTTCTCCCCAGATATAAATTCCCTTAAAGCAGATTTAATCATCGAGGCCATCGTAGAAAAACTGGAAGTAAAACAACAACTGTTTCAAACCCTTGCCCCAATCAATTCCCCCCAAACCATTTTGGCCACCAACACCTCCTCTATTTCCATCACCAAAATAGCCAAAGACATTCCCAATCCGCAACGAATACTGGGCATGCACTTTTTCAACCCAGCTCACTTGATGAAACTGGTCGAGATAATCAGCGGTGCCGAAACATCCCTCGAAACCCTTTCCATCATAAAAGAACTAGCTGCCAGAATCGGAAAAGTAGGCGTGGTCTGCAACGACTCGCCCGGCTTCATCGTCAACCGCGTGGCCCGTCATTACTACGTAGAGAGCCTGCGATTATTAGAAGAAGGCGTAGCCACCATAGAAAACATAGATGCCCTCATGGAATCTGCCGGTTTCAAAATGGGCCCCTTCAAACTCATGGACGTGATTGGAAACGATATAAACTTTGCCGTCACCTCCTCCCTATACGAATCCTTTTATCAAGACCCCAAATTCCGCCCATCGCGCATTCAGCAACAAAAACTAGATGCCGGACACCTCGGAAAGAAATCAGGCAAAGGATTTTACGATTACAGTTGAACGGTTACTTTTGCGCACCTCTGAATGAAGCATGCCCAGGTGGCGAAATTGGTAGACGCGCTCGTTTCAGGTGCGAGAGCCGCAAGGTGTGGGGGTTCGAGTCCCTTCCTGGGCACAAGGAACGTCATTTGACGTTCCTTTTTTATTTTTGGCCAATGTTCACGGTCTATGTTCTTCAATCCATTCATCATGATAAACTATACACCGGATTTACAGAAAACATAGACAGACGCATGTCAGAGCATAATACAGGCAAATCAAAATTCACTTCGGCTTTTCGACCTTGGAAAATTATTTATACGGAACAGGTTAACACAAGAGAAGGAGCGAGAAAACTGGAGAAATACTATAAAACTGCAGCCGGAAAACGACGCCTCAAACACCTGATTGTCGGGGGTTCCCTGCCCGACTGATGCGTCAGCGGTCAGGCGGGGAGTCCCTTCCTGGGCACAAAAAGGAAAGCTGTATAGCTTTCCTTTTTTATTTCCTAAAAATGAACAACAGAATGATGGCGGCAGCCGGGCTTTCGCCTATATCTTTTTCTTAACTCTAAAATATTTTTGGAAAGAAAAAGGATACCGGCTCTATCCTGAGGACAACATGTAAAGGATAGCATAAAATGGATACTATCCTCTACACTTTTTGTCCTTTTTCTAACAATCCGGCGGGCCGGTTAAGGCTTCCCTGCCGCAGCCCCCTACTCCAAGCTTTGTCCAACTTCCCGAAGAGGCTGTTTGGATTTCTGTATAAAAAAAGTGTCTCGCACAGAGCCACGGAGCATCACGGAGAAAATACCTCTGTGTTCTCCGTGCGACATATCAGATTCATAACAAATTCGGTTGTTCAAATCCAAACAGCTTCTAAGACAGAACAATACATAAATCTACGCGCCAACTTTATTCCCCCTTCGGTCCAAAGGACTCCTTTTGAGGGGTTCGGGGTGAGGTGGAACACGAAATCTGAATGGCTTAACTTAATGACATTGTACCTCCATCACCACCACCTCTCGACCCATAAAAATTCTATCTCTACCATAATTCACGAAGTGGCGGTGTCTTTATCCCCCCTTCGGGGTTTAGGGGCAGGCCCTCCGCCAATCAATTCAGGCCCTCCGAAACTAATTTCAGGCCCTCCGCTAAACGTTTCACCCCGTCCGCAAAACATTTCAGGTCGTCCGAAAGTCATTTCATGCCGGGAAAAAGTCATTTCATGCCGTCCGAAAGTCATTTTAGGCCGTCCGCAACAAATTTCAGGTACTCCGCAGCTCATTTCATGCCGTCCGCTGGGAAATATGTACTGCGCACTATACACTTTGCCCATCCCGCAATAGAAGAACACCACAAAAACAAATAGCCAACTGTTAATTGTAAATTGCTCATTGATAATTGCTCATTGTAAATTGTCCTTTCCTCTCCTTTTTTATCTTCGCGCGACTTTTCTGGAGAAGCCATGCCTTCGGCAGCGGTTCATACCCCGAAAGTCGCTTTTACCGGATGCTCAAATTAGAATATGCCACGCGACACTTCCATTAAACACACCCTCATTATCGGCTCCGGCCCCATCATTATTGGCCAAGCCTGCGAATTTGATTACGCCGGCAGTCAGGCTGCTCGCTCCCTCCGCGATGAAGGAATCGAGGTCAGCCTCCTCAACAACAACCCCGCCACCATCATGACTGACCCCGTGGTGGCCGATAACGTTTACCTCCAACCTATTTCCATTGATAGCATTGTAAAGATTCTCGAAGAACAAAAACAGAGAGGCCACACCATTGACTCTGTCCTGCCTACCATGGGCGGACAAACAGCCTTGAACCTCTGTATGGAAGCCTACGAATTGGGTATCTGGGAAAAATTCAATGTGCGCGTTCTCGGTGCCGATTTCAAAGCCATTGAAACTACGGAGAACAGAGAAGCCTTCAGAAAATTTATGGTGCAGTTGGGAATTATGGTGGCACCATCTTTTGTTGCCAATTCATTTTTAGAAGGAAAGGAGGCCGCTCAAAAAATTGGCTTCCCTTTAGTCGTTCGTCCATCTTATACACTGGGTGGAACCGGTGGTTCCTTTGTCCATACCAAAGAAGAATTTGACGAAAAATTGCAACGTGGACTGGCGGCCTCTCCCACCCACGAAGTATTGATTGAAAAGGCAGTACTCGGTTGGAAAGAATATGAACTGGAAGTGATGCGCGACATGAACGACAACTTCGTCGTCATCTGTACCGTCGAGAATTTTGACCCGATGGGAATTCATACCGGCGATTCCATCACCGTAGCGCCTGCTATGACTTTGAGCGATACGGCCTACCAGCGCATGCGCGAATACGCCAAGCGGATGATTAAAGAGATAGGAACTTTCGCCGGAGGATGTAATGTGCAATTTGCGATTGACCCGATGACAGAAGATATTATCTCCGTAGAAATGAACCCGCGCGTGTCGCGTTCATCTGCACTAGCTTCCAAAGCCACCGGATACCCCATTGCGAAGATTGCTGCCAAACTGGCGATAGGCTATACGCTGGATGAATTAAAAAATCAAATCACCAAAACTACTTCTGCCTTCTTTGAACCGGCGCTCGATTATGTGATTGTGAAAATACCACGTTGGAATTTTGACAAGTTCGCCGGTTGCGACGACACACTCGGCTTGCAGATGAAAGCCGTGGGCGAAGTGATGGGTATTGGCAGAAGTTTTCAGGAAGCCTTGCAAAAGGCTTGTCAGTCATTAGAGAATAACCGGATTGGTTTAGGTGCCGACGGCAAAACCTGGGTCAGCACGGAGAATATGTTGGAAGGCATCAAGGTAGCATCTTGGGATAGACTTTTCAGAATCTATGATGCACTCAAGTTGGGTGTTCCCATGAAATCTATTCAAGAAATCACCAAGATTGATCCTTGGTTCCTAAATCAAATAATGGAATTGGTGGACACAGAAAAAGTCACCCGGAAAAAAGAATTGAAAGATATTGGCCACGATGAAATGATGGATCTCAAGCAAAAAGGATATTCCGATTTGCAAATCGCCTGGCTGACAAAAACAACGGAAGATGAAGTTTATAATTATCGCAGCAAAGAATTAGGCATTCGTCGGGTTTATAAATTAGTAGACACCTGTGCCGCCGAATTTGAAGCAAAAACGCCCTATTACTACTCTTCCTTTGAGACGAAATCTCTTGGAGTTGAATTGGCCTCAAATGAATCAACGGTTTCAACAAAAAAGAAAATCATTGTACTTGGCTCTGGCCCTAATCGTATTGGTCAGGGAATTGAATTTGACTATTGCTGTGTTCATGGTGTTTTGGCAATCAAAGAGGCTGGCTATGAAGCCATCATGATGAACTGCAACCCCGAGACAGTTTCTACCGATCCTGATATTGCAGACAAGCTTTATTTTGAACCGGTGTTCTGGGAACATCTCCGCGAACTCATCGAACATGAAAAGCCCGAAGGAGTAGTAGTACAGTTAGGCGGACAAACGGCGCTCAAACTTTCTAAAAATTTACAAGACAATGGCATTAAAATCATCGGCTCCAGCTTTGATGCCATGGATATTGCAGAAGACCGCGAGCGGTTCAGCGATATGTTGAAACAACTGAACATTCCCTATCCAAACTACGGAGCAGCTAAGGATGCGGAACAGGCACTCGAAGTCGCTCACCGCATCGGCTATCCGGTACTGGTCAGGCCTTCTTATGTATTAGGCGGACAGCGAATGCGCATCGTGATTGACGATGAGGAACTGACACAAAGCGTCATCAAAATTCTCAAATTTTTCCCCGACAACAACATCCTGATTGACCACTTTCTCGACCGCGCCGAAGAGGCAGAAGTAGATGCCATTTTCGATGGTGATCAGGTTGAAATCATGGGAATCATGGAACATATCGAGCCGGCAGGTATCCATAGTGGCGACTCGAATGCTGTGCTGCCTCCCTACAATCTTTCAGAAAATGTAATCGCGCAAATGCGTGAGTACACGGAGAAGATTGCCCGAGCACTTGACATTCGCGGACTCATCAACATCCAGTTTGCGATTAAAGATGAAAAGGTGTACGTTATCGAAGCAAACCCACGAGCAAGTCGTACGACACCATTTATTTGCAAAGCATACAATATCCCTTATCTCAATTACGCTACCAAGGTGATGTTGGGAGTGAACAAACTCAAAGACTTTAAATACTTCAAACGACTGGTAGGGTTTGCTATCAAAGAACCGGTATTCAGTTTTGATAAATTTCCGGGTGTCTCTCGCGAGTTGGGCCCTGAAATGAAATCAACCGGAGAATCCATTCTGTTCATCAAAGACCTCTACGATCCATACTTCCGAGATCTGTATAAGAAGAAGAGTATGATGTTGAGCAGGTAGAATTTTATTTACACCATTCGGCAATAAGATTCAGGGACTTATACCTTATCTTCGTATCTATTTAAGTATATCTCATGGCGAAATTAAAATTGAAAGCATCTTATCCGATATCAAAGGGAAAACTGGAAACCCGTTTGTCGCTAATTTCTTTTGAAGAAGACGGAGTGACCATCATCTATTCTCCGGCATTGGATTTGTCCGGTAGTGGCTATGATTTGAATCAAGCTAAGGCTTCTTTTTGGGAAGCGTTGAATGAATTTTTTCGCTATACCGTGAACAAAAATACTTTGGCAGTTGAGTTAAAAAGATTGGGATGGGATATCAAAGGCACTAAGCTGAATAGGAAAGTATCCTCCCCTGACTTTACCACTCTCTTAAAGCAAAATGAAGAGTTCAGGGATATTGTAAGTAATAAAGAATTCAGCAAGTTCAACGAAACCGTACAGATTCCCGTCTTTGCCTGATGTCTTCCCACAAACTTTCCAATGTTTCTTTGGCAGATTACCGCCTGTTTTTGAAGAAAACAGAATGTAAAGTAATCCGCACTTCCGGAGGACATGAACATTGGACGCGCAAAGACCTAAACCGTCCCATTACTGTTCAAACTCATGTAGACCCAGTTCCTGAATTTATTATCCGTAATGCTTTAAGATCTCTCGGTTTATCTAAGAAAGATTTTTTTGAGATATTGTTTCATGAGTGATTTTTACTTCCGGGATCTGTATAAGAAGAAGAGTATGATGTTGAATAGGTAGAAAAATCTGCTGTCAAAAGATGCTGAAAATATAACTCGCTTAGAATTTTAGGATGGCTACCTTATTTTTTTCTCATCACAATCCATCAGGTGGTCGTTCACGATTCCTACTGCCTGCATAAAAGCATAGCAAATAGTTGCGCCTCGGAATTTGAAACCGCGTTTACCCATATCAGCACTCATCTGGTCGCTGATTTCTGTTTTAGGGGGAAGGTCTTTTAAAGTTTTATGTTGGTTCACTAAGGTTTTACCACCGGTAAAGCTCCAAACATACTTGTCAAAGGAACCAAACTCTTTTTGAATTTCGAGAAAGCGCCGTGCGTTGTTGATGGCGGCGCGTATCTTCAATTGATTGCGGATGATGCCCGCATCCTGCATCAGAGACTCGTATTTTTTCTCATCATACTTGGATACTTTCTTAGCGTCAAATTGCGCAAAGGCTTTGCGAAAGTTCTCTCTTTTTTTCAAAATTGTCAACCAACTTAATCCCGCCTGAAAGATTTCCAACACTAAAAATTCAAACAGCAAGGTGTCATCATGCACCGGTCTGCCCCATTCCTCATCGTGATATTTTACATAAATCGGATTGCTGAGACACCAGCCGCAACGGATTTTCCCATCATTCGGTCCTGCATACTTTTCCTTTACCGATTTAGACTTTGATTTTTTGGGTACGGATATTTTCTTTTTAGTTACCATGAAGAGAAAATTTGATTAAAAAATGACTAACGCATCATTTCAAAGCGCTGTGTATCCAGACGGATGAAAACAAAGAGCAGCACGGTGAAGGAAAGCAGAGACGATCCGCCATAACTGATAAAGGGTAAGGGGATGCCGATGACCGGAGCAACACCGATAGTCATTCCAATGTTGATTAGAAAATGAAAAAACAAAATACTGGCTACACAATAACCATAGACTCTACTGTAGCGCGAGCGCTGTCGTTCTGCCATAAACAGCAATCTGAAAAACAAGGCGAGATATATCAGGATTAAAGCTGTGCTTCCAACAAACCCAAATTCCTCACCGATAGAACTAAAAATGAAATCGGTACTTTGTTCCGGAACAAATTTCAATTTTGTTTGTGTGCCGTTCAGGTAGCCTTTCCCGATGAATCCACCGGAGCCAATGGCAATAATGGACTGACGGATATTCCAGTCTCGGCCTTCTTCTACTTCTTTCCCAAGCAATACATTAATGCGATCTTTCTGGTGTGGCTTCAAAATTTTATTGAAGGCAAAGTTTACGGAAAAAATATAGGCGGTAGAGAGAACCCAAATTGCTAAAATGGTCCATACCACTTTTCGTTTTTTAAAGAAATTGTAAATCAAGATAGCAGCAAGTACAGATAATATGCCGCCGATGATATAGGGGCTGAACAACAGAGCTAGCAACGACAAAACCACCACCGATGCGCCAACTATAAGAAAATAGGATTCCAATCCCTCACGAAATAAGACGAGTGCCAGGGCAACAAATACAACTGCGAAGCCTGCATCTCCCTGCACCAATACAATTACCATTGGAATGCCAATAAGCGCAAAGACCTTCCATTTGTCGCGCCATTTCCGCATATCAACGTTCAGGTTGGAAAAATACTTGGCCAAAGCCAAACTCACCGCAAACTTAGCCAACTCAGAGGGTTGCAATTGAAATCCTCCGAAACGTATCCAGTTTCGTTGTCCCTTCACTTCAACCCCTATGAACATCACCGCCACTACTAACAACAAGATCAATACATATACCGGATAGGAAAACGTGACGTAGAAACGCGAGTCCACTATGAGAATGGCCGCCGCAATAATTATAGAGGCAATCATCCACTGCAATTGCTTTCCGCTGTTGGTAGTTGAACTGAAAATGTTTCTGGTCTCATCGCTGTAAACAGCTGAATAGATAGTCAGCCAACCAATCAACACCAACGCAAAATATAGCAGGACCGTTATCCAATCTATCTTCCCTGTAAATGACTCCTGTTTGCGCTTTATCATGATTATCCAATCATACTATTCATCGCCTTCGGCACTCATTTGTGCCGATTTATTAATACTCACTCCGTATTTATGCAATAGATTTGATTCAAACATTCTCTTTTCTATCGGTAGCCTTTTGGTTTGAATCGTATCGTTCAAATATTTTTCAACCATTAAACTGGCAATTGGAGCGGCAAAGACTCCGCCATAGCCCCCGTTTTCAACCACCACGGCGATGGCGATTTTCGGATTGTCTTTTGGGGCGAACCCTGCAAACATAGAGTGATGATCGCCATGCGGGTTTTGCGCTGTACCAGTTTTGCCACACATAGTGATACCTTCTACTCTAGCTGCTCTAGCGGTACCCATTTCCACTACTTGGAATAACCCTTCAATCACAGGCTCAAAGTGTTCTTTATTTATACTAGCCGTATGCTTTTCATACTTGTGGGTTACATCTTTTCCGGTTAGTGGGTCGGTAATCTTTTTGACAATGTGAGGTGTAATATAGTACCCCTGATTAGCAATACAGGCATACATGTTTGCCATTTGAATAGGCGTAGTGAGCACCTCTCCTTGGCCGATGCCCAACGAGATAATGGTAGAGGAATGCCAACCGGTTTCACCATAGAGTTTATCAAAATACTTTACTGAAGGAATATTGCCGGTAACTTCGCTGGGAAGGTCTACACCGGTTCTAACACCAAGCCCAAAACTTTTGCAATACTCCACCCATTTTCCGTAAGCATCCTGAATACGAGGGTAGTTCCGGTTTTCAATTGTGTTGCGAAAGGTTTGCCAGAAGTATGGATTACAAGATTGTTGCAGTGCATACTGGATATTCGTTGCGGAAGGATGGTGATGCGAACAATGAAGTGACAATCCTGCAAAATGGTACATCCCATTACATGGAACCGTATAATTGACTCCTTGCACGCCCTCGTTCAAAGCGATTAGGGCAACAATGGGTTTGAAGGATGAGCCAGGTGGATAGGTGGCTAAGGTTGGCCGGGAGTATAAAGGCAGCAAAGTATCGGAAAGAAGTTGTTTGAAATTATGACCGCGCACCGCGCCACATAATAGATTCGGATCATAGCCCGGACTGCTGACTAGAGCTAGTATTTCACCAGTGGAAGGTTCAATGGCAACGATGCTCCCCTTTTTATTCTGCATCAGTTTTTCACCATATTCCTGTAATAGAATATCCAGTGTGGCCACTACATTGTCACCCGAAACGGAAAGCGTATCGAACTCCCCGTTACTGAAACTCCCCATTTCACGGTTGTGTACATCTACAAAAACAAATTTTTTACCGCGTCGCCCGCCCAATTCTTTCTCATAAACTTTTTCAATGCCGCTTTTCCCTACGTAATCTCCCGGTTTATAATAGCCGTTTGATTTGTCAATCTGTTTGTCGTCCACTTCGCCAATGTCGCCAAGAATAGTAGCAGCTACCCGGTGTGGGTATTTACGGATGGTGCGAACCTGCCCATAGAAACCCGGAAAGAGATAAAGATATTCTTGCAGGCGCGAATAGTCTTTCAAAGAAATTTGTTTGATAAATACGTTTGGTTTATAGGAAGAATATCCTCTTGATTTTTTCATTTGAACAAAGCGATCATCCAAATCTTCCTTCGTCAGATCAAGTAGTGCGCACATTCTGGCAGTGTCAAAACCTTTGGACTGGCGAGGAATCACCATCAAATCATAAATGGCTTCGTTATAAACCACCAATTCCCCCTTACGATCATAAACCAAGCCACGGGTGGGATAAATGTCCAACTCCTTGATGGCATTGTTGCGTGCTTGTGTCACATATTTTGTGTCAATCACTTGGACATAAAACAGCCGCAACAAAAACACCACCGCAAATGAAACGATGATGGTTTGAATAATCTTATACCGGGTTTTAAAAATATCCTTGCTCAACGAGATAGGGAGTTAAACGAAACGACGTTTCCTCCTTGCCGAAAACAAAAAGAGGAAGATCAACATAAAGAAAACAGAAGCGACAGTGCTCAAAATAATTTTCAACATTTGTAGGAAAAAGTTGAGAAAAGTGGCGGCCTCTACAAGAAAATAAAAGAAGAGGTACAGGAACATTGAAATGCCGAGATAAAACACAAACCAAGTTACGCCTTGAGCATAAATATTAGGGCTGATTTCGAATTCGGTTCCTTTGGGTGTAATGGCATTAATTAGGAAAGGACGCAGATACCCTATTAAAACTCCAGCAGCGGCGTGCATGCCAGTAGATCCCAGAAATATATCCAGCGTCAAACCGGATATAAAGCCCAACAACATTAGCAGCCAACGAGGCGTTTCAAACGGCAAGAGTAAAACGAACAAAGGGAAAACATAAGGAATAACCAGCGAACTCAGATTCATGTTGCTGAAAAGAATGACCTGCACCAAAAGCAAGAGCAGGAGCCGAAAGAGTATGACCGGAATCTGGTTAATCATGTTTTACAGTAGAGCTGTCTAATTTAGCCAATTCGCTTTTCTTCAGGTCATTCACGATATAGACATAACTTAGGTTCCCAAAGTTAGTGGAAAGAGCGATGGTAATGTCGAGAAAGTTTTTGTCGGCCTGCGCTTTCATTTTTTTAACCGTCCCTATCATGATATTCCTTGGAAATAGCTCTGAGAAACCGCTGGTCACAATAGTATCACCTACCACCACCGGCACATGCTTTGGTATTTCTTCCAGAATAGCAATGTTAGACTGCATACCGGTCCAATGTAGATTGCCGAAGTAATCGTTCTTTTTGAATTTAGCACTTACCTTAAAATCTTTACTCAATACACTCATTGCTACAGCATAGTGATCGGTCACGTTGATAACCTGTCCCACAATCCCGTTGGCATTGATCACCCCCATTTGTTTACTAATTCCCTGAAGGCTTCCTTTATTAAGATAAATGAGATTGGACGATTGATTGACCGAATTGCGAATCACCCGCGCTGTCAAATACTTGTATTGCTGGATATATTTTCCACTCGAATCGCTCACGCTGCCAGAATCTATCCGATTATCATATTGAGATTCGAGCAGCTGAGCCCGAAGCTCAGCGTTCTCGACCACTAGGCTGTCGTTTATTTTTCCAAGATATAGGTAATCGGTCACTCCTGAATAAGTTTCATACACCTGCCCGCTCATGTTATTGGCTATATTGATAAATGCAGCGTGTTGATAGCGGTTGTTTCGATAAATAAGATAAAAACAAAAAACTTCCAGCGAGAGAAAAAGAAAGAAAAGATGGTAGCGGACGAAAAATCGAAAGAGATTATACACTTGTAAAAGTTTACGGTCTTCGGTTTGCAGTTCACGGAAAATACAAACCTATATTATGGTCAACCGTGAACAGCCAACTGTCAACTTTGTTTAATCATCCATTAGGAAAGTGAACCGGTCAATGTTCTTGAGTGCGATACCTGTTCCACGCACTACCGCCCGTAGGGGGTCTTCTGCTACATGAACCGGTAATTTCGTTTTTTGACTAATCCGTTTATCAAGGCCGCGCAATAACGCACCTCCACCGGTGAGGTATAAACCGGTTTTAAAAATATCAGCCGCCAATTCCGGTGGTGTAGTTTCTAACGCTTTCAAAATTGCTTCTTCAATTTTTGAAATAGACTTGTCAATGGCATGTGCGATTTCTGAATACGATACAATAATCTGTTTTGGAATACCGGTCATCAAATCGCGACCATTCACCGCAAAATCATCGGGCGGAGTATCCAAATCAGTCAAAGCAGATCCTACATGGATTTTAATCTTTTCAGCCGTTCTTTCGCCAATCAGCATGTTGTGCTGACGACGCATATAGTCCACAATATCCAAAGTAAATTCATCACCTGCTACGCGAATAGATTGGTCACACACAATTCCTGAAAGGGCAATCACCGCAATCTCGGTTGTTCCACCGCCAATATCAATGATCATGTTGCCGTTGGGCTCTTCCACATCAATACCGATTCCAATGGCGGCGGCCATGGGCTCATGAATCATTTTTACTTCTTGCCCTCCTGCCTGTTCTGCCGAATCTTTCACCGCGCGTTTCTCTACCTCGGTAATGCCTGATGGAATACAAATCACCATTCGATAGCGTGGCGGAAATAGTGGCTTCTTCTTATCATAGATCATATTGATCATTTCCCGTATCATGCTTTCCGCTGCACGGAAATCGGCAATCACCCCGTCCTTCAACGGACGAACCGTCTTGATGTTCTCATGCGTTTTTTCATGCATCTGCATCGCGCGTTGCCCTACGGCAATCACTTTATCGGTGCGCCGATCAATAGCCACTATAGAAGGCTCATCCACCACCACTTTGTCGTTGTGAACAATCAGTGTGTTCGCCGTGCCTAAGTCTATGGCGATTTCCTGGGTTAAAAAATTAAACAAAGCCATGCTTTGAACGGGTTTCTAAGGGTTTGCAATGGTGCGCAAAGTAGAGAAAAACTAATCATTATTCTCCTGCTTTATAAACAAAGTCATGTTTCCTGTATAGCCGGAAGTATCAATGCCTAAAATGCCGGATCCCGGTCATCACCATCGCTTGATTGTTTTTGTTGGCCGCATCCACCGAATCCTGATCCTTGATACTGCCTCCCGGTTGGGCAATGGCGGTGATGCCCGCCTCGTGGGCAATAGCTACACAATCCGGAAATGGAAAGAAAGCATCGCTGGCCATGACCGCGCCATTCAGGGCAAATCCAAATTCCTTGGCCTTTTTGATCGCGCCTTGCAGGGCATCTACACGAGAGGTTTGTCCGCAGCCCATGCCAACCAATTGCTGATTCCTCACCAGAGCAATACCGTTGGATTTAAGATGCTTCACCGCTTTTACCGCAAAAGCCAAATCCGCCATTTCCTGTTTGGTAGGGGCTTGTGAAGTAGCTACCTTGAATTCATTTTGACCTTCAATCTTTAAATCAGCTTCTTGTTCCAAAACGCCGTTCAACAAACTCTTGTATTGTTTTGCCTGAGGTCTTATGTCTGATTTCTTGAGTCTGATAATAATTCTATTCTTCTTAGATTTTAAAACAGCCAAAGCATCTTCATCGAATGAGGGAGCCATCAACACTTCAAAGAAAAGAGTGTTCATTTCTTTGGCAGTTGCCAAATCAATATTGCGATTGGCAGCAATGATTCCACCGAAGGCAGAAATTGTATCGCAGGCAAAGGCGGCCTTGTATGCTTCGGTGATATTGTTCCGCGAAGCCAGACCGCAGCTATTGGTGTGCTTGATGATGGCTACGGTGGGCTCATCAAATTCAGCGAGCAGGCTCAAAGAAGCATCTACATCCACTAGGTTGTTGTAGGATAATTCTTTTCCGTTCAAAATGTCGAAAATCTCGTTCAAATCGCCATAGAAAAGGCCTCGCTGATGTGGGTTCTCTCCATAGCGAAGCACCTTGCCATTCAGCTCGCTTTTCTTGAAAACATCGAAGCCCGAATCGCGGTTGAAATATTCAAAAATACGGGTGTCATAATGAGAAGAAACCATGAAGGCTTTAGTGGCAAATTTCTTGCGGTCGTCTATATCCGAAATCCCTTTTTTAGTTTGAAGCAATTCCAACAAAGTGCTGTAATCATCTTTAGAAGCCACGATGATGGCATCCTTAAAATTCTTTGCGGCGGCACGAATCAGAGAGATGCCACCGATGTCTATTTTCTCGATAATCTCATCAGCACTTTTCCCCGCCTTTAGCGTCTCTTCAAATGGGTAGAGGTCCACGATAACTAAATCAATTTCAGGAATCTCATATTGCTTCATCTCCTGCCGGTCACTTTCCGTATCCCTCCTTCCCAGAATTCCTCCAAAAACCTTTGGGTGAAGGGTTTTTACTCGTCCACCTAGAATAGAAGGGTAGGAGGTAAGATTCTCTACAGCGGTTACCTGAATGCCCAATCCTTCAATGAAACTCTGGGTGCCACCGGTAGAATATATTTTGACTCCAAGGTGATGGAGTTCCTTCACAATCAGGTCTAGCTTGTCTTTATAATAAACGGAGATGAGCGCTGATTTGATCTGTTTTTGCATGGGGAGGGAATTTGCGCGCAAAAGTAGTTTTTGAAATTGGATTCCCGATAAAAAAGAGTCCGAAACATAAATGCTCCCAATTCAAAAAGTCCGCACAATCTTCCGGTTAATAGCATAGGCAATTCGCGAAGAGATAAAGCTATATTGATGCACAGTGAACTTTTATAGGTTTGGTACGCCGCCCCAGCCGTTCAAGACGATATGGTTCGCCCAAGTAGAAAAGCCAGACAGTTATTCCTACGGAATTTCTAATTTTACCTTACCTAAAAAACATTTATTATGAAAAACATTTACGCTTTTCTTGTGCTGACAATGGTGGTGTTGAATAGTCGTGCACAATTCAGTTCAGACAATTTGCATCCAATGGCTCTATGCAATGCAACGGGAAATCAAACTAATATTCAGGTGCTTGACGACGGTAGCGGCGGATATTTTGTTTTTTGGTTGGATAACCGACTTGATGCAGGCAAAAAACAGGTGTATGCGCAACATTTGGATCAGGATGGACTGGCACAATGGGCGGCTGACGGGAAGGTACTAACTGACACCGGTCGGAACACCACGGGCTATCGGGTGGCGGCCTGGCAGTCGGGCGTGCTGCTTAGTTGGTTTCAACAAGGTTTTACAAATGCACACGATACGGTGTTCTGCAAATATATTAGTAGTGCGGGCAGCGATCTGTGGGCACAGCCAACAACAGTAGCCTATAGTGGAAATGGATTTCTCTATATGGATCTGCCCGGGTTCAATATTTTTCCGAATGATTCGGGTGCTTTTATTGTGCACTCTTACACATATACTGGCGGCTCAAGTGGCTTAACGTACAACCGCATAGATTTTAACGGCAATCTTCGATGGCCGGCACTTTCAAAAACCCAAACACTTTATGGTTATGACTATCGCTCGCAGACGGATAATCAAAATGGTTTTTGCCTTGTCGAAAGGAAATGGTGTGGGATCTACCATGTATATACAGCGTTTTGATTTGCAAGGAAATATGATGTGGGTCAATCCTCTTGATATTACTTCAGGGGGTACGCTCAACGGGTTTTCGGGTAATATCACTATGCAGCCCGATGCGCGAGGGAATCTTTATGTCGTCTGGGACAATTCGAGTTCGAACGTAGTGGCTACAAAGGTTACCGCACAAGGAGCCTTTGCGTGGTCAAACCTCAGGGTACGCATGTCTGACACGTCGCAATACTTTCCGCAACATTCTTCCGCCAAGTTGGTGGGCGACACCCTTTATGTTACCTGGGTGGAGTCAAGAAAACTTCCAACATATTTCAGCATGATCCAAAAATTGGATTCATCGGGTAATAAACAGCTCATTGCTTCGGGAATGATGGTGGATACCTCTAGCGGAGTTTATGGATTTCCTAAACTGGCAGTCAGCGACAGCGGCTCTATAGTCAACGTTTGGCAAGGATTGGAAAGCTCCGTCTTGGCCATTCAGCGCATTCGTCCGGACGGTTCAAGAACTTGGCCCGGTAATAGGAAAGTACTTAGTGCCGACCGACAAAATTTGATCACTGATAGTGACTATGAAGTATTGGATAATAACCAAGGCTGTAATGTTGTTTTCTGGGCATCAAACTATTCGAATGTTTTTGGTGCGGAAGCTTGTAGCCCTTCGATTATTTCGGGGCTACAACTATCAGAAGATAATACACCTGCTTTTGAAGTCTATCCCAATCCTTCTGATGGGGTGTGGCGTTTTCAAAACATTCCGGAAGGAACTGAAAATCTGGTCCTTAGTTCTACATCAGGAACTCGTATTGCTACTTTGCCTGTTACCGGAAAAGAAGAACCGGTACTCAGCATTGGTGGTTTATCGCCGGGTATTTACTTCATTTCTGTTGATGGAAAGGAGCATAGCTTCACCAGAAAAGTGATAGTAGGGAGATAATTCCTTCGGGCAGAGGCACCCCTACTGATCGTGGGCTATAAATCGTTGCTTGATTACTATTTCAAAGTAGCTCTACAGTTTTCTGGACCGCTGTATGCGTGACCCGCATAGCCTGTCCCGACTATTTTACCGGGAGGCGGCGGTTTGCTTCACCCGCCTTTCGGTGGGTTTGTCTTTTTCGTTCCGAGCCTTTTTATGGGTGTTCTGAACTAAAAGACGATGCAAATATAATGGCTAAAAACACTAAAGTCAATAGCCGAATGAAAAATAAATCCAATTGTCGTTGTAAAGGCCTGATTCGTAAGGCAATAAAAATTATCCACAGAGGATAAAAAGGGCTTTTATCTGCTGTCTGCAATCAAAGCAATAATCAACTGGACGATGATTTCCTTATCTTCAGGACTGCTTTGTGCCACTAGAAGTGCGATGGCTGTAAGTCCGGTATCATTGATTTTTAACTCCCCATTGCTTTTGAAGCGATGTTTATTTTTCTCCAAAAACCAAACAAATAAAAACGCACCTATCCGCTTATTGCCATCATTGAAAGAGTGGTTCTTGATAACAAAGTACAACAAGTGAGCCGCCTGCTCTTCTATGCTCGGATATAGATACTGTCCTCCGAAGGTTTGTACGATATTACCCAGAGAGCTTTTAAACCCTTCATCTTTTTCGTTACCGAATAGAACCGTTGCCTCCTTTTTTCGCCATCAATTGTTTTCAACTCAGCTACTGCATTTTTGGCTTCCGAATATTCTATCTCATAAGTAATAGTTTCGTTCAACTTGCCGGGTTGGAGCTTGTGGCTGTCATACTGATTGAGTAGCACAAAACTTCTAGTGTAATGGCTCAGGATTTCGAGCAATCCTTTGGCTTCCTGCAATTGCAGCGTTTCGGTTTTGCCCGATTTTTCAATGAGTTGAACCATTTTGCCCAGTTCCTCTAAGCGTTTTTTGTTGATGGCGTAGCCATTCACCAAATAATCTTTTAACCGTTGGGTTGCCCAAACCCTAAATTGGGTAGCTCTTTGTGAATTAATTCTATAGCCTACAGATATAATCATGTCAAGATTATATACCTCAACATTTCGGGCTACCATTCGCTTGCCCTCTTTTTGAACTATTTCCATTTTGGAAATAGTTGCTTTGTTTAATTCCCTATCGCTAATAATATTTTTGATGTGTTTATTCACTGCTGGAACTTCGGTGCCAAATACCACCGCAATTTCCTTTTGCGTTAACCAAACCGTCTCTTCTTCAAACCGCACCTCCACATGTGTTTGATTATCTGGCGTTTCGTATATCTCTATCTGATTCATTTCGTCCTGATTGGAATGGCTGCATATTTAGTGCTTTTAATGTTTTGAGGTTTATGACCCTTGGCAGGTAGGGCAATAGAAATTATCAACAGGGGAATAAATCCGATGTTTTGTGGATGTTAAACCGAAACATACTCTCGAAAAAGCTATTCCTTCACCACCTGCCTCACCACCCTTTCTCCATTCATAATGACCTCAATAAAGTAAACTCCATTAGGTAACGGTGCTAAATCAAGGTTCTTAGTATAACCGCTGCCCAGGTTAGTTTCCTTTCTATTATAGATTACCTGCCCCTTCGCGTTGCTGATTGTAAACGTGGCTTCGCTGATACCTTCTTTTGTTATTGCAATAGAAACATCCGATGTAAATGGATTAGGATACACCAATACTTTTACATCCTCCTTATTCAAATCATCTACTGCATTAAATGGTTCCATGCAAAATTTCAGCACCCAGTAATCGTAAGAATTCCAAGTTACGATAGTATCGCGATTGGGGTGGCTTTGATAACCGCCAATGTCTCCGTTTGTGGAGTTGGCCATCGCATAACAACCATCTGTAGTTTGAACGGCATAGCATCCCTGGTCATCCCCTAAAGAAAAAATAGTTTTATCCCATTGCTTCTTACCCTGGGAGTCAAGTTTTAATATCCAGGACTGATGAAGACCTAAATTACTTTCCGTTTTATCGAATGAGCTACTATCCTTGATTATCACGGCTGATGTAGCATTGCCAGATATAAGATATCCGTCATCAGAAGTTTTAGACATATCGGTAAAATCGGCACCAGCACTAAACCCTGCTTCCCATTCCTTAATGCCGGTTAGTCCAATCTTAATAAGCCAAAAACTACCTTTTATTATTTCCTTCTCACCCTCAATTCCACCCTCGCCTCGTCCACCCATTATGTAGCCCCCCTCTTCAGTATTAAAATTAAAATAAAGATAATCTGAGCGCGTCGTTCCAAATCGCTTATCCCATTGCTTATTCCCTACGGAATCTATTTTGACTATCCAGCCGTCAGGTTGTTGTGAATTGCTCGGGTTGGGGTTCCAATTGGGCTGTGTCCGGTCGCCGCTGCTGTCAGAACTGGAATATCCTGCTAATAAATATCCTCCGTCCACGGTTTGGATTACCGACCGAAGCATATCATCTTTATTACCCCCATAAGCCCGATCCCACTCATAATTACCCAGCGAATCGGTTTTCACTATCCAATAGTCATAAGTGGGTACAAACCAGGTGTTCCAGTTGGGCCAGGTACGGTCGCCGCTTACACCTGATGTAGAGCCTCCGCCAATGAGGTACCCTCCGTCATTAGTGCAGATAATTGTTTTAGGGTCGTCATCCCTACTACCCCCGTATCGCTTATCCCATTCTTTGATGCCTCCGGCACTTACTTTCACAATCCAATAATCAGTGCCGCCTTTTCCGGCTTGGGTATTATCTCCGTTTAAAGCACCTCCATTATAGCCACCTAAGAGGAAACCCCCATCTTTTGTTTCTACCATAGTTTCAAAGACATCAAAGCCCGTAGTACCAAAGCGTTTATCCCATTCTTTGGTGCCGTTGGAATCCATCTTGACCAGCCAGTAATCATACCCGCCCCGGGAATCTTCTGTTTTATCGCCACTTAAAGAAGATTCTGAATAGCCACCAATTAGATATCCGCTATTCCGCGTCTGTAATATTACCTTTGCTCTATCACGCTCAAAGCCTCCGTACCGCTTATCCCATTGTTTGATGAAGGTATATTGGGAGAGGCCTGTCAATGACCCAACTAAACATACAGTGAATATGATAAAGAACTTCATAGCTACATTTTAATGATCTTTCCGTAAGACACCTGACCTTTGCCGGAATATATTTTATAAAGATACAAACCTAAGGGCACATTATCAGCATCCCATCTCAAGTGGTGATATTTTGAACCGGCAGCTATTCTTTGCCTGCTTTCAAAAACTGCCTTCCCGGCAGGGGTTTCAATTTGAATATCTATGAAAGAACCAGATTCAACCCCGGCTATTTCAATAAAAAAAACATCATGAGATGGGTTAGGGTAAACTTTTACACTAATAACATTGCTTGTATCTAGTGCCGCACGTGATGAATCATGGGAATCTTTAACTTCTGGCATATCTGTGCCATTGCTATTATCCGTTTTGTATGAAGCAATTTGCCAGCCGTCGCTTTCTGGGCAAGGAGCTGGGATATCAGCAGACACCCATTTCACCACATGTAATTTATTCCGTTGACCGGCATAATATAAATCTCCAAAAGGACCCGGCTTAAAAGCCATCGGCCCCATAATGGATGATGAATAATCCATGGGGGTTTTATTCCAGTTCTCACGGGCAACAAGAAGCAGTTCATCGTTATCAATAAGTATTTTAGAGTCTTCACGATCACTGAAATAATACCAAATTTTATCATCCGTACCGCGGTAGTATATCATATTTCCATCGGGGCTTAAAGTTAATTGCGATGCGGCATTGTGATAGAGCTCGCATCGTGTCTCATTGTTATTGGCATCCTGTACAGAACTGAATTTTAATTTTACGGTTTCTTGAGTTATCCATGAATAATAATAAACTGCGTGGTTGCTACCTATAAAGTAAACCCGCGACCGGCCTTCTGCTTCGTCTATCAGCAAATCACCCAAAATATTAACATGTTGCGGAATAGTGCCGTGTAGCGGTATTTCCCAGATGTCAACCACCGGATTGGCAGATGAAGTCCACGTTCCATTGTGCCATTGCATTTGCCTGAGGTTATGTTGGTTGTCGCAATAATAAGTGAGGCAGCCACAAGTATGCATCACCATAGATCCCTCTACGAGGCTAGTATGGTTCAAGCTGGTATGCTCCTTCAAAAGGGGATTCCAACACCATATTTTTTTGTCGGTTCCTTTATACCATATCCTACCCGCAAAATCTGTATTCAGGTAGCCAGCACAGTTGGCTGGAATCGGTCTGTTTTTTTTACCTGCTATCAGCGGAATCCGCTTTTCCCACAATCCCCAGAAGCTATTATAGCTGTAATATTGAAGCCGGTTACCCAAACTTTGGTAATAAACCAGCTTTTCGGTCACTGGCGTGATGTAATTTTTCACATCCGGGAAACGAGGTAAGGGAATGTTGACTTTACCATGAAAAGGAAGCCATACTTTGAAAAACTCGACCGGCAGAATGGCTGATTCTGTCCAAAGCCCATTCGAATATTGTGTGGCGATGCCACACAGGGTATAGCTATTAAAAAACACTTTGGTGTTTGAGCCGGATGAAATAACCCCCAAATTGGCACCGGTGATATCTCTGGTAACGTGAATAAAGCTGTTAACAACTGGTGCAGGGTAATGGTGTGAAAGGGTAGATGAGTAGCGAGTATTTTCAAGTGTTTTCGCAGTGCAAACATCTAAATTTTGCAGGCTTCGTTTCGGGATATTACATTCGCTTCCGGTGTTTGCCTTCGGAGTATAATAACGAAAGTAATCCACCAGCATCTGATAGGACTCATCATCCGCGCCTTGTTGAATTCCTAGGCCAAAGGTGAGGATTCCTTTATTACCATTTGTCATATTTTGAGGATATGGATTGACCGTTCGGTCTATAGAACGGGTTTCTTTGCCATCCACAAAAAATATTATCTCCTCTGTATTGATCAGAATAGAGTAAGTATGCCAGTCCTGTGAATAATCACAGTCCGTTTTTTTCCAAGTCGAATATTGACAGCCCCTCTGACCTTCTGGCCGATCATTGTCATGAACATTAGAAGTAGTTTTTGAGGCACCATTATAATTTTCAAACATATCGAATTCAAAACTACCGCCAAAAGTCCAAAATGAAGGCCATGCTCCGGTGCCAGCTGGTGTAATGCAGCGCAACTCCATGAGAGATGTTTCACTAAGATTCACCACAAAATTTTTAGCCACCACTCCTCCGGATTGGTAATGGAAAGATAGAGGAGCTTCAAATGGATAAGCGCAGGTGGTGGCATTGTAGGGAGATGTCTTGGGGAGGGCTAACTTGGTAGCGGTAAATGCCGCAATACCGGGATCTAATATATCTACTTCTCCGCCGTCTCCCGTCTCAGTGGTGTAATTATTTATGTAGTCCTCGGATTGTTGATACCAATTTCCTGTGGATTCGTTTTTTGCCAGTACCCAATGCGTAGCACAATTTTCGATATCGCAATCCACTGGTAAGGCGGAACCAGCATCAAAGCAAATGCCGAAAAACCATTTATCTGAATTGCGCAATTCCGCAAGATCTCCGTACGTAAACTCATCACTACGTTCTGCATTATATTCCCAATGGGTTTTATCCAAAATACCCGCACTCATAACTTTGTACTCATTCTTCCTTTGCCTCCTCAAGGACCTGCTCACTTTCCCGGTGGTACTGTTCCTGCTCCGCAGCCAGATCAGGGAGTCGGAACCAGCCTCCAGCATTAAGCCGATATCAGCCGGAGAAGAAACAATAGTCGAGTTGTCAAAATCTAGATTCACCGCCCATTCAATTTCATCGCCACCCTCACCTGCTTGCACGGCACTGAGGGTGACGGTTTTAGCTTCAAAGCTATCTGCCACTACATATTGCGATTCGGGGGCAATAGGCGAGGCTATGTTGGTAACTGTGACTTGCAGGTCAGCCGTGGTCGTACCACAGCCGGTAAGACCTGTGGCAGTAGCCCTCACCACAAAATCGGAATTGGGATGGAACACGACGCCGGTTAAGGTGTCAATAGTTGCGTCACCGCTTAGAATACTATAGTTGGTGAAAACGGCATTCTCCGCCACGGCGATATAGACCAAGCTGTCCAACGCATAAACAAAAGTATCTCCCTCATAAAAAATCGGGGTGTCCACCGGCTCCAATACCATCACCAGAATAGCAGAGTCCAGTATCTCATAGGTGGTTTTTGTGGTGTCGGCAGCAATTATATTAAATAGAGTCATTGTGTCAATAGCGCCCGTGTTCAAGATCAGCACGTCATCATTTCCCAAAGAACTGGCTACCACGGTGGTGTCAATTCTCAGGCTGTATAAATATCCGCCGTGTGTATTGGCTATGGGAATTTCAACAGAGGTCCCCACGCATTGGGTAATGATAGTATCATAAACAGGGTCTGGCAAGGTGTCTGTTGACATGACAATCATCTGTATGGTAGCTGCCTTAGAAACACAGCCAGTAACACTATCTATTGCCCGCAGCCATATCAGCGTATCAGCCCCCGGATTTACTATAGCTGAAATAGAGGTGGGAGAGGTATCTGTATAGGATGCAGTAAAGGCACTGTCTGCGGACCATTCAATTAGATTTCCTCTTCCACCAACACTTATAGGCTCCATAATGAAGAGGTGTGGAGTATCGCTCAACACCCCAAGGGGTGAAGGCATACTGATGGTAATATAAGGCACATATACGTTCATGAACCCTTCTATCGTATCACAACCCAACAACCCGAAACAGGTGGCTTTGACGGTAAAGCTGCTCGTCACCTGGCTGACATCCGCTGGCAGAGTCAATCACCGCACCACCGCCGTTTATTGAATAAACTATTGAAACACTATTAGTCGCTGCTGCCGTATAACAACTCGTGCTGCCTGTACAAAGTATGGTATCCCCTGTATTAAACATAACGGTATCCATCATTGGCGGGATAGTTACATTCACAGAAGCGTATTCCTTTAAACATCCTGTACCAGTATCTATGGCCGCCACAGTAAACATGGTATTCGTGTCAATAACTCCTGTACTGATATTCAATGTGTCCCCCGTACCAAATTCAATATTTACGACTACACTATTCACCATCAATTCATACAACACTCCCACTTGTGAATTAGGAATCTTGATGTAAGTAGACGAGCCGGCACATACCATAGTATCAACAGTGTAAGGAGTAACATTCTCAGGCAACTCATTCACCCCCCCTGCTGTCCAAACTATTTCACTCACACAACCGGTTATGCTATCCCTGCTCCTCATCCAGAGCGTATCCATAGCCCCTGATTCCACCAAGCGATTTATACTGCCATTACTCTCAATGATTTCGGTGGTATCAAAAGAACTGCTCAAAGCCCATTCAATTTGATTACCGCCGCTGCCGGGCTGGATGCTGTCAAACGTAAAGAGCACGGCAGTGTCGCTGCAAGAGGTTTGTGGGGCGGGTGGTGTCGGGGCGGATGGGATTTGGGATAGTCTGAAATTGGTTGTGTATTCGGCTCCCGTAGCAGATGGATTTGAAGCAACAATTCTTAACCTATATTTACTACTAGCAGGGATTGTATCTGGTATGGACGCTGTGATGGTACCTGAAGTAGTAGCGCTTAACGTTCCTATTGGAACCGGATTGGCAAAACTGCCAGCGGTGTCGGATAGCTGAACCGTAAATACATTCGTAGTGTCATAAGTAATGCCAGCCCTATATTCTACGTCAAAGGCTCCGGTGCCGCACACCATGTTTTCACCTTCCGCTACTTTCGTGATGAGAAGCGGTGGGGTGGCTTTGAAGTAAAAGACATCATTAGATCCCGACGATGTACGGCTGATGCCGCCAAAGTTCACCGTACCCCCAAAAACACCGGCAACATACAAATCCCCGTCTTTATCACAAGCTATTTCCATAGCATAATCAGATGAGGTGCTGCCATACGTTTTTACCCAGAGCGGTTTGCCGGAATAATCCAATGCGGCAATCAGTATATCAGCACTACCCGCTGTGGTAGCCGTAAAGGAACCGATAGAAGTAGTGGCACCGACAGCACCTGCAAAGTAAATAGTGGAATCATGTAATGTTACGCTGGGCCCGATATACCCGGCAGCTTTTCCCATCGTCCGAGTCCATTGCACATTACCGTTTGAATCGTACATAACTACCGCTTCACATAGATAGGGAATCGTGTCTGTACCAAATATGGCACCTGTATTGGCTAAGACGGTATATATGGCATTACCTGATTTATCCATGACCACCTGAATGCCATTTTCATTCTGCGCACCTGTCACCCCTGCTCTTCGTAGCCAAACGAAGCTGCCATTAGAAGCATCCACTTTGGCAATAAAGGCATCGTATCCACCGGCGCTGACAGCCGATAGTGTTCCAAAGGTGCCCGTATTCTGAAAACGTCCACATACATAAAGGTAGCCATCCACCACGTTAGAGATTCCATACCCAAAGTCATCCCCGGTGCCGCCGAATTTTTTACCCACTGTATGGTTCCGCTGTTATTGAACTTAGCGATGAATCCGTCATTGCTGCCACTGGAGGAAAGCGATGTTCCTTCAAAAGAGAAACTGCCCGCAAAACTGCCCGTGATGTAAATGTTACCATCGCGGTCTAAGCTAAGGCGGTATCCATAATCACCACTTGATCCACCTATCTTTTTCCCCCAAGAGCAGGTACCGGTTGAACCTAGTTTGGCCAGCAAGATGTCCTGACCGGAGGTGGCCTGTGAGGTGCAAAGAGAATTTGTTCCTGACCTATTGCCTACGATATAGATATTATTCAGGCTATCCAGTCTTAAACCCATGACGTTATCGTTTTGGGTAATGATATATTTTGATGAAGTACAGGCGCCGACAGTATCCAACCGCACAAAGGACACATCATAACTGTTAGACCCTCCCGTTATGGTACAACTGCCGTTGAAATTGACGCTCGTACCGCTAATGACTTGCTGCGCAGCGTAGGTGCGCTTGCTGCTGTCCACCGCTACGTTAAAGCCTATATCCTTGCCCGAGCCGCCTACCCGAATGGCCCATTTCATGTCTTGAGCGCTGAGAAATGTTTTTCCGAAAAAGATGAGGAGTAGGCATACAAGGAACGGGAGAGATTTTTTCATGGCTTTAGGTTTATGTGAGTTTATTGATAAAAGAATCTATCCTTTGTTCAACACCAATGCTAACCCTTCAGCTATCACACCCTATGTTCTTCCTTCAAGGGGAAACCAAAATCACCAACTACATCTCATTCTTGCTGTCCGGGTATCTTTCCATAATTGTTGAGTAAAAGTACGATTCTGTTAATGATTGCCAAAACATTTGTGTGTTATAACTCGCATATCTTCAAATTTAATCTCAGAATATTGTGATTTTAAACCTCCTGAATCATGCGCATCTAAATATAGCGAAAAAATCGTCTTTTCATCAAAATTTTGCGTTTATCTATGAATTAACAATTTTATAGTCTGTTTTCCCAAATATCTAGACTCATTCTGTCACAGAATGAGGGAAGTCCGTGACAGAATGAGGGAAGTCCGTGACGGAATGAGGTAAGTCCGTGACGGAATGAGGTAAGTCCGTCGCAGAAATAGGTAAGTCTGTTATAAGAATAGGGAAGTTCGCCACGGAATTAGGGGAGTCAGCTACGGAAATAGCTATTTCTGTGATAGGAATATGTAAGTCTGTGACAGGAATACCCAAAACCGCTGCAAAAACAGGCAAGATTATTGATGGAATCAGGAGGGCTGTTGCAGAAGTTGGAAGAGACGAACTTGAATTTAGGATTCCTTTATTTCCAAATGTCTAAGTGCTTCAAATGGATGGCATGGCCATAGAAAATCTGGGTTGTTTTTTCAAAAGATTCGGTGAAGTCGGAAACGAAGAATTTGTCCTGGGCCGTTTTCTTATCTGAATCAAGGTTTTCTTTTTCGAGAATCCATTTCAAACGGGCCGCTACGACTTCGGCAGAGTCAAAGATTTTGATGCGGTGGTGATAGAAGGCGGAAATTTCATTTTTAATGAGCGGATAATGCGTACAAGCAAGTACCAGCGCATCAATGTCTTTTAGTTCTTTGCGAGCCAGATATTTTTCCAGTATGGCGCTGCTGATGTTGTTGTGATAGAAGCCTTCTTCAATCATCAAGGCAAGCAGAGGGGTAGCTACCGCCGCATATTTTAGTTCCGGCCTTCGCCGCGAAAATTTCTCCTGATATACGCCCGAAGCAACGGTGGTTCGCGTAGCGATGATGCCCACTTTTTTAATGGCTTGATCGGCAATGACGGCTTCAATCATCGGGTCAATGACATTGATAACCGGCACATCCCCTTTATACTGATCGCGCAGCCATTCATAGGCAGCAGCCGAAGCGGTGTTGCACGCAATGACGATGGCTTTGCACTGTTTTTCATGCAGCAAGAATTCAGTAATCTTTTGTGCATAGGAGCGAACCAGTTCCGGCGATTTGTCGCCGTAGGGAAGGTTTGCCGTGTCTCCAAAATAGATAATCTGTTCTTGGGGCAATAGTTTAGAAATAGCATTGGCGACCGTTAAGCCGCCAATGCCTGAATCAAAAACACCAATGGGCTGATGTTTTTGTTGTTTCACTTGTTACTGATTTACTTGCTTCTGCTGTTGAGTACTGTGAAATTATTTGCCCGGAGCCGGAGTCGGCGGCGCAGCAGTAATTCCTAATTTTTTCATAACCAGATCGGTTACGTCATTTTGCCCTTCGGTGAAGTAAGGGATACTGCCCGAAACCACATCCAAAATATAAGCGTAGCTATTTGCTTGGGCTATTTCCTTCACCGCCTTGATATATTTTTCATTGATGGGCTTCAATTTTTCCTGTTGCATCTTTTGCAGATCGCCGTTTACCTTCTCTTCAAAATCCTGAATTCTTTTCTGCAAATCTTGCAATTCCTGAATTTTAGATTCAATGATTGGATCGGGAGTGGCTTTGTCGTTACTCAAAGCCTGTAGGTCTTTCTGCTTTTTTTCATAATCGCCGTACATAGATTCAAGCGCCTTGGTGTAAGCCTGCTTTTGTTTGTCAATATCACCGGTCATTTGCTTGAATTCGGGCATGGCTTGCAAAATATTAAGCGAGTTGAGGTGTCCGATTTTCTGTTGGGCGTTGACGCTTCCACAAAAGGCAACTAAAATAGTAAGGACTGCTAAAAGTGATTTCTTCATTTCTGTTTTTGTTTTTTCGATTGATTAATTGATTCCCATTTTTTGTTTGACCATGTTGGTGATATCACCGCTGTTTTCAGGATAGTAAACCAAGATTCCGGCGGCAATATCGAAAATGTAGCTATACCCATTTTCTTTCGCTACCTGATTCACTATTTTAATGTATTTGTCGTTGAGGGGTGTCATCAGTTTCTCATGCATCTTTTGTATATCAGCACTGGCCTTGCCTTCAAAGCCATCAAGCGTTTGTTGCAGGCTGTCCAGTTCCAGCATTTTTTCTTCCCGTACGGCCATCATCATGCTCATGCCATATTCCGATAATTCTTTTTGGCGCGCCTGATAATCCTGATACATCTTCTGCATCTGGAGTTGGGCATCTTTTTGTTTCTTTTCCAAAACAGCCGTCATCTGCTTATACTCCGGCATGGCTTCCAGTATCTCGCTCGAGTTGATGTGTCCATATTTCTGTTGTGCCTGAATGGTGCCTACAGATATAAAGAGTGATGCGATAAGAAGGACTATTATTTTATTGGTCAAGGGGCGCAAATATAAATTTTTAGAGAAACCAGTATTTGAAAACAATTTATGGCTTAGGGGTGATTCCTAAAGCCGAAAGAATATCGTCGCTTTTGTTGTATTTGTCGCCGGCATAAAGCATGGTAGGCCCGCTGGAACGGTCGAAGATAAAATCAAACGTTTTAGCCAGAGCAAATTTCTGAATCTCTTCATAAATCTTGTCCTGAATAGGTTTGATGAGTTCCTGCCGTTTTTTGAACAGCTCACCGCTAGGACCAAACTTGTCCTTCTGAAATTCTTTCACATCCTTCTCCTTGGCTTCAATTTCCTTGATTTTCTGCTGTTTCATCGGCTCGGTCATCAGCACCTGTTCTGCCTGAAACTGCTTATACATATCATCCACCGATTTCATTTTGGCTTCCACCTCTTTCTGCCAACCGGCGGCTACGGCATCTAATTGTTTCTGCGCTTCGCTGTACTGAGGCATTTTGCCCAGTATATATTCCATGTCCACGTAAGCAAATTTCTGCGCAAAACCCGAAATGCTCATCATCAGAGCGGCTATTAATATGACTGTCTGTTTCATAATATTTACGTTTTTACAAGATTAGACCAATTATCTGTGCAAGGATACATGCGTTATATTTTTTTCACAAATCATTATTCCGGCTCCCGACCTAAAATGATTCGGAACTGACCGTATTTGGCAAATATGTTCTTTCCTGTAGGCTGCAATCCGAATTTGGTGCGGTCAAAGCCCAGACCATAGTCAAAACCTAATAATCCAAACATAGGCAGGAACACTCTTACTCCGACTCCGGTAGAGCGGGCTAAATCATACGGCCGGTAATCGCTCAGGCGATTCCAGAAATTGGAAGCCTCTCCAAATACCAAGGCATAGATGGTGGCAGATTGATTTAGGGAGATAGGATAGCGCAACTCCACAAAATACTTATTGTATATCGGTGCTCCTCCTTGCGGGGTGACCACCGGATAGCCGCGCATGGAAATAATATCACGTCCTAACTGTGCTGCGGCATTCATATTGCTTAATCCATCACCGCCCAACTCTACCCGTTCAAAGGGAGAATAGCCCAGTCGCGGATTGTAATAACCCAAGAAAGAAAGGCTGGCTGATGATTTGAATACTAGGTTTTTCCAAACAGGAAGATACCATTCAAACTGTATTTTCCATTTATGGAACTCCACCCATTTATAGCGCTCTGCATCAGAAAGCAAAGAGCTTTCAAAAGATAGATTCTTGCGGGCGTTGAATAAACTGGAGTAGGGAAGGGTCAATTTGCCCTGAAACATCAGGTAGATACCTCGATTATAAAAAGTAGGGGCCACTAGGTCGCGAGAATCACGCGACAAAGTCAACTGCAGGTTCAAGTTCACGGCTTTGCCGGTAGAGAAGGTAAAGAAGGTGGCGTAATTATCTAGGATATAATGCTGAAACTCTAAGCCTATTTCGCCGGTAAAGAAATCGTCGGGCCATTTTACGCGGGTTCCCAGTCCGAGATAAACGCTGGTAGAAAAATACTTGCCCGTGATTTTTGTGAAGTCAGCAGGATCCAGCGAATTGGCGCGCAGGCGGTTGAAAGCGAAGTTGAGCGCTTGTGGTTTTTTGCCTCCCAACCAAGGTTCCGTAAACGAAACACTATAGGACTGAAAAGCCCTTCCGTTGGTCTGCACCCGAATGCCCAATCGCTGGCCATCACCGGACGGAAGCGGAGACCAGGCCTTTTTATCAACAATATTTTTGATGGAGAAATTGGTGAAGTTGACACCGAGTGTTCCAAACAATCCTCCGGTATTCGTCGCCGTAGCGCGGCCTCCATAACCGGCAGAGAGTTCTAATTGGTCAGAAGGCTTTTCCGTTACCCTATATTCAATATCCACCGTTCCATTTTCAGGATTGGGAATCGGGATAACATCCAACTGAGCCGGATCAAAGTATCCTAAGTTCACTATCTCTCTTTGCGAGCGAATCAGATCCGTCCGACTGAATTTGTTGCCCGGAAGTGTGCGGAGCTCTCGTCTAATTACTTTTTCGTTGGTCTTCGTGTTTCCAACAATCCGTACTTCGTTGATGGTTGCCTGCGCTCCTTCATTGATACGCAGCTCTATATCAATGGAATCTCCCTCTACTTTCACCTCCATCGGGGTAACACTGAAAAAAAGATACCCATCATCCATATATAAGGAGCTCAAATCGCCTCCGTTCGGATTCATGAATATTCGTTCATCCAACAATTTCTGACTATAGACCTCCCCCTTCTTTATATTGACAATTCGGGCTATGAGCGAATCCGGATATTTCGTATTGCCGTTGAAGTAAATGTTCCGGAAATAATATTTTGCGCCTTCATCCACCACTAAATTAATGCGCATATTCTTGCGATCTACCAAATACACACTGTCATGCACTATCCGTGCGTCTCGATAGCCTTTGCTATTATAGAACTCAACAATTTTTTGTTTATCCTTTTCATAATCATCCGTCTTGAATTTGGATGATTTGAAAATATTCAGATTCACATGGGGGGCAGAGTATTCCCATATCCTCAAAGGTGAAATACTTCCTATGACCTGATACCAACGAACTTTGAAAATAGAATCGCGTTCAAAGTTTTTCTTAAACCGAAACAGTCCATCCAAATCAAACTTCACTTTCTCTCTCGTGTCTTTCATCTTCCGCTTGAGAGCAGCTTCTGAAAGTTCATGGTTCCCGATGATATTGATTTCCTCAATCTTCACCTTCACCCCTTTCGTCACTTTGATTTTCACCAGCACGCTGTTCGCCAACAAGGAATCTTTCGCTTCGTCTATCTCTACATCTACCGATAGAAATCCTTTGTCTATATAATAGTTCTTCACCGTGTTGACGGTCAGGCTGCGCATGTTTTCTGTGAAGATACTACCTGCCCGCAACTCCAGTTTCTTTCTCAGGTCTTCTGCATCGCTATTCTTAATCCCCTTGAAAGAGAATCGCGAGATACGTGGCCGTTCTTCCACATGAATCACGAGATAAATTTTCCCGGCTTCTATTTTATCTGCCGTGATGGAAATATTGGTAAAAAGTCTTTGTTTCCAAAGCGACTTGATCGCCTTAGGAATGGGGTCGCCGGGTATTTTTATTTTATCCCCCTTTGCCAATCCCGAAAGGGTAACAAGGATTCGGCCATCGAGGAACTTAGCGCCCTCCACCCGAACATCGCCTATCTCATATTCTCCTCCGTGACCATAGTCAAAAAATGGGAGCGTGTCTTGTCCATATAAAAAGGACGAAACAATCAGTGCTATAAAAAGAAAGGTCGGCTTAGAAGAAAAGGTCATGAAGTCGTTGCTATCTGTTCGCTGGTTTTGCCGAACCTTCTTTCCCGGTTTTGAAATTCAATAATGGCTTGATACAGTTCTTCTTTCTTGAACTCGGGCCAGAATATATCGGTGAAATAATATTCTGCATAAGCAAGTTGCCATAATAGAAAATTGCTCACCCGCTTTTCGCCGCTGGTTCTAATCAGCAGTTCCGGATCCGGTATTCCTGTCGTGTATAAATGTTGATTGACCAATGTTTCGTTGATGTCTTCCAGAGCTAAGGTTCCGTTCTTCACTTCTTCGGCAATCTTTTTCGCAGCATGAGTAATTTCGTTTCTGCCACTATAACTCAAGGCAAGAATTAAATCCATCCGACTATTATTCTTGGTACTTTCTACTGCTTCTTGCATTTCTTTTACAACACCTTGAGGCAGGGAATCCAAGTCTCCGATTAGGCGGAGGCGAATATCATTTTTCAATAGAGTTTTCAGCTCTATCTTGACGGTCTTTAACAAGAGTTGCATCAAGGCGCTGATTTCTGTTTTCGGGCGGTTCCAGTTCTCGGTAGAGAAGGCGTAAAGCGTCAGATATTTAATGCCCAACTCTGCACAGCCTTCCGAAGTTTCGCGAACAGAACTCACCCCGTTGGTGTGACCAAAGATTCTGTTTTTGCCGTGCTGTTTTGCCCAACGACCATTGCCATCCATGATGATGGCGATGTGCTTGGGCAATTTGCTCAGGTCTATTTGGTCTTTCAGGCTCACGTTTACGTAATGATTAACGCCTTTGCGAAGATATATTTTCCAAAGGCGGGCAAAGATATTATTTTATGGGTCTGTCACTGTGCCGGGATGCAGGCTGCATTTTCTGTGCTTGGCAGCCGCGAAATTCATGCCGGGATTGATACATTTATTACACGAAACAGATTGTCGGCCAAGGGGCTGCTTGGAGGGTTTCAATCAGAACCTTTGGTTATGGTTGAAGTAGCTTTATGAAAAAGGGTTTAAGCATTTTTCCTAATCGTCAACACTTCGCGGAATATTTCGTTTTCCTTTTTAAGCAACTTCATCTCCTCATGCAGTCTCGCTATTTCTTCTCGCAGGTCTTCTGCCTCCTTTTTCCCCATGCTCGGCTGACTGATTTTTGGCTTGTAAAATTCAAGAAGATTTTCGTCTAATAATTCTGAAATGCGCAGCAACATAGGAACAGGAATATACTTTTGGCGCAGTATATAATAGATAGCGCCGCCCTTTCGCCCCAAGGCATGTTTCAGGTCGGCTACTTTCATTCGTTTCTTTTCCATCACCAGTTTGATGACTTTGCCAATATGCGGTTGGTCGGCAGCGTTTTGCTCGCCGAGCAGTTCTTTATTTCCGTAAGTACCCATTTTGTTGTTCTTTGAATGATAAAAATAGCATTTTTTCAACTATTTATCAAACATCATTATTATTTTATCAAATTAGTTCAATCATTCATCGTTATCATTCTAAATTATATTATTATGGTTCAACCATGTATCAAACTATTTCAACCCTTTATGGAGCTTTTTTATCCATTTAGTAAAATAAGTCGAAAATATATCGTACTATTTCAAAGGAGTTCTTCAAAGGGACGGTTTTTGATGGAGAATATAATTTCATAGCAAGGATAACCGAAAGCGGTAGAAATCGGCAAGTCGGTTCATCTACCTTTTCAAGAAACATCGTCCACTACATAAATGTATCCATAGAAAACTATTTTCGTTTCATGTTCAACCTTTACCAAGAATTGCTGGTATATGCCGATTTGGTTATCACGTTGCTGATTATTGCCTTCGGAATATTTCTGTTTGTTAAAGAATATTTCACCATTGACACTACGTCTATCATCATCATGGCCTGCTTTATCGTTGCGGGAGTTTTATCGCCGGCAGAAGGATTTGCCGGTTTTAATAATTCTGCCACCATTACGGTAGCTTGTATGTTTGTTTTGGGTGCGGGAGTTTTTAAAACCAATGTGCTGGACGGGGTGGGAAATCTTCTGATCCGAGCTGGCAGGGTGCATCACATATTTACGATAGCCGTTATTATGACGTTTGCGGGATTGCTCTCTGCATTCATCAATGATACGGCCGTAGTGGCTATGTTTCTTCCGTTGGTGTTGCAGGTGGCTAAACAATCAAAAATGCCCGCCAGCAAATTGTTGATGCCGCTTTCCTTTGGTGCTTTGCTTGGCGGAACATGTACGCTGATTGGCACTTCTACCAATATCTTGGTCAGCGGCATAGCCGAAAGCTATGGCAAGGCGCCTTTGGGGATGTTTGAATTTTCTCAAGCAGCGCTCTGGTTGCTGGCAGGCGGAGTTATTTATATGTTGACGATTGGTAATTGGCTGATGCCCAATAGAAAACCCGATTCGGAGGTTCATGAAATTGCGACCAGAAAGGGCTACATCACCGAGATACTCCTAAGCCCCGGCGCTTCAGATATAGGGAAGCCGATAAAGCACTCCAACATTGTGAAGGAGTTTGAAGCCACTCCGATTGGGTTTTATCAGAACCAAAATTATATAGAGGATATCGGTGATGAAAAATTATTGGCAGCCGGTGATATTTTGCGTATAACTATTGCACCCCAAAATTTGTTGAGTCTCCAAAAGGAAAAGGGCATTTCGATTCCATTTGAAAGAAAGCATGCCAAAAATATAGGCGATGACAAGAAGTTTAAACTCTTTGAACTTTCCATCCCTTCCGGTTCTTCTTTTGCGGGCAAGTCCTTGCAACAATTGTATTTCCGCCAGACTTATGATGCCATTGTCATGGGGGTATATCGCAAGGCCGAGAACCGTCATTCCAATTTTGCCGACATGGTGCTCAACGAAGGCAATGTATTGCTGGTGCTATGCGATGAAGACAAACTCTATCAAATAATCAGCGACGGCAATCTCATTTTGATTTCAGACTATACGCCAAAAAGAATCCATGTCAAGAATACAGTGATAGCCTTGGCAATTGCTGTAGGAGTTATCGGCACGGCTGCTTTAAATATTGCTCCTATTGTGATTAGCGCCATGGTGGGTTGTTTGTTGATGATTATACTCGGCATCATAAAGCCGGAAGAAGCCTATCGTTCGGTGGATTGGAAAGTAATATTTATGCTCGCCGGGGTATTATCTATGGGCGCCGCGCTCGAAAAATCTGGCGGAGCGGCACAAATGGGAATTGGCATTGAGAAACTTCTCGGTGGTTTTCATCCTCAAGTAGCCTTGTCATTTGTCTTTCTGGTCACCTTTATCGCTACCAATTTTATTTCAAACAATGCAACCGCCGCCTTGATGACTCCCATCGTTATCAGCCTTTCCAATCAAATGGGATTATCCGAACGACCGTTCATCGTTGCCGTTGCTTTTGCCGCCTCTTGCAGCTTTATGACTCCAATTTCTTATCAAACCAATACCATGATTTACGCACCGGGCAATTATCAATTCAATGATTACCTGAAGATAGGTACGCCACTCAATATTCTGTTGTGGATTATCGCTACGATAGTGATACCGATATACTTTCCCTTCGCGAAATAGGCGGGCTGGCAACTATCCGGTTTCTTTGTCATAAAGATGTCTTGGATAAAAGAGAATCTACCCATCCCTTTTTGTTGGATAAGAAAAATTGGCAGGTTGAAATATGATGGAACGGCTCAGATCACATACTGCACTTCCTTAAAGGCAAAGCGCTGTTCTTTTCCGTTGGAATGCAAGATAAGTTTACCTTCTTTAGTCACCCCGTTTATCTCTCCCTTAAAAACACGGTCGCCCTTTTTGAATTCATGCGTTTGCTGATAGCGATACAAACTATCAGTGTAGGCCCGATCCAAAAAGTTGAAATGAAGCTGTTGCAGTTGTAGATAATATTTCTCTAAAAAGGAACAGAGGTCCGTCACCAACGAAGGCAGGTCGAACGTATGGCCTGCTATTTGAGCAAACGAAGCCGGATTAGGGATGTCGGGGTCGAAGGTAGATTGGTTGATGTTCAATCCTATGCCAATAATAGACGAGGAAAGCTTGTTGCCGCTTATGGTGTTTTCAATCAGAATACCCCCCAGTTTCTGATTGAGATAGTATATGTCGTTCGGCCACTTGATTTTGATGTCGTCTTTCAAAATAAACTCACAAAAATCCTTAACAGCCAAAGCCACTGCCATACTTAAAAAGAATTGTTTGTCTGCCTCCAAAAAATCGGGATAGAGCAACACGCTCATGGTGATGTTCTGATTGCTTTCCGAAGACCAAGTAGTCCCCATTTGCCCTCTGCCACCGAACTGTTCTCTGGCGACAACGACTGTTCCATGAGCGGGTGGGTCAGATGTGAGTAGCACTTTAATATAGCTGTTGGTAGAGTCCACAGCTTCCAACTCGATTAGATTTTTTCCGATAAAAGGCTTGTTTGTCATGACTTCATTCTCTATTAGGTTTGTGAAAACTAATTACTTTTGGGAAGTATTGCAGGCAAATTTTATCCACAAAATACAGGCATTTGGCAAAAAAGAAATCGGAGGCTGGAAGTTTAAAGAAAGTTGTACTTGATGCTATTTTGGATAAAAAGGGGAAAGAGCTAGTCGCTCTTGACCTCAGAAAAATAAAAATTACCCCGGCGGATTTTTTTATTATCACGCATGGCGATTCGAGCACACAGGTCAGAGCCATCTTTGACAATGTAGTAAAAGAGGCAAAAGAGAAAGGTTTTACGCCATATCATACAGAAGGTTCCGGAAACTCTGAATGGATCATTGTTGATTTCGCGGATGTGGTGGTTCATATTTTTCTGCGCGACAAGAGGGACTTTTATGCACTGGAAGAGTTGTGGAGCGATGCCAAGTTGACCAAATACGGCGAGAGCTGAATAAGAAAGAATACAATAATACAACAGGCGATTCGTCTGAAAGAAGGATTATAGAAAACTAATATCATGGGGACTGAAGAAAACAAAGAAGAAGTCAAGAAGGGAGACAAAAAGAAGGACAGCAAGAAGAGTGGAACGAAAAAATCTACTCCAAAGTCTTCGTTAGATGGTTCGAAATTCAATTATTTCTGGGTGTATGCCCTGATGTTGCTTTTCGCTTTTTTCATGTTCACTCCTCTTTTCTCTGATAAGCCGAAAGAGTCTAGCGAAACCAAACTTCGCGAGATGTTATTGGCCAATGACGTGGATAAAATTGCCATTGTCAATGATAAGGATGCTGAAATAACGATTAAAGACTCTGCGCTGACGAAAGAGCAATATAAGGACGTTCACCATAGCCGTTTCGGCTCGGTGAATAAGGGACCACATTATTATTTCACGGTAGCCTCTAATGATGCCTTCGACCGGTATATCGATGATTTTTATAAAGATCATACTGATTTGCAAAGACCAGACGTGAAGTATGAAATCCGGCAAGATTGGCTTCGCGACATCTTCCCTTGGGTATTTCCATTAGTACTTCTTGTGCTGTTCTGGGTTTTCATGATGCGCCGCTCCGGTGGTGGTGGCATAGGTGGGCCGGGAGGAAATATTTTCAATATCGGAAAATCAAAAGCCATTTTGTTTGACCGCGATGAAAAGGTCAATCTCACTTTTGACGATGTAGCCGGTTTGGATGAGGCAAAAGTGGAGGTTCAGGAAATTGTCAATTTCCTGAAGAACCCTAAAAAATATACCGCTCTAGGCGGTAAAATCCCCAAGGGTGCTTTATTGATTGGGCCTCCGGGAACCGGCAAAACGCTGATTGCCAAAGCCATGGCAGGCGAGGCACAGGTGCCTTTTTTCAGTATTTCCGGTTCAGATTTTGTTGAAATGTTTGTAGGGGTAGGTGCTTCGCGGGTACGTGATTTGTTCCGCCAAGCAAGAGAAAAAGCTCCTTGTATCATCTTTATTGATGAGATTGATGCGATTGGCAGAGCCAGAGGCAAAAACGTTATTCAGGGAAATGATGAGCGCGAAAACACGCTGAATCAGTTGTTGGTTGAAATGGATGGCTTTAGTTCTGAAAAGGGCGTAATTATAGTAGCCGCGACCAATAGACCGGATGTATTGGATACTGCTTTGTTGCGACCCGGGCGATTCGACCGACAGATTTCAATTGATAAACCCGACCTGAACGGGAGAGAACAAATATTCAAGGTACACCTTAAGAGCATTAAACTAAGTCCGGTTATTGATGCGCATAAGTTAGCGGCATTGACTCCAGGCTTTGTTGGTGCCGACATTGCCAATATCTGCAACGAAGCAGCCTTGATTGCCGCTCGTAACAACAAGACCGAAATTGATATGCAGGACTTTAACGATGCCATTGACCGTGCCGTCGGTGGATTGGAAAAGAAAAACAAGTTGATTTCGCCGGAGGAAAAAAAGATTATTGCCTATCACGAAGCCGGTCATGCTATTTGCGGCTGGTTCTTGGAATATGCTCACCCTTTATTAAAGGTATCCATCATTCCTCGTGGTGTGGCTGCACTTGGATATGCGCAGTATTTGCCCATTGAAAAGTACATCGAACGGCAGGACGAAATGCTGGATAAAATGTGCATGACCTTGGGCGGAAGAGCAGCCGAGAAAATTGTTTTTAATAAAATTTCTACCGGCGCTCAAAATGATTTGGACCATGTAACCAAGATTGCCTACGCGATGGTGTCTATATTTGGAATGAATGAAAAAGTAGGTAATGTATCGTTCTATGACATGCAAAACCAGAACACCTTCAACAAACCATTCAGCGAAGAGACAGCCCGGTTGATTGACGAAGAGTCCAGAAAGATAATAGAAGCAGAGTATGTGCGCGCACAGAACCTGCTCAATTCTAAACGAAAAGAATTGGATGACTTGGCTAATCTCCTGTTGAAAAAGGAAGTGCTGTTTAAAGATGATTTGGAAAGGTTGATTGGCAAAAGGCCTTTTGAAATTGTCGAGAAACCCAGTGAGCAAAACATCATTCAAAACGGCACCGGTGTCGTGTCCACAAACACGGACGTTGAAAATACCCCTGTTGAGAATGAAAAGGTATAATCTTATTGGTTTCTGTCCCCTATTCTAATTTTGGGTTCTGGTAATAAAGCATTCCCAAGAACTAAAAAAAAGACTATGCTGACTCAAGCAACCGGAACCAATATTTTTTCGCGCCTTAAAAATGCCTTTGTATCTTCCGAAGAACTAACTCAAACTGAAACGTTAATGGCAGTAGTTACAGATGTCGAGGAAGCAGAGTATCCTGTGAAGTCATCGCAAAAGGAAGAGGAAAGTATAACCAAAAGAGAAATTGCACTCCGCACCGTACCGGTCAGTGCCCCGCAGGCACCGCGCCCCGATAAAAAAGATTTAGATATTCGTTTTGCCACTAAGTTTATCCAATCGGGTGGCAAATTCATTTTCTGTGAAAGTATCCGGGAGGCCATCTACGGCATTCGGATGTTGAAGGAAGAGCAGGGATGGGCACATGTTTTTTGTTGGGAGAATGAAATTAAAGATGCTTTTGCCGAAAACAACTTCCAGAAAGGAGCCATTGGATATACGATAGAAAATTCTGATGCCGCTATTTCCCTCTGTGAATTGTTGGTGGCTGACGAGGGTATCGTGATACTCAATCCCAAGCAAGCATCTAGAAGAAGACTTCCCTGTTTTCCAAAAACACATATTATCATTACCGACGTGTCTCATCTTACAGCAAGTGAGGCAGAAGGACTTGAAATATTTCACAAAATGCACAAAGGGGAATTACCTTCCATCGTAAAATTGGACGCTTGTAATAAGGGCCACTTCTATGATAAGAAACGTCTGATTCTGAACGCAGAAGGTCCGGAAAATGTATATATTTTCCTGATTGACGAAATTATCCCCCCTTCTCTTCGGCCCTAATCAGGATCATTACAATAATCCTATTTTTATCCCAATGACCTTTGGGAAGAAAATCTATTTTGCCTCTGACCTTCATTTGGGTGTACCCGATGAAAAATCCAGCTCGGAACGAGAGAAAGTTTTTATAAGCTGGCTGGAGGAGATAAAAGGGGAGGCGCAAGAGATATTTATCATTGGTGATATTTTCGACTTCTGGCATGAATATCAGACCGTTATTCCCAAAGGGTTTGTTCGATTACAAGGGAAAATTGCCGAATTAACTGATGCCGGAATACCCGTCAATTTCTTCACCGGAAACCACGATATGTGGATGTTCGGCTATTTTGAAAAAGAGTTGGGGGTGAAGGTGTTTCGAGAACCTGTTCAGCGGGAGTTCAATGGAAAGAAATTCTACATCGGGCACGGTGATGGCTTAGGGCCGGGAGACCGTGGCTACAAATTTATCAAAAAGGTTTTTTCAAATCCCATTTGTCAGTTTGTTTTTCGATGGCTGCATCCCGATTTGGGAATAAAGTTGGCTGCTTTCTTTTCCTATAAAAGTAGGTTTGGTTTGAAGGGAGATAAAAAGGTGCTAGAACATTTTAAAGGAGAAGAGGGAGAGTGGCTCGTTCAATATGCGCGTGATATGTTAAAGAAAGAACACTTCGATTACTTTATATTCGGACATCGGCACCTCCCTTTGGATATAGTTTTAAGTCCGGAAAGCCGTTATATCAATACCGGTGATTGGCTGGACTATAACAGCTATGCCGAATTTGATGGAAAAAATATGGAGCTGAAATACTTTAGAAAGTGAGTGTCGTAAAATCAGAGATTGGTCGCTTTTATCGCAAGATTACCGTACGGTGGCTATTGTTTGTCGTATTTGTAATCACCACATCCTTTTCTTTTGTCGCCACGTATGAAACAAAGGCAAACTTGATTGCGGTAGATAGCTTCAGTAACTTCTATGCCATGTCTGATAACCGGCTACAAAAATTTTCTACAGACGGTAAATTTCTTTATCGGTACGAAGAATACCGTTTTGGAAAGTTTGGAACGCTCGATGTTACCAACCCTTTGAAAATTATGGTTTTTTATCCTGATTTTATGACCGTGACGACTCTTGATCGGTTCTTGGCTCCTATCACCACCTATAACTTTTTCAATCTCGGTTATCAAAACATCACCGCTATTGCTTCATCTACAGACAATCGGCTGTGGTTCTATGATAACGTAGATTTTAAATTGAAGAAGATAGATGAAGCCGGAAAGATTTTTCGGGAAAGCCAACCGCTGAATATAATTATCGGCGAAGCCCCTTCGCCAAACTTTATTATAGAAAAGGATAACAGAGTATATGTGAACGACCCCGAAATAGGCATCCTGGTGTTCGACCTGTTCGGCGGCTATTCTAAAACCATTCCACTTAAAGGGTTGAAAAAATTCCAAATTCTAAAAGAACAGGTCATCTATTTCGAAAACAATTCCATCAACTCTTATAATCCGACAACATTTGAAAGTGTAGCCTTGGCTTTGCCCGACACCTCCAATATTCAACAAGCCGTTCTGGAAAAAGATTGTCTCGGAATTTTAAAGAAAGACCATATTGATTTCTATAAATACTGAGCCGGAATTTGAAAGAAGTTCTTTCGTCAATTCGGTTATTTTTGCCCGCCTTAAAATCAACAAGTTAGCGCTCCATTTCCATGTTTAGTCAGTTAGAAAATATCAAAGGGAAGTTCATTGAAATGGGTAAAACCCTCAGTGACCCTGCTGCTATGGTGGATATGAAACGCTATGCCCAATTGAACAAGGAGTATCGAGAGTTGGAGAAAGTGGTGGCGGTGTATGAGCAATACCGTCTTGTTTTAAGCAATATAGAAACCAATAAGCAAATTATCGCCACAGAAAGCGATGAGGATTTCAGAGAGCTTGCCAAGAATGATTTAACAACACTTGAACCACAAAAAGAAAAAATTGAGGAAGAATTGAAGTCTCTTTTGGTTCCTAAAGAGCCCGAAGACGATCGGGATGTATTGCTTGAAATTAGAGCCGGTACTGGCGGAGATGAAGCCGGCATTTTTGCAGGTGATTTGGCGCGTATGTACACGCGATATTGTGAAACCCTGGGCTGGAAAGTCTCTGTGGTTAATGCAAGCGATGGTTCGGCAGGTGGCTATAAGGAAGTTGTTCTTGAGGTAAACGGCGATACGGTGTATGGCCGATTGAAATTTGAATCTGGGGTTCATCGCGTACAGCGTATTCCTGAAACAGAGGCGAAAGGTCGGGTACATACTTCTGCAGTCACCGTAGCTGTTCTGCCCGAAGCCGATGAAGTGGAGATTTACATTAATCCTGCTGATATAAGATTAGACGTGTTCCGTGCTTCTGGAGCCGGAGGTCAACACGTAAATAGAACAGAAAGCGCTGTTCGTTTGACGCACGTTCCCACCAACACAGTAGTAGAATGTCAGGCTGAGCGCTCGCAACATAAGAATAGAGAACAGGCGATGAAGATGCTCAAAACCCGTATCTATGAAGCAGCAGTGCGCAAACACGAAGATGAAATTGCGGCCCGCCGTAAAACCCTAGTCTCTACCGGCGACCGGTCTGCTAAAATCCGTACCTATAATTATCCTCAGGGTAGAATTACTGACCACCGCATAAACCTCTCCGTCTATAACTTAGAAGTGTTTATGAATGGTGATATTGGTGAAATGATTGATGCGCTGGCGGTGGCAGAACAATCAGAAAAACTGAAGGAAGGGAACTTGGCGTTTTAGATAGTCCAGAAAGCCGAAATTGGCTGACTCGATTTGAATTATTTCACACAAAAAAGGTTCGCATTGGCGACATTACCCTCCTCCATTAGTTAAAATAACTATTGTTGTAGCATGATGCTATTAATTTTCTTCATTCTATAGGGACTTAAGCGGTTTCACAATGCTTTTTAATTCCCTTGATTACGCACTTTTCTTACCGATAGTCTTTATTCTCTATTGGTTTGTCACCAACAAGTCATTGCGGCTACAAAACATAATGCTTCTGACAGCGAGCTATTTTTTTTATGGCTGTTGGAATTGGAAATTCCTTTTTCTATTGGCCTTTTCTACGTTCTTAGATTATTACACCGGAATTAAAATCAAGGATTCTGAATCTAATCGGGTTCGAAGAGTTTGGCTTACAATAAGTGTAGTCGTGAATCTAGGTTTTCTCGGACTCTTTAAATACTACAACTTCTTTGCAGAATCCTTTGCCGATCTTTTGCAATCAATAGGTTTTCAGGCACACTTTTCCACCCTCAGCGTCATCCTGCCTGTAGGAATATCATTCTATACCTTTCACGGACTATCTTACGTCTTTGATATCTATTATGACCGTATCAAGCCCACTAGGAATTGGGTGGACTATAGCCTGTTTGTATCTTTTTTTCCCCTTTTGGTGGCCGGGCCTATTGAACGCGCCACCCACTTGCTGCCTCAGGTAAAAGCGAAAAGAAATTTTGATTATTCCAAGGCGATAGATGGCCTGCGGCAAATCCTCTGGGGGCTTTTTAAAAAAATTGTAATTGCAGATAACTGTGCAACGTATGCCAACATGATTTTCAATCACCCTTCGGACTATTCCGGTGCAACTATGGTACTGGGGGCATTGTTTTTCACCTTCCAAATCTACTGTGACTTTTCCGGATATTCGGATATTGCTTTAGGCACGGCCCGCTTGCTGGGATTTGAGCTGTTACAGAATTTTGCATTCCCCTATTTTTCAAGAGACATTGCAGAGTTTTGGCGGCGATGGCATATATCTTTATCGAGTTGGTTTCGAGATTATGTCTATATCCCCTTAGGGGGAAGTAAGGTCGGCACTTGGATGAAAGTTCGCAATATCTTTGTTATTTTCTTGCTCAGTGGCTTCTGGCATGGAGCTAATTGGACCTTCCTTGTTTGGGGAGGATTGAATGCGCTTTACTTTTTACCCTTGCTGCTTTCTAACCGCAACCGCACTCATCTTCAAACAGTGGCACAAGGGAAGTGGTTTCCATCTATCAAAGAACTATTGCAAATGGCGATAACCTTTGGTCTGACTGTTTTTGCCTGGATATTTTTTCGTGCCGCCAGCCTGACCGCAGCCTTGGCTTATATAGAAAGTATGTTTCAGGGCCTATTCCACAAATCAGCATACATTAACTCTATCAATTTTCTGGTTTGGCGAATGTCTTGGTCACTCCCAATCTTCATCTTCTTGTTTATCATCATTGAATGGATAGGGCGTGAGCAAAAATATGCATTAGAAAAACTGGGCTTGGGTTGGTGGCGGCCAATCCGCTGGGGGCTTTATTACTTAATCCTGATGTCTATCTATCTATGGGGGGGTAGCGAGCAACAGTTTATTTATTTTCAGTTCTAAACATGAAGCGGTTCTTAGTTCTTTTTGTTGTTTTTTCGACATGTGTAATTTTAATTACGGCAGGGACAATTGGTATAGTAAAGTCCCTAATAGCAAACGGGCATTATTTTTCAATAGATAAGAAGGTACATTATTTATTTTTAGGAGACTCTCAATTTGAGTGTGCATTTAACGATTCCCTAATTGGCCATTCACAAAACATATCTAATTCGGGAGAGGCCTATTTATATCGGTATTTTAAGGCAACAAAATTAGCGGATAACAATCCCCAATTACAGGTAGTTTTTATTGTATTTTCCAATAACTCAATTGCAGCTTGGGGTGATAAATGGGTTTGGGATGATAATTTCATGAATGGTCATTACGTCAAATATGCCCCTCTTTTAACCAAGAAAGAGTATCAAATATTGCTCCCGAAAAAGTCCAAAACCATTCTGAACCTCGAATCCGTCAGTTTACTAAAGAACATTCAGTTTCTTGCCGGCAAAGAGAGCAGCTATATCTCCTATTCCAAGTGGGGTAAGTATTTGCCCAATGTCAAAAGCAATATGGACTCCTTGCTTCGCCTGCCTGCAAAAAATGATTCATTATACTCATCAGGTGAACTATCTGATATTAGTATTAGCTACTTAGAAAAAACCGTTGCTCATTTAAAGAATAAACAAATAAAAGTTGTGTTGGTAAGAACACCTCTACATCCCCTCTCGCTCACCTTGAAAAATGAAAGTAGCATTCAACATTTCAGAAAAGAAAGACTGTCAGATGTTGATTTTATAGATTTCAAAGACTTTCCTTCCAACAATAATGACCGTGCTGACTATATGCACCTAAACTATCGCGGCGCACGAAAATTCTCAATATTTTTCAATAATCTTCTTCAACAAGGTCTACTTGACTCTGTTGACAAACAAGCATTCATCAACCAGCAAATGGAACTGCTAAAAGACTCTGAGCATCGCTGATAGTTGTTATTTCGCCCTCGCATAGTCTCGTTTCGGACTTGGCGGCGGGGAAATTCTGGTACCCTAAACTCCATCAAGGGCGAAAACCACCCATTTCACGTAACAAAATACTCTAATTTGGTTGTTCTGCTCGTAACCGCCTATCCCGCAAACGATTATCAACAATAATCCCCGGAATATCGATAATAATCCCCCGATACTTAATCAATTTCCCCGCTTTAGCGGTTAAAGAAGCCGCTTAATCAATCACATCTTCGGGTATCTTAATCATAGTAGCCGCTATATTGATTAAGTCATTCGCTATATTAATCACAAGAGCCACTTTCTTAATCATAAGCGCGGCATTCTTAATCATATCTTCCGCTATCTTGATCAAAGCGGTTGCTTTCTTAATCATACTATCCGCTATCTTGATCAAACCTTTCGATGTTTTAATCAAATCAGCGGCTATCTTAATCATATCCCAACAAGGTTTACCGGTGTTCCACAGCTTCAGAATTAGTTATTCCTATCACGGAAATAAGGGAGGCTGGGCTACAGATAAGAAGTATAATGCGGTCTTTTTAATAGCCGAGAATTCGCTTAAAATTGCATTTCATGTAAAACTATCGCTGGATTTACTATCTTCGCGCCCTTATTATTTAAAACGTCATCAGAACGATGGCGGGATATCTGGTTCAGCGTTGATAATCTCTCATGGTTATCGCTTCGTTCCCTACCTTTGGTCGGGATTCCTTTCTCAGATGGCTCATTGGCGTTCGAACTGACACAAAAACTTTATCATGGAAAAATTTAAAGCACTCGGCTTGAGTGAGAATGTATTGTCTGCATTGCAGAAAAAAGGATGGGAGCAACCATCGCCTATTCAGGAAAAAACTATTCCGCTATTGCTCAGCGGAGCTAAAGACATTGTTGGACAGGCTCAAACCGGTACCGGTAAGACAGCGGCTTTCGGCCTTCCGCTGATTGAAAAACTGGACGACAACTCCAAAAATGTTCAGGCACTGATTCTTTGCCCTACTCGCGAATTAGCGATACAGGTGGCGGAGGAAATCAGTTCTTATAAAGGAGACAAGAAGTTCTCGGTTCTGCCGGTTTATGGCGGGCAGAGCTATGTCATTCAGGAGCGAGGTCTCAAGCGGGGCTCGCAGATCGTAGTGGGAACACCCGGTCGTATCCGCGATTTGATAGATAAGAGAACGCTGAAGTTGGAGCATGTGACACACGTGGTGTTGGATGAGGCTGATGAAATGCTGAACATGGGTTTTGAAGAAGAGGTACGCGAAATTTTGAAGAGCGTCCCAGCCGAAAGAAGAATGCTTCTTTTCAGTGCTACGATGCCCGCACAAATTTTGCGATTGGCAAAAAACTTCATGAAGGATTATGACCTCGTGGAGGTAAAAAAGGAACAGGTAACCTCAGATCTTACGGAACAAATTTATTTTGAAGTCCGCGAAAGCGAAAGGTTTGAAGCCCTCTCAAGAATCATTGATGTAGAGCCTGATTTTTACGGCATCATTTTTTGCAGAACCAAAATCGAAACCGATCAGGTAGCTCATAAGCTAAACGACCGGGGCTACGAGGCAGAGGCGATGCACGGTGATGTATCGCAAAGTCAGCGCGAATTGATTATCAAGAAATTCAAGGCAAAGAAGGCCACTATACTAGTTGCAACTGACGTAGCTGCTAGAGGAATTGACGTAAATGATTTGACACACGTTATTAACTATAATCTTCCTCAAGATCCGGAGGCCTATGTACACCGTATCGGCAGAACCGGTCGTGCAGGGAAGCAGGGAACTGCAATCACTTTTATCACACCTCACGAATTTCGTGAATTACTTTTCATTCAGAAAATTGCAAGAGCAACCATTAAGAAAGAAAACGTGCCAACGGTAAAAGACGTTGTGGCCACGAAGAGAAAGCGAATGAAGGCTGACATCATGGAAATGATTGACAGCGGTGGATATCAAGAATATGTGGATATGGCTCATGAGTTGATAGATGAAGGACAGACCGCTGAACGGGTGGTCGCTGCTCTATTGAAATACACATTTAAAGATGAATTGAAGGAAGACTCCTATCGGGAAATAAGTGAAAGCAGAGGCGGTTCTGTAGATATCAAAGGAACAGCACGTTTATTTGTGGCTCTCGGCAGGGAGCAAGGATACAATCCGGCAACGCTGACGAAATTTTTAGAAGAGGAAGGAACTATTAACCAAAGTGCCATTAAGGATATAAAGGTTTATGATAAGTTCTCCTTCATTACCGTAAGTTTTGTTGAGGCAGAACAATTGTTGGCGGTGTTCAGCAAAAATAAAGCTGGAAGAAAGCCACTGATTACTAAAGCGAAGGAACGCGATAGTGGCGGCGGCAGCGGCAGATCGTTCGGCGGCGGTGGCGGTCATCGGACAAATAATAGCGACGAAAGGAGAGAAAAAAGTTTCGATGATAAACCTTCTGGCAGAGGAGATCGGAAGCCCTTTGGAGAAAAGAAGCAATTCTCAGGAAAGCCTGATTTCAGAAAGCCTAAACCTGAGACGGCGGTATCGAACGTAGCACAGCCTACTGAAAACAAACCTGCTCGCAAAAGGACTAATAAAATGACAGACTATTTAGAAAAGCCCGCTTCTCCGGAAAATGAAAAGCCCGGTAAGAAAAAAAATGACTCCTCCGTTGTGGATGAGTTCATGAAAAAATTTGATGACGATTTGAGCTGGTAAGACCAGTTTGACAGTAACTCGGTCAGAAAATTAGGCAGTAGGCGAAGGCTTACTGCCTTTTTTGTTTCTTTGAAACGAGTTCGTGAAAATAAAAAGGGGTGAAGAAACGTTTATGAAGGGTATGAAGTGCATGTTTTCGATGATGGCATTGTTTTCTATTTCTCTTGTATTTGCACAAGACAACGTGTTGTTAAAGGGATATGTTCTTGATAAGGAGAATAGCCAGCCACTATCATTAGCCGCAGTACAAATAAAGAATTCCCAATTAGGTGCGTTGACCGAAGACAATGGTTATTTTGAATTGCCACTTCCCAAAAGTAGCCTGACAGATTCTCTTAGGATTTCCTTCATTGGCTACGAAGCCAAAACCATTTCTGTTTCAGATTACCAAGCCAAAGACACCCTTAGAATCATTCTTGAAACTCAAGTAGCAACCAAAGACGAAGTGGTAGTTACCGCCATGAATGCCCGTGGTGTTTTGTTAAAGGCGATTGATAACCTGCGAAAAAACATATACACCGACTCCATTATTCAGCGGGGCTTATACAGACAATATCATAAAGAGAATGGAAAATATGTTCGCCTGATTGAGGCGGATGTGAGCATAGCATTTAATACGAAGTCGCCCTATAAATATTCTTTTCACGAATTGATTCAAACGAATAAAGTCCGGAGAAGTGAGAACTTTGAAACCAACGGCGATATTCATGGAGATCACTTAACAGACCTGTTGAAGGAAAACCCTTTCAGCTATAATAAGGGGACTCTTTTGAACCCAAAGATGTTGGATTTCCTTTCTCCTAAGTTTGAAAGCGAGGATTCGGCTCAGTATATTATACGGACGCAATACAAAGATAAGAGCAGTGCAAAACTGGAAAAAGCGAAATTTTGGATACAGAAGGAGACCTTTGCCATTTTAAAAATCGAAATAGAGAAATTTCCTAACCCATATTACGTCCGGTCTCGTTATGAATTAGATAGCCGATGGAAATTAGTGAATGAAAGTGATGTCATTATTTTGAAAAATATTGGCGGAAAATATTTTGTCACCTCCTTGCAAAGAACATATAACCATCACGTGCTAAACCGGCAAACCGGTCAGGTAGATTTTATTGTAGAAGAAGTGTTTGAGCTTTATTTTGATGAATTCACCACTAAGAATGTAGGTGAAATTCTGACAAAGGGGAATTTTTTAAGCATGTCCAGCCTGTATGATAGCTACTACAAATACGATGAAAATTTTTGGAAGACCTACTCGATGGTCAACTTACATAAAACACCGTCAGAACTGACCATTGATCTGGATAAAGTGAAGAACCTGAACCTCCAATTTCGTGACGCAGGTAAAATAATTCCAGCCTCAGACAAAAAATGATTTTATCTCCTGCTCTAAAAGAGTCAATGGCACTTGTTCTATAGGGTGACCAACACCGGGATAGAGTTTCAATTCAGAATTCTTCAACAAGCGGTGCACATAATCTGTTTCTTCAAGAGTAACCATCTTGTCCTTTTCACCCAAACCTAAAAGAACAGGACATGCAATTTTGATAAAATCCTGATCGTCGAGATGCGTATGAGCAAGATCTTTCATGAGCAAAGCAGTTTTACTCATCATGCTTTTCCATTCATGTTCGCCGTGGCGTTCAGCCAAATCCTTGGCGAAGGATGGAACCTTTTCAACCACCACTTCAGGGTTGAGCATTTTAATTTCCTTTTCTGCTTCCTCTGCGCTCCACTTCAGTTTGGTGCCGAGCGTAAGTATCCTGTTCACTCTTTCAGGATAAAACCGCGCCAGCCACAAGGCCACATATCCTCCCATACTGTATCCGAAAATATCCATACTTTGAATGTATCTCTCGTTCATCCAGTCCAACACCTCATGAGAAAAATTCTGTATGGTGAAAGCATGATGATGAGAGCTTGCCTTTCCATGCCCGGAGAAATTAATACTATGCGTATGATACAAGGCACTCAAATCCGATTCTAATTCAGCAAACTGATCTTTTGAGCCCAAGGCTCCATGTAAAAGCAGCAATTCTTTCATGGATGCAAGTTAAAAAACCAGAAAGAGTTTGACAAAAGATTATTTGGACGTTATATTGGACTATGAACAAAAAAGTAAGAAAAACAACCACTATATACCTTTGGATAACATCCATATTTGCGGTGGCAGAATAATATCAAGGATTATGTTGAATAATTATAAAGAGATGTTTAAGGGGGTGATTTGTTTGTTTGCAGCTTTCAGTAGTATCGGTATGTCTGCTCAAATCCCGGACTATAAGATGACGTCTACAGATGAGGAGTTTACTATTGAAGTAGTCAGAGAAGAAAAAACCGTTAGCGTAATTATTCAATTCCCCCATCCTGAGAACTATCATCACGTGCTAGTGGAGCGGCTGATGGGGGAACCTTCTCAGTTCCGCCAATGTGCTTACCTCGATCAAAAAATGCTCACGACCTCTGAAAACGGAGCTATTAGTGTCGTTGATTTACATCCTTCCAAAACAGTTGATGACTCCTTCTATCGGCTCAGAACAATAAGTATTGAGAATATAGAACGCGTCTATCCTTCCCTCCGTCTTCCTTCCGGAAAGGGGGTCAAAACAGTTTCTTTAAATTAATTCTTTTCCGGCTCGCTCGTTTTTGTCAGCTTCTCCAAACCGCTATTTGCTGCGCGTATGATTGCCTCGTAATTTGATATAAGCTCCGGCGAGTCGTCTTTGGTATTTTTCTTTCGCTCTTCAAAGGACTTTACAATTCTTTTCAGCGCGCCCTTTGCTCCTCCCTTCACCAAAACATTTTCAGAATTATTCCCTTCGGCAGTAATCGTTTCAATTCCCGACAGCACCATCTCTTTGTTCATGCGGATAAGAAAGTTCGCATAATAATACAGCGAAGTATATTTCCCGATACCCGATGATTGGCGAAGTTTGCTCTCGAAAAACGTTTGATAAGTAGAATCTCCGTTCTTCGAAAATATATCTGCTACCGCAGCCGCCAATGAATTGTTTTTTTCATTTTCCAGTGTTCTTGCTGTAGCCAGTGCTTTAATAGAATCTACAGCACTCAACGCCTTTAGTGCAGCAGAAGCCACATCATAGGAACTATCTGTCGCGGCAGATGCAAATACCGTTGCATACTCTTTAGACCGGCTGCTTTTGCTCAATTTTTCGATGGCTGCTGCCCGAACTCTGCTTGACTTATCATTCTTAGCCATGCTTTCAATCGTTGACCATGCCGCATCTTCTTTAGATAATGTCAGTTTTCTAATCGCAAACTCACGGAGGTAAAAAAAATGGTCATTCAAAGCCAATATCATCACCTGTTTCGCCGTGTCATTCTGCTTTTGGCTTTCAGCCAAAGCGTTAAGCGCTTCTCGTCTTTGGTCGAACAAGGGGGCATGCTTATACTGAAACACATACTCTTCCAAATTCTTATTCTCTTTTTTCTCACACAACAAGGCCCGATCGGAAGCAAAATCAATTAAGTCCGGCTTTCCTTTTGCTTTGAACGAAAACTCCTCGGCCTTCTTTTTTATAACTACATCATAAGCAGTCATCTGGTTGCCATACCACACTCCAATCTTAGCGGGCAATTGATAAACCAACCCTTTGCCGTTGCTTTGTTTTTGTTCAATCGCCACATAGACGCTGTCGTTCTCATAACGATATTTAATATCCAGCACCGGATGCCCGGAATTCATGAACCACTGATTGAAAAACCAGTTCATATCCTTGCCGGTCACCTCTTCAAATGCCAATCGCAACTGTGCCAACTCCACCGGCTTAAACTGATTGGTTTTCAGATAGAGTTCCAGCGATTTAAAGAAGGCATCATCGCCTACCGTTTTTCGGAGAGAATGAAGAATCAATCCACCCTTCTCATAACTGTGCCGGTCAAACATTTCTTCCCGATTATCATAATAATACCGGATCATATCTACATTCTTGGCCCGCGCTTCGCTTATATACAACTCATAATTTTCGTAGGCTTTATAATCAGCAAAATCTCTGCCGTACTTGTATTCATTCCACAGGTATTCTCCATAGGTTGCAAAAGATTCATTCAGTGGAATATTGCTCCAACTTTCAGTAGTCACCAAATCTCCAAACCATTGATGAAACAATTCATGGCTAATCACATCTTCATAAGTTTCATCCAACAACTCGCGAGGATTGCGCTGCATAAACTCTCCATGAATCGTCGCCGTAGTGTTTTCCATCGCACCGCTCACATAGTCTCTTACCACCATCTGCGCATACTTCTGCCAGGGATAATCAAACTGCAACTTCTGACTGAAAAACTCCATCATCTCCGGCGTGTTGCCAAAAATCTGTTTGGCATAAGGCGCATAACTCTTCTCTACGTAATAATTGACCGGCACGTCGCGCCACCGATCTTGAATGACCGCAAAATCTCCAATCGCCATCATGATCAAATACGGAGCGTGTGGCAAATCCATCTTCCAATAATCCGTCACGGTGCTGTCATTCACCGGGTTAGAAGAAATAAGTGTACCGTTACTCAGGCTCAAATATTTCTTTGGGTGTGTGATATAGATTTCATCCGTTTGTTTCTGATTCGGCTTGTCAATAGTCGGAAACCAACAGGAGTTAGATTCTGTTTCTCCCTGCGTCCATATCTGAATCGGTTTGGTGGTGTCCGTTCCCAGTGGATTGATAAAGTATAACCCTTTATCGTCTGAAATCGCAGCGCTTCCGCTGCTTTTGCGTTCATTGGGTTTGGCCGTGTAATCAATAAATATTTTCAACCGATCGTTGCGCGTATATTCTTTGTTCAGTGTAATCTTCAATTCCAACGAATCGTATGTGAAAGCCAAACCCTCGCGCGAATTTTCGCCGCTCACCACACTCACCTCTTTAATATCAAACTGTTTGGCATCCAGCACCAATTCTTTTTGAGGATAGAAATGGGGTTTGAGCGTAATCGTCGCCTTTCCATACAAATATTGCTTCTGATAATCAGGCGTAACTTCCAGTTTGGTATGGATCAGGTCAAAATCTTTAGTCGCACTGGCGCGATAAGGATTCTCCCTCGAAGCGGTGATTTCAATGGCAGGCAGGTTTTGCTCCGCTGCATTTTTCAGGGCTTTTTTAGAAGTAGAACAAGCGGCCACCCACAACAGCAGGAAGGCAAAGGCAGGGGTTTTCAACTGCATCATGGTTTGGTTTCTGTCGGGTGTAAAAGTATCAAAAGTCCCAAGCCGATGAGGATGACCTGTCCTCCCTTCCCGCTTTTTCTATCTTCACGCCCTCAATTTTCAAAACGATTAAAGATTCATTTTATGTCCGCTACTCAACTTGCCAGCAACAAAGAAATCATCGAAAAAGCAATCAAAGCTATTCATGAACGCACTTTCTACGCCCAATATCCCGAACATCCAAAAGCCTATGGTGAAGAAGCCCCCAAGAAAGGGCAAGATGATTTCAATAATCAACTTGGCAAATCTTTCACAGGTCTTCGACAACTCAACCCCGTTGCCTGGGCAGGAGAAGAAGTTTCTCCATACACCAAAAAATCATTGGGCATCACCTATCCCATCTTCGATGTAGAAACCCTCATCGTTCGTGCTGGCACGGCCTTCTCCGACTGGAAAAAAGTAAGCATAGATACTCGCGCCGATATTTTGGTAGATGCACTGGAAAGAATCAAGAACCGCTTCTTCGAAATCGCCTACGCCACACAACACACCACCGGACAAAGTTTCGTCATGAGCTTTCAGGCCTCCGGCCCTCATGCCAACGACCGCGCGCTCGAAGCCCTTGCTATGGGTTACGAAGAACTGAAACGCTTCCCTGCCAACGTCACTTGGGAAAAACCGATGGGCAAAGTATCCGTCAAGTTGGAAAAAACTTTCAAAGCCATTCCCAAGGGAATTGGACTGGTGATTGGCTGTTCTACCTTCCCTACTTGGAATTCCGTCCCCGGCCTCTTCGCCTCGCTCATCACCGGCAACACCGTCATCGTCAAGCCACATCCCAAATCGGTTTACCCTATGGCGATTGTCGTTGCTGAGATTCAAAACGCACTCCAAGCCAAAGGCATCAACATCAATGTTTGCCAACTGGCCGTGGACAATTCCACCAATCTCATCACCAAACAATTAGCCGAACATCCCTTAGTAAAACTCATTGACTACACCGGCGGCTCTGCCTTCGGAAATTATATCCAATCCCTTCCCAACAAAACCACCTTCACCGAAATGGCTGGTGTCAACTCCGCCATTCTCGATTCCGTGCAAGATTTGAAAGCAGTGATGCAAAACCTCTCTTTCGCTGTTTCACTTTATAGCGGACAAATGTGCACCGCTCCACAAAACTTCTTTATCCCTGCCGGTGGCATCAAAGAAGGCGACAAATTAATCTCCTATGAAGAGGTGAAGAAAGCACTCACCGATGCCATCTCCGGCATCGCCGCTCACCCTCAAATGGGACCCGCACGCTCGGAGCCATTCAAAATGAAGCGACCATCAAGCGCGTCGAATCCGTCAAAGACCTCGATGCCAAAATCCTCGTCCAGCCCACCAAAGTCGCCAACGCCGAGTTCCCCGATGCACGCACCTGCTCACCGGTCGTCCTCGAAGTAGATGCCAGAGACATCGGCATTTATGAAAATGAACTTTTTGGCCCCATCGTCCTCCTCATCAAAACCAAAGACACCGCTCAGTCCGTCGAACTGGCAAAAGAAATGGCCGCCAAACACGGCGCCATTACCTTCGCTGCCTACTCCACCGACGAAGCCACCACCAACATGATTCTCGAAGAGATGGAATCCGTATTTGTCCCCGTGTCCCTCAACCTGACCGGCATGATTTGGGTGAACCAACACGCCACCTTCAGCGACTTCCACGTCACTGGTGGCAACCCCGCCGGCAACGCCTCCTTCACCAACCCCGAATACGTCAACAAACGTTTTGTTTGGGTGGGGCATAGAAGAGTGGCATAGATAAAGTAGTCCGTCTTCTTGATGATTAAACTTTGACAACTTTTAGAAAGTTGTCAAAGTTTAAAGTCCAAACTGTCTTTGTCGGGCTATTACTACACCCATTCCACACTCCCCTTCCCCTCTTTTATATCTCCATTTCAAAACCAACCTTTGGCAATCTCCAAATTGAGGCAAATTGGCCAAATTCTACAAAATTGACGCAAAAACATGCTTTTCTGCGAAGCAGCGCACATCGTGAGCGAATCAGCGCACTTTGCGCGCTATACTGTGCTGATTTTACCGCAATCAGCACACATTTAGTGCGAAGCTGCACAGCTTCGCACAAGATCAGCACACTTCTTGTCTAAAGCTGCCCACTTCTTCTCCTAATCAGCGCACATTTAGGTAAGAAGTGTGCTGATTAGGAGAAGATAAGCACTGATTCGCTCACGATGTGCGCTGATTCGCAAAATCTGTGTCTTGGGCGAAAAACAAAGAGCTTTTTATCAAAAAGCATCCTTTTCGCCCTTTCTAATCGGCTCGGCTCCCCCACCTGTAGCCCTCACCGACCTAAAATAAACAAGCCCCGCTTTCACGAGGCTTGTCTTTATATATGGTATTCGACACCATCAGGCATCGGGAGAGGTTTGTAAACTTCTCTCTTTGGGGAGATGCAAATCCTAATGATTCACCACCTGAACCACTAAATATTTAGAGGTTTTCCAAAAAGCATCCTGATCTAAAATATCCAGCGAGGCAACATGTTTCTTGTCTTTATAGTTCAGCTTATATGAACTGCTGGGATGTGGGGTTATCAACTTTGCTTCCTTGACATCAAGCGGGAAAGTTGTCGTTTGTGAAATATCAATCTGAGTGAATCCCATGTTATTGTAATCACCCTTCAACACTTTCGATTTTCCCATGCCTATAAATCCACCTTCTTTCGTCAGCACTTTTTTGGTAATCAGGTCTTTCGATGTGCCTATCACATAATACGCTGTGTTGAGTTTTGTTTTTTGATCTTCCACCACTTTCTGCATTTCATTATTCTTAGTGATGAGTTCTTCGATTCGGTTCTTTTGGTCGCCGATAGTTGTGTTTAGCGAAACAATCTGATTGTTCAACTCGACAATCTGCTTGTCTTTCTCTTCTATTTGCATATTGAGCGTAACCATCATTTTGTCCAACGCCGCAACTTTAACGCCCGAAGCTTTCAGCTTTGCACTCAATGCAGCGATGCGTTGCTTGTTTTGTTGCAGCAAGTCATTAATGTTCGCAATGTTCTCGTTGATGCGAACAATTTGGGTTTTTCTCAGTTCCGGGTTTGAAGTAGAAACCACTACATTCCGCTTGCTGGTGTCAATAGCAGCCAAGTTCATTTCAATCGTATTCACTTCATTAATGAAGTGCTCAATAGTGGAATCCTTACCCGTATTATCAACCACTAAATCCTGCTTCTCGCCTTCCAGTTTTGCAATATCCGGTTTGTAATCATGGCAGGACGCCAAGAGCATCAACACCGGGATGATAAGCAAGAACCCATTTCTTACTACTTTATTAGATCCGCTAAGGAATCCGAAAATCTTTAATTTCATTTCATTCATTTTATGAGGCAACAGAATTGTTGCCCTGCAAGAATACACTTCTTTTTATGTATAAGTGTTACATAAATCTGTAAATGAATTACATCCTTCACAGATTTGGAAGGATTAAATCTTAGGAGTTAAAGCAATAAAACTCGCCTCGTTAGGAGGCAACAACCTCCTTGTTCAATTCGCCGTTGTGTCAAAACCTCACACTTACCCCTGCCAACACGTTAAATCCCGCTTGTGGGAAATAATAATTATAGGTAGCCGGGTCGGTTACCTGAAGCGCGTTGTGCTCGTCCAGATAGCTGTATCGCTCCGAGTAGGTGTAACCATTGCTTTCATAATGGCGGTTGAAAATGTTATTGAACAACACTTTCAGGCTAATCTCTTTGCCTGCTTGGCGCAGCGGAATGGAATAAGAGATGTTCAGATTGGAATAATAAAAAGGTTTCAGCGAGCGCATCTTGTTTGAAGTGTTGTCGAGATACTGTCGGCTGACAAACTTATTCATCAAACTGATGGAAAGGCCTTTGACGGGATAAGCCACAAGCTCTAGCGCCGCAACGATGGCGGGCGAAAAAGAGATGTTGGTTTTCTGATGGTTGATAACGAGGGTCAGCGATTCAACCGGTGAATAGTTTTCATCGTAGGTATAGATGTATTCGTCAAACGATTTGATTTTATTCCACGAATAGCTGAAGGAATAATTGATGGCGAAGAGGCGGCGAGACACTTTTTGTTCGTAGATATTGATGGCTCCGGTGAGTTCAAAACCGGTACGGTAACTGACCGGTACATTTTCTTTGATAGGATTTCCTACATCATTCACCCGGCCGGTCAGCACCAATTGGTCTTTGTATTGCATCAGAAAATAGTTGAGCGCAAGGGGAAACTTTCGATGCAGAAATTTGTAACCCGCTTCCAAATTGTGCATCTGCTCTGCGTGCGGTGGATTGGAAATAGTGGCAGCGAGGAGGTCATCCCGATTCGGTTCGCGATGGGCCAGTCCATAAGAAGCATAGACCTGATGTTCTGGCTTTATCTTGTAAAGTATACCGGCTTTGGGATTGAAGAAATGCCAGGTTTTATCAACCGAGTAAGCGTTCTTATCATTGTCAATCCCGCTCGTTACGTACCCCACATAGCGATATTGCAAATCGAAATAGAAATTGATTTTGTGCAGTAAGTCGTAATTGAATTTACCATAAACGTTGAAGTCATTTTTGGTAGAGGAGCCGTCATAGTAATGGGCATTCACATCGAGATTATTGATATTCTCAGCCCAAACCACCTTGCCAAAATGCTTACTGCGATATTGACTGAGCGCGCCACCAAGCGTAGCGGCAATTGATTGGTGTTCATAGTTTAAGGCAAAAGTCCCTCCATAGAAAATGTTTTTGAGCCAGCGCTGGCGCACCAAGTCGGTGCGAATACCGATGCTGTCGTGGTTTTCAAAGTAGCTGTTGAAGTTTCGGTCCACTTTATATTCTTCATAATAACCACGGCCAAGCGTGGAGAACAAACCGATGTTGAGGTTGAAATGTGATGGAAGATATTGAGAAAACAAGAGTTGGAAATAATCTTGTCCGTAGTGGTCAATCTGGTTTTTGTAAGGCGGTTCAAGACGACCTCCATCCGTCCCCGCCTCGTTAAAGGTGCGATTGGTTTTGAGCAAATCTTCCGGCAGCCCATACCAGCTTTGGTAAGTTTTTTCTCTGCCGCCAAAGTACAGGGCTTTGAGCAACGTGTTCTTATACTGATAGCCGGCCTGAGCGAACCAAGAGTATAAGTTAGAATGGGCACGATCAATGTAACCATTGGATGCAATCCATAACCGGAGCTTCGACAAAGAAGCGTTTCTTAATCATTCCGGTACCGGCTTTGGCGTTCAGGCGGATGGTCTGAAATGAACCACCGGACAAATTCACTTCGCCAAAAGGATTCGCACTGGGATTTTGTGTTTGCAAACTCACCGTCCCCCCAAAGGCGCCGGGGCCGTTGGTGGAGGTGCCAACACCTCGCTGTATCTGGATACTCTGCGCCGAAGAAACCACATCGGGCAAGTCCACCCAATATACCCCTTGTGATTCACCGTCATTTACGGGTATGCCATTGAGGGTTACATTCACTCTGGTCGCATCGCTCCCACGAATACGGATACCGGTGTAACCGATACCGGTACCGGCATCAGAGGTAGTGACTGCTGATGGTGTCATATCAAGCAGGATGGGCAAATCTTGCCCGAGATTATTTTTGTTCAACACTTCTTTGCTCAATACCTGAAAAGTAGTGGGTGAATTTTCGCCCGCGCGGGTAGCGCTCACGATCACTTCTTCTTTGATAATTGTTTTTGATTGGATGGAATCAACAGAAGTTGAATCAGTTTGTGCGAATGCCATAAATGGTAAGGCCGCAAGAAATAATGTTCTTTTCATCATAAATTATTATCCGTTAACCACTGATATACTTAGTGGAATAAATAATTTCTGAAAGTTGGTGAGAAGGAGAGCTATGTTCTCAATTTCTTCCCTGCGCACGAATTACCGCGTTTCAGGTTCGAAGGGTTCTTCTCAGAATCCCGACAATTAATTGTCGGGAACGCCCCAGAATTCGCACAAATGTATGTAAAGAAAAGTGAGCGGAGGAATTTTTACCGATGCCATCGCTTGAAGCGATGGCATCGGCATCTTAATACATCAATAATTCATCCACTGTCGAAACTGCCATTTCCAGACGTTCAACTCCAAAACCAGTAATACTTTTGAAGTTGGCATTGATGGCGGCGAGTTCTTCTCGGAACTGATGAAATAGCTCCATTCGGTCATGTGCATTTTGACGTTGCTCATCCCCTACCCAGGGAATATCAGGCTCGCACAGTAGATATAAATCCGGTAGGCGAGTGATGATGTCTTTCTCCAACCAATCGGGAACAGGCCACTTATAATAGCGCAACCAGATTTTGATATTGACGAGGTCATTGTCGGTGATTAAAATCCGGTGAGCTAAGTGTGCCATTTTATCTTCTTGCTCTATAATCCCTTCGGCAATTTTCAATACATCAGAATGATTGTATTTTCTTTCCAACATTTGGATATAGGTCCGAGAATAGTCAGGTACATAAATAGTTTTGTAGTGTTCTGCCAACTTTGCTGCTAACCCTGTTTTGCCCGAAGATTCTGTACCGATGATGGATATTTTTTTAATCATACCAGCTTCAACTGTTTGCGCCATTGATAGTATCCATATATCGCTACTATGGAGTAGAAAATATATAGCCCTGAAGTAGCATGAAGTCCTTTTACGAAATACATCCCCGCAGCAATTACGTCAATCACAATCCAGAATAACCAATTCTCTAAAATCTTTTTGGCAGTCATCCAGGTGGCGATGAAACTAAAGACGGTAACTGCCGCATCAAAATAGGGAAGCGAATTGCCGAGTTTTGAAAAACCATATCCAAAAAGAGGAACAAGAATTACTCCCAACAAAATCAGCTTTCCGTTTTTGGATAATGACCAGGTAAGGACATCCTGCTCCTCGGGATGAGTATCTTTTTTATTCCAAATCCACCAGCCATAAAATCCGGCCAACACATAATAAGTCTGGAGAATGGCATCCTGATAAAGAGTGTGGTGGAGATTGATATAGATATAAAGAATGGAGCTTAGAATTCCCGCTGCCCAACACCAAATAATTCCCCTGGCCGCCAGCACCACATAAATCACTCCAAACGCCACCGCGAAGTATTCAATATAATCGTCCATCAAAAGACTTTTACATCCTCCTTCGTTACTTGCAGTTTGTATGTTCTACCCATTACTAAGGCGCGGTTATCTTCTACATGCCCGGCAGGAAATCCATAACAAACCGGATACTTAAACTCAGCAACATTTTCAGCAATGATTTCATAGGCGGATATTCCGAAGGCAACTTTATTGTCTTTCATATCCGTAAAGCCACCAACAATTAAACCCGCCAAATCGTTCAGTTTGCCGGAACGCTTCAAGTTCATCATCATCCGGTCAATGTGGTATAAGTATTCATCGAGGTCTTCGAGAAACAGAATCTTGCCGGAGGTGTTGATGCCACTTTTCGTTCCGGTGATACCATATAGAATAGAGAGATTGCCGCCAATCAAGATGCCTTCTGCATTTCCCAATCGGTTCAATGCGTGGGTAGCAACCGTGTATTCGTTCTTCTCGCCGAACAACTCTTTTCTCAAGCTTTCAATAGAGACTTCCGACACCTTAGGAAAATTAAAGGGCATCGCAGAATGTAAAGTCTGTATGCCGATGTTGTTGGAGATATTGACATGAAGAAAAGTAACATCGCTAAAACCAACTACCCATTTTGGATTTAGAGTGAAAGCATCATAGTTCAATTCATCCATCATACGCACAGTGCCATAACCCCCACGGGCGCATATAATAGCCTTCACCTGTTGGTTGTCCAAAGCGGTCTGAAAATCTTCTCTGCGCTCGGCATCTGTACCCGCAAATTGACGAAACTCTAAACCAATGGTTTTGCCGATAATCACTTTCAGCCCCCATTTTTCAAACATTGCGATAGCGGGCTGAATTTCTTCCAGCGTAATTTTTCGGGCAGTGCTGAGTATATAAACGGTATCTCCTTTTTGAAGGGCTGGCGGTCGTAATAGCATGAGGCGAAAATAAAACAAAGCGGTGTTCAAGAGTCAAAAAATTCCCAGTCACTATACTATTTTCAACACCAGCTTCTTCTTTTCTGTAACAGTGAGAACTGTTTTCGGTGGGGTTGGGGGTTTCTGGCTAGAACATCAAGTATCAAAAATAAAATGCAATCAGTTTATGTAGCCAAGGAGTAAGCAAAACGAGGGTATTCTTTTATAAATTCCTGCTTAGGTGTTTCCAATACATAGAAGGACAGAAAAAAATAGAATACTATACACTAAAAGTGCATGGGTTTGGGAATAGAATAAAATTCTTACTCCAGAATGAAATTTTCACCTTCATGGTTTGCTGCACTTTTGTGGTGTTCCAAATATTGCGGCACCATCTCTTCCGTAAGGCTCCCCCTACTCCAATATCCATACCCTACTGCCCAGAAATGTCGCCCACAATATCTTTGAATTGATGGAAATGACCTTTTAAGGACTGACTATTATATTGCTATGAATCAATTACCCGCGAAAAAAATCATGGCTTTATAAATGCGTCAAAACCAATAAAAATCGTATTTTTTACGTATCTTCGAAATCAAAATACAGCACTATTATGAAAGGCATTGAAATACTTACTGACGAAAAGAAAAAGAAGAAATATCTGAAGATTGACATTGCGCAAGTTCAAAAGTTCGGCGATGCCATGTGGGAGGATTTGTATGATGTGCTCATTGCAAGTTTAAGAAAAGGTCAGCCGTCTAGCAGTTTAGAAGCTATTGAAAAACGTCTCATCAAGGCTGGTAAGTTGTAATATGTTTTCTATTCGCATACTCCGTGATGCTGAAAAAGATTTAGCTAAACTTCCAACCCCGGTTTTAAGAAAAATATTTCCCGCTATCAAATCCCTTGCCGACAACCCGCGACCCAAGGGCTGTAAAAAACTTAAAGGCATGGACGAATATCTGTGGCGAATCCGAGTAGGAGACTACAGAATAGTCTATTCTATTGACGATGAAATAAGGATAGTAGAAGTGCGAAGTGCAGGACATCGAAAAAATATTTATAAATAAGCTTTCTCAGCCTATAAATATTTCTTGCCAACCCTACCCGCTTTACGATAGAAGATGACAGATAGAGTTTGAGTATTATAAATGCCCAGCAGAGATGCTTTGCTCTAAGTAAAATCACGGCAATGCCCTCTGCATCTTTGTTTCTTCGCGCCAAATTTTCAACTTCGCCCGACATGAAAGAATGGAAGCGACATACCGTAACAGCAGCTTTGCCTTATGCAAATGGGCCGAAACATATTGGTCATTTGGCGGGAGCCTATCTTCCGGCTGATATTTATGTTCGCTATCTGCGTGCCAACCAAAGGGATGTGGTTTTTGTTTGTGGCAGCGATGAACATGGCACGGCCATTACGTTTCAGGCCTTGCAGGAAAAGACCACACCGCAAGCAATTATTGATAAATATCACACGCTCATTCAGCAGAGCTTTGAGAAGCTTGGTATTTCATTTGACATTTATGATCGAACTAGTTCTCCGCTTCATCATAAAACCGCACAAGAGTTCTTTCTAGACTTCTATAATAAAGGGCTATTTAAAGAAATCACTTCAGAACAATATTTTGATGAAGAGAAAAAAGTTTTTCTCGCCGACCGTTACATCATAGGCACCTGTCCGAATTGCGGATATGAAAAGGCATTCGGGGACCAATGCGAACGATGCGGCAAATCCCTTTCTCCTCGCGAATTAATTAAACCTCATTCCACCTTAAGTGGCAAACAACCTGTTCTTCGCAAAACGAAGCACTGGTATCTGCCACTCGATCAATACGAACCCTGGCTGCGCACTTGGCTGCTTCGTGACCACGCCAAAGATTGGCGCTCAAATGTTTATGGTCAGTGTAAAAGCTGGATTGATGCGGGCTTGCAACCACGGGCCATGACCCGTGATGGAGAGTGGGGTGTGAAAGTTCCTATACCCAATGCCGATGGCAAAGTGCTCTATGTTTGGTTTGATGCACCGATTGGATACATATCAGCAACAAAACAATGGGCACTGGACAATAAAAAAAATTGGGAGCCGTATTGGAAAGATACCGATACACAATTAGTTCATTTCGTCGGGAAGGATAATATCGTTTTTCACTGCATCATCTTTCCGGTGATGTTGCACATGCACGGCGATTATATTCTGCCAGATAACGTACCCGCCAATGAATTTTTGAATCTGGAGGGCGATAAAATGAGTACGAGCCGACGCTGGAGCGTAGAGATGCATGAATACATCGAAGACTTTCCGGAAAAGGCAGATGAGCTAAGATATGTGCTCTGCTCGATTGCACCGGAAACCAAAGACAGCGAGTTCACCTGGAAGGATTATCAAACGCGCGTCAACAGCGAACTGGTGGCCATTTTCGGAAACCTGGTGAACAGGGTGATGGTCTTAACCGAAAAATTCTTTGACAACCAAGTGCCGGAGGCGAAGGAGAATGCGACCTTGAAAATCTTTATTGAAACCCAGCGAGATAAAATAGGTGCCGCAATTGAACAATACTGGTTCCGCGATGCCTTGTCGGAAATGATGAACATAGCGCGTCATGGCAATCAATTGCTTTCGGAGAAGGAGCCGTGGAAAACCATCAAGACTGATAAGGAATTGACTGCCGCAACCCTTTATGACTGTCTTCAAATCATTGCCAGCCTCGCTATTTTATGTGAGCCTTTTCTACCCTTCACCTCCAAGAAGATTTTTGAGCTGCTTCAACTCAATCAGGAGCAGTTTAAATGGAGTGACGCAGGCAGACAAAACCTTTTGAAACCCGGACACCAATTAGGGGAAGGCTTCCTTGCTCTATCAGAAAGTGGAAGATGAAACCATTGAAAAACAAATTGCGAAGTTGAAACAGACACAAGATATTAGACATCAGACATCAGACAACAGACACAAGACAACAGACAACAGACATCAGAAATCAGAAATGGAAGAAAAATCAGAAATCAGTACTCAAAAATCAGAAATCACCTTCGATGATTTTGATAAAATTGATTTGCGTGTCGGCACAATCTTGACCGCTGAGAAGGTGGAAAAAGCTGACAAACTTTTAAAACTGAGTGTTGACCTCGGCTTTGAAACCAGAACGGTAGTATCCGGCATTGCGGAATTCTTCAAGCCAGAAGAAATTATCGGCCTACAGGTTTCGGTAGTAGCCAACCTGGCTCCGCGAAAGCTGCGCGGTATCGAATCTAAAGGAATGATTTTGATGGCGGAGGATGCGGATGGCAAACTACATTTTGTTGCACCGAAGGAAGGGGCGACGAACGGCAATATCATCAAGTAGTCTTTTCAGAGAACGGATTTTTTATTTTCGCCCCGCCCCCTATTTTCGCCTCTTAGTTCAATGGATAGAACGGAAGTTTCCTAAACTTTAAATGCAGGTTCGATTCCTGCAGAGGCGACACCTTTTTTTATAGGAGGTTGCCTTTATAGTTTTCCTCATATAATAAGTTACTTTTGGCGACTTTTTTATTCGAATTAAAAATAGCATGACTGCAACAGCACTGGACTTCATTGTCCCTAAAACCAACGCCACCCGTGCGCGTTACGTAACCGGAAACAACCCTTCTTTCGGACATTTCGTGGAAGATTTTATGGACGGCAATATTGACATCAAGGGCGACTTTGAAGAATTTATGAAGGTGCGTAATGGCTACTTCCGCTACTCACTCACAGCACACCATTGGAAATTTTTCTTCTCCCGGCTGATTCCTGAAACATTAATTCACTCTAAAAGTCAGGACGAACGCATCATCCGCTCCCACTACGACCGCGGCAACGATTTCTTTGCAGCCTATCTCGGCCCGCGCATGGTTTATACCAGCGGATTTTTTTTAGATGCCGAAAACGAAACGCTGGAACAAGCACAAGACCGCAAGATGCAAATGGTCTGCAACAAACTATTTATGAAACCCGGCGACCGCCACCTCGACATCGGTTGCGGATGGGGAACCCTCGTTGCCTATGCCGCTAAAAACCATGGCACAGACAGCACCGGTGTCACCATTGCACAAGACGGTCATGACTGGGGTATGCAGCAAATCAAAGACCATGGAGTGAGCGACAAAGCACGCATTCTTATGTATGGATTATCGCGACATCCCCAAGGGAAACACCTACAACCAAATCTCCTGCCTCGAAATGGGCGAGCACGTCGGCATACGCAAATTCAAGGGCTTTATCAAAATGATTTATGATATGCTCGAAGACGACGGCTTGTTCTATTTGCAACAAGCAGGTCTGCGCGCTAATCCGGGTATTTTTCAAAAAGGCCAGCACTGGCAAGACCTCGTATGGGGTCTCTTCATGGGCGAAAACATTTTCAGCGGTGCTGATGCATCTACCCCGCTTGCTTTCCTCATTGACTCTTTACAGAGCGCAAACTTTGAAGCGCTGCACGTTGAAAACATTGGCATTCACTATTCGCATACTATTCGTCGCTGGTACAAAAACTGGATGCGCAATGAAGCCTATATCAACACACACTACGGCAACCGTTACTTCCGCATGTGGCAACTCTTCTTGCGCTGGAGCGTGGATGTGGCTGCTAACGGTAACTCTACCTGCTGGAGCATCACGGCCCACAAAAACTTGGATAAGAACGACCGCAATCGCAACATCACCAATACCCAAAGTGGTCTGCGGATGGATTTGTCAAATCCTCCCGTTTTCGACCGACCATATACCGGTGTTTGGGCTGAGCTATACGGCATGAAGCAGACAGTGAATACCCGCAAAGAAGCAGAAGTTATTCCTGCTTCACGGTAAAGCGAAAGCAGTATTGAACCTCAAATAGGCAGTATCCAAATCAAGGATGGGTTTCTGTTGCTGAGAGAGAAGTTACTTATTCGATGAGTTCACCCTCTATTTTCCGGCTACCATCATAAGGGGTCGGAGTTTTTGGGGTATTTGTCAATTTCCAGAAATCAGAGAAGATGTCCGAAAATATTTTCGCGGGTCAGCATTATTATTGCTATACTTGAGGCATGAAACGACCTACTCAGGGTCGTAGGTAGAAAAGTTCTTTGAAGAAGTTTTCATTGTCAGAGGGAAAAAGAAGTGCAAAGTGGCAAGTATCCGAAGAGACATATAAGTAGGTCATTCTTGGTCAGAGCACTATAGCCTTTCGCTTTCCCTTTTGCAGCGAATACCAACCGTTCTGTAGTAAACCGAAGAGACAAAAATTAAAAACCAAATAAAGTAACTTGTATGAAAAAAAATCTACCCCTCACCGCCATCTGCTTGCTGATGTTCATCTCCGGTCTGTTTGCGCAAGGGAAACAGTTTCCTTCTAGCGATGCTATCGCTATAACACAGGAACAAATACTTGAGAAGCCTATCTCTGTAAACCAAGCGAACGAACAAGTACAAATAGACCGCCCTTCGCACAACAGAATACCGGATACACAGGAACATTTATCCAAAGCCATGGGCGCGACTTCTTTAAAGTGCTACATAGACAGCGGATACAACTATAAATTGGACACCCTTAATAATAGTTGGAATCTTACCAGCAAGTTCTTTTTAACCTTTGATGCCAACAATAACAAGACCGGTGAATTGCATCAAGTCTGCAACGATACGGCTTGCGTGAACTCCGATCAAAGAATAGGTAACTACGATAGCAATAATAACGTTACGAAGGATTTGCACCAAACATGGGATGGAACAGTTTGGAAAAACGACTGGCAACATCTATACAACTTCGATACCAATAAGAATGACACAAGCCATTTGTTTCAGACATGGAACGGTACGGCTTGGGGGAACAGTTACAAATATGTCTCTACCTACGATGCCCATAATAACAAGACAAGCTATTTGTATCAAACAGGGAGCGGTACGGTCTGGGAGAACAGCGATTTACACATATATACCTATGATGCCAATGATAACATGACAAGTGATTCGCGTCAATTATGGAATGGCACAGCTTGGTTGAACCACGATCAGGGAATATTCACCTATGACGCCAACAAGAACAAAACAAGTGATTTGCGTCAAACATGGAAGGATACAGTTTGGGCGAACCTCAGTCAAGATATCTGGACTTACGACGCCAATAATAACAACACAAGTGATTTGCACCAAGTATGGGGCGACACAGTCTGGCTGAACAACGTCCTATATACAGACACTTTCGATGCCAATAGTAACAAAACAAGTGATTTGCGTCAAACATGGAATGGCACGACCTGGGCGAACAACACACGATATGCATATACCTTCAATGCCAATAATGACGAGACAGTTGAATTATTCCAAACATGGAAGGATACGGCTTGGGTGAACAACTACCACTATGTATCCACCTACGATGCTAATAATAACATGATAAGCTATTTGCGTCAAGCATGGAATGTCACGGTTTGGGCTGACAACTACCAATATATATATACCTACGATGCCAATAATAACATGACAAGCTCTTTGTATCAACCTTGGGACGGCGCAATCTGGGTGGACTATGAACAAAGAAAGTACACCTATGATGCCAACAATAGTTTGACAGATTACGTCGCGAGACAGGCCTATTTCAATGGTTCGTGGGTAAGTGGTGACAGCACTCATTCTTACTACTCTTGTAAGACTGTTGGCATCATTGAAGCGGCAAATAATAGTGTAAATATTTTTCCCAATCCCACCATCAATACCCTGCACATTACTACGAGCTTAAATAGCGCAAACACACGTTACCAAATTTGCAACCTGCTCGGTGCAGTAGTAGCAGAAAACAAATTGACTGACTCTAACTTTGATGTAGATGTAAGCAATTTCCCAAAAGGCATGTACCTCCTCCATCTGAAAACGGATAGTGGTGAGATCACCAAAAGATTTATTAAGGAATAATTCAGATCAAAGCTTCGAAAGCCTTTTAAAACTAAAAGAAGTTTGCCTGAGGTAAGTAGGAAAGCTGATTCACAAGATTCCTCCCGGGAGAAGAGCAAGCGAGGCCAAGCGATAAAAAGGGTAAAACGGAATTAAAGATTAGAATTCGCTCGAGCCTATAAGTAAGCTGTGTGATTCTGCACGCACAGTTTGATTTCAAAGCAAACTGTTTATCACGAAAAATTAAAGGCGGCGGATGCGATTGTGATGCTTACGAATGAAATGGATCCCAAAAATGGACAAGGCTATTATCGGGTCTTCCCCCAGGATGATTTCAAATTCCATATCTTTTTGTGGTCATTAGATTCTTTTGTATTGGGAAAAGGAGCTAATTAATAACAAGCCGACTAACTAAAAAAAGCCGGTACGTTTTCACGTACCGGCTGTTTAATAATTAGGGTGTGGGTCTTATCCTTTATTTTTTCAGTTCGCGATACACAATGTACACAAATCTTGAACCCTCGTCAATGTCAAAAGAATTTAAAAGTTCCATACCTTCTACAAAGCCGTTGGCATTTTCTTTTATTGTTTCTTCCATTGTTGTCAAAGAGGTTTTGGCGGAGTCCTTAACCTCTGTGGTTCTAATAACCATGTCGGATGTTATGGACGAGCCGTTCACAAAGATATTGGCGTTGCTACGAGCTTTTACATTAGCAACTCTATTTAATGTAGATGAATTAGGATATTTTGCTTTCTCCAAGATGACTAGTGAAACAATATATTTGGCATTGTAGTCTTCTATAATTTTTACCCCCTCAAAAGGAGAAGAGTTATACATACGTTTTATGAAATTGGCCAACGTTGTTTTGTCTTCATTAAATCCTTGGCCATAACCGGCAGTGGAAGTAGTAACCAGTGTTACGATTGCGAAAAACTGCAGAAATGTTTGTTTCATAATTATCTCCAATAAATATTGTTATAGGTTACGGTCTTAGGTTGATTTTCGGCATATTTTACGGCTACATCGCGATAGGCACTAACTCGGATTTTATCTAATTCTAAATTACGAGCAGCTTGTTTATCCTGTAATGCATCATTTCTAATTGCTTGTTGTTCGGCAATTCTGGTCTGCTCCTTTTCCTTGGCTACATTGTCAGCATATTGCTTCATTTTAAATTGCCAGCGTTCTTTTTCATCCGCCTTAAGTTTTGCATCTATATTTTTAATAAACGCAGCCACTTCGGGCTGACAGTTAGACATTGGATTAATTTCGCTCAATATATCCCCTGTTTTTTCAGCACCACTTGGGCTTTGTTCAGCCATCCAAATAGATTTAGCTTTGGTCAGCTTCTCCCTACAATCAGCATTTATCTTTTGCTGGTAGATAGTCGAAAGGGTGTCTAAGCATTTGAAATAACAAGACTGACAAACTTCGGGCACAAGAGATAATTTGTAAATTGATTCATCGAATTTGCCCTGATTTCGAAGTGTTTGAGATTCTTTAATAAGAAAATCACATTTGGTAGCATAGTAAGCGATAATTTTATTTTTAGCTTCCTCAACAAAAGCAGCGACTTCTTTATTCTTAGGATTAATATTTTTTAGAGCATCAATGAAAGCTTTGTTCTCATTGGTGCCTACACCTTTTAATGATATTGAAGTATTGCTGAATACCTTATCTTCAATTGCATCACCAACAAATAGGGTAAGAGAAAAATTCTGAGCAATCATTTGAGGGGGTCCGGGAATAATGTCCTTGGTACCAATATTTACTACCGCGGTAATAATAAATCTCGGATTAGCCGCGCTGCCGCCCATACCATTATTGCTGGTAATTTGGTTTAACTTGGTTTCCAATAATTTCTTTGATTCCCCCGGCAGGTTTATCTTTTCGGACAAATAGGTATTCAAAACGATGCGACCAAAGTCATCTAATTTAGCCTGGCTTTTGGCATAGGACGCAAAGAGACTAAGCAGGACAGTTATTAAGGCTGTTTTATTCATTGCTATTTTTTATTTTTCACCAACAACTAAAATAGCTTCACCAAGACCGCGGGTCATAAGTTTTACCTCATAAGTGAAGGGTGCTGCTTTTAAATATTTTTGTAGCCCCTTGGCGAATTGTCTGGCATCAAGCGCCTGATTGTTTTTATCATATAACGGAATCCTTACCTGATCGAATTTTATTTTATTTTCAGTAGCATCGCTCATATTAAATCTGCCCTTCACAGTGTTTTCTTGCATCCATGAATTGATATAGTCTGTAATTTCTTTGCCATCTATTTCTGTCTCAAAATTCTTATCCCAGCTATCCCATTTTTTTACGGTCAGCAAAACTTCTCTGCCATTAAGAAACATATCATCAAAGTGTGATTGCAGTTGAGCAACGAAAGGATCAATATTCGCCAGTATTGCATTTTGCAATAGAACAGGTACAATATCTTTATCGGATGGAGTGCCGTTGCCGGTGGATGATGCAATTCTTTTACTGGTGTAAGCGTCAAACCCTTCAAGTATAAATGATACCGATTTACCCTGATCTGTTTTATTCACTTTCCACCAAATCTGAATAATGATATCTGCCTTAGCTTTGTTTTTTAATTTATCCAATGGGCTTTCAGAGATAGATGAGCCACTTGTGGTGCTGGATGTCATGTTATCTTCAGCAGTTCTGGCTTCTATTGCCTTTAATTCTTGCTCCGCATCCTTCAACGGGAAGCCTTTGTCTATCATGAGGGCGCCAATTTTACTTATGACCTGCCCTATCTCCACATCTTCCTGAAAAGCCATTTTATAATCGGGCACTTTTTGTTTGGTGCCCTGATTATCAAACTCAGTCATAAAATAGCGTTGGTTACACCAATTATCGCTTGGCAACACCATAAGCGTTGGTTTTTTGGCTTGAGCTATGGCGGCACCTGATAGCGTCAGGCACGAGAGAAACAATAAGATTTTTTTCATGCTTTAAAATTAAAACCCGGTTTTGAGTGATTTGATTATTACTTTTTCTTCTGCGGCGATTATTTTTCCCTCTTCTAAATATTTGCGCAATAAATTTTTGGCAACGGAAACACGATATACTTTCCAATTTTTATCGCCAATACTGGAAGGAACTGTTGTTTCTGTATTTGATTCGCGAGTATAGTTTGCCCAAACTCCGTTTTTACTAAAGAAGTCTTTTTCTATTTTTTGAAACTGCTCTATTTCAGTGGCTGAGGATAAGATGGGTTTTTGGGTGGTGCATCCATTGTTTCCGGCAATGCCGGAAAATAAAAGTGCATCAATAGCATCTTTGCGGGCTTGTTCCTGTTGGTATGAGTTTCCCTTTTGAATGTCCCATATTTTTAGCGTGACGTATCCCTCGGTTGCTAATGAAACACATTCTGTTTGGTATGACCTTTTGCTAGGCGCAAAGGACAATAAGCAAAGAGCCAGTAGAAAACGGAGGATAGCTTTAGTGGGTTTTGAGTGTTTCATCTTATTTTTTAATTATGCTTTTTACTAAAGGGCTATCTTTTAATCTTTGGATAAAATTTTCTCTACCTACCTTATTTAAATCATTATTTATGATAATTATTTTCTCACTCATTTCATTCTCACCAATCTTTTGTTTTATACTCTTTTCAAATTTTGCATAACCAGCCGCGATCGTTGCATCATATTCTTTCAATAGATCATCATTACTAATTTCCTTTTGCTTTGTTTTATCTGTTGTTCCCATAATTTATTTTTTTGTAACTTCAACACTCATCACCTGCACCATATCAATTCGCATAAATATTATTTCGATAGCTCCATCCACTTTCCCATTTCTGGGTCTGGTAGAATTCCTTCAAAACCACTATATTCTCCAAGGGGTTTTATTATGCGCAGAATGTTTTGGTAAACATCAGCGGTGCTTATTGTCGTAGAGGCCTCAACTTTGCTGAAATCTCTATTTAGGCAAGTAAAAGTGCATTGATTGTTAGGCGCTGATACTAAAAATAAATAAAGGACATCTTGCTTGCCTTCTTTGTCATTAAAATGTAGTTTAAACATGCTTATTTCAATTTAACCTTAAAAGTCTTTTCTCCACCCTGCCATTGCTGTACAGTTAAACTAATTTCATCACCTGAATGAAACTTTTTAAATTTCTCAAAGTGAATGGCAGTCGTTAAATCATCCTCGCCGTTTAACTTAGTAATTATATCGCCATTGCGTATGCCTGCCTCGTATGCCGCGCTCCCCTCTATTACTTCGTTTATATAAATACCTTTTGTATCGTTTTTTAAATATTTCGACTTACTATCTTTTTTTTGATTAATCTGCTCAATCAATGCAGCGTCTATATCAACAATTTTGACCCCCATAAGTCCCTTTTTCTCGCCCGGTGTAATAATTCCGCTCCCATCAGTTGAACTGAATTCTAGTTTTTTCAAAGCTTGCAACTCATCCAAAGTTAAATAGATGGCCATTATTTTAGATGAGATGATCTGATCCGCACTAAATTGTAATGATTGAGGACCAGCGGTTGCATAAAAAGGGTAAATCATGATGTCTGGGGGGATATGGAATGAATAATCAGTGTTTATAAAAGGATAACTATCCCCAAATACTTGCGGAACTGTTTTTAGGTTATTAAACAATGCAGAAGAAATATTTAAGCCAGAGGATTTCACATTTACCATTTTGCTTAGCTTTTCGAACAAATCAAGATTTTTATTGCTCCTCAACGAAAATACTACACACTCCCTTTCTTGCCTATTATTTAGTGGTTGTGTGAATTGCGGATACTTTGAAATATCAACCCCGCCAGCGATGGCATCTGCTGGTATAAATATTTGTTGAGATCCTTTGTTAAGAGCGTTATAATTAGCTAAATCCTTAATGGAAATTGAGGATAGCAAATTCAAAAGAGCTTTAACAAAAGAAATATATTCTTGTCGAAATTTCGGTGTAATTACCGCGAATATTACATAACCATCAGTTAGTCCATTATGCCAATTTTCTTGACCGCCATTGTTACCAAGTGATTGACGCAAGTTTTTAACTCCTCCAATATTGACATCATATTTCTCTTTAATTCCTTTTGCAACTGCTATTGAGTTAATCCTGTACCAGTCTAAAACGTTTTTATTTTGTTCAATGTATTTATTGCCAACTTCCGTCATCTGGAGATTATCCACATTGTTCAATTTGGGGCTAAAGTCACGTTTGCAATATCCTGAGATTACCTTTGGTTCAAGCAAAGCAACTTCAAAGTCAAACAGAGGAATTTTTTCCCAGGTTGCTATAAAGTTCTCTAAGGCAGGTCGTTCTTGCGTTGTATAAAATTTTTCCTTTAAAATATTTTGAGCATATACCCCACCGTTTAGTTCGAAACTATACCCCTTAGAATTTAGCACCTGCACTAATTTTTCAGGAGAAATTAGTGCGGAAACGGAAACGCTGTAGTTGTTATTTGTGCTTACCTCTGACAGCACCTCGTATGACACTATATTGCCGGAAGCTATGGTTACTATCTCATCTTTAGCAAGAGAATCATTTATTACTGTGGTGCTTGAACTTAAAAAAGCACCCATTGATTTTTCAATGCAATTGCGCAATGCTTGGTTTGTCGCAATAGTTTTATTAGCCCCATCGCCATCGCCAATCACGGTTACCGGTTTATCCTGGGCAAAGGAAAAGGCGCAAAAATATAGGGCTGTTAATGTAGCAAATAGCTGTTTCATTCTATTTTTTGGTTTAGTTTTTTTAATACTTCCCAATATGTATCTAATTTGCCAAGTTGGTAAGATTCCCGACTTAAATCTTTTGAATCTACAGCTTCTTTTTTATCGTTTTTGGCAATTACAATTTGGGCCTCTACCCATTTTTCTAATTCTTCTATTTCTTGTTCATTCATATAAAAAATTAAAGGGTGCTATTAATACTCTTATTTTAACTGACTAGTTCGGCTGTTGTCTGTTTGTATTTGGCTGGTTCGTGTGTCAGCCCAAAATAAACGGGACACGTTTCATAATGTTTGGTTTATAAATTATTTTATGTCATTCTCCGCAATTCCGGTTGTGCTCCTTTCCGTTCTTGCTTTTGATGGTGTTTGATGAATCGTTGCAAGAATAGTAAAGATTTAGTTTAAAAGCATTCCCCTAACTCACATTTTTGAATTAAATTTGACTGTACATGGGGTGTTTGATACCCACCTAAAGGTTACCGCTTACCCCCAGAAAATTTTTGCTGGCATCATTTTTGCTCCTTTGCATCGGCAGGATTATACCTGTATATCGCCCTTTTATACCGGTATAATGTGTGAATAGTCAGGTATATAGCCTCAATATACATGTATATTGAGACGATATCCGTGTATATTGAGGCTTTCCCCTCGTATATTCAGCCTTTATACGCTGCTTTTGTGGCTATATACATGATTTCAGGGGCTTTATACACGTATATTCTGCCTTTATACGCTGCTTTTCTAGCAATATACATGACTTCAGGGGCTTTATAATGTATAATGAGGCGTTATTGGCTGGTACAGTGATGATACACGCTTATTGGGTTAAATAACACAGATATATCGTCCATATACTAAAACAAATTTTTGTTTTTACAGACCCTAGAATCGCCATTTTCAAGTTATAGAATATATGAAATGAAATTTTTTTTAAAATATTTTTTGTCAATGAAAATTGAACAAAAATAGGTGAAGTGTAAGTTGCCATTTGTAACTTTTTTTCATGTTTTGCGTTCTATGAGTTATAATTATTTATTCATAAACTAAAAAAATTTAAACATGAAACACTATTACCAACATCTGAACCGCCAAATCAGTATAATCATTGGCATCATTATTATTTTCTTCGTCATCAAGCTGGGGCTTAAAAACAAAAGTGTCGCAGAAATAATCATCCTGGCGCGGAGGATTATAACCATGATGACGGGTAACCCGAATTTCCCGATACCTAATCCCACTCTGGCAGATTTGATCTTGGCCACTGATGCACTGGAGGCGGCGCAGACGGATATGGACGGGGCGCGTTCTAAAACGGTGGTACGAAATCTCCGCCTCAAAGAACTGAAGCGATTGCTGGCGCTACTCTATACTTATGTAGAGCATATATCTATGGGCGATGTGGTGATTGCGCTCAGCAGTGGTTTTGAGATGCGCGCAACACGTAATCCCATAGGCATTCTGCCTGCGCCTGCAACTGTTGAAGTAAAGAATACGGTAGTAACAGGCAAGGTATCCCTTAGATGGAAGAAGGTGGAAAAGAGTTCGGGTTACTGGATTGAGTGGACGCAGGATATTACGATGTCTGTGTGGCCCAATGCCAAAACTTCAAAAAAAGCGAAAGTAGATATCGCTGATCTAACTCTGGGGGAGCGGTACTATTTCCGCGTGGCTACTATTTCATCGGAAGGTTATGAAGGGTTTAGCGATGTGATCACGCTTCGCATCAATTTCAACTAAGCTGTCTAACGGTTGATTCGACAAAAAGCCGTCCCGATAAATATCGGACGGCTTTTTTAATGGATGCTGGTCATTGCAATTTTGATTTACAAATTACACAATGGGAGATTGCTTCAGAAATCTCATACATATCTTTCAATGAATTTCCTTCGCAGTAAGAAAGTCAAACCATGCAGATTGAAAGTTAAACTTTCAATCTGCATGGTTTATTTTTTACTCAGACTGTCCAGCAAGCCTAGAATATTTGTAGCAATGATGTGTTTATTGAGTGGAAAAGAATCCTTGACGGGACATACCACAAACGCTTCTTTTATCTTTAGCTCCTGCGTGATGCTATAGAACCCGCGCCCAACCGATGGAGCTTGGGACAGTTTACATTCTACGGCAATGGTCCGTTTTCCTTTGGTCAAAATAAAATCAATCTCTGCTTGGTTGGAGGTAGCGATGTAAGAAACCTGCCAATCGGGCAAAGATCCTTTTATCTGCTGCAATACATATCCCTCCCATGAAAAACCCGCTACAGGATGGGTGATGAGATCTTCGTATTTCTCAATATTCAGCAGCGCATGTAAGATACCGCTGTCTGCCACATATAGTTTGGGTGCTTTGCGGAGGCGTTTTTCCAAATTTGCAAAATGCGGCTCAATTTTCTGGAGCATATAGGTTCCCGAAAGCACTTCAATATAATGACCGGCAGTAGTGTGGCTCACCCCCAGCGAATTGCCGAGAGCAGATAAGTTGAGTGGCTGCCCATGAAGGTGAGCGCACATCAGCCATAACCGGCGCATGCTTTCAGACGGCACGTTAAAACCAAATACTGAAAGGTCTCTTTCTAAAAAGGTCTGAATAAAATTTTTGCGCCACAGCATACTGATTTGTTCTACACGAGGTAAGTAGCTTTTCGGAAAGCCTCCTCGTAACCACAACTTTCTTTCCTGATTTGTATTGGACACATTCACCTCTTTCAAGGTGAAAGGAGCTAACTCCATATACGCGACTCTGCCCGCCAGTGTTTCGGATGATTGGCGCAACAAATGAGGGGAGGCGGAGCCAAGAAGCAAAAACTGTCCATTCCTTTTATGCTTGTCTATCAGGCTGCGCAGCACATTGAAAATGTCAGGCATGAACTGCACTTCATCCAAACAAACCAGCCGCCCCTTCATTTGCGACAGAAAAAGAGTAGGCTCTGTGAGTTTTGCGCGGTCGTCGGGATTTTCAAGGTCTAAATAGATCGAGTCCTTATAGTTCTTGGCAATAAGTTTTGCCATAGTGGACTTGCCGCATTGGCGGGGACCTACGATGGCCACCGCCGGAAAGTGTTTCAGCAACCGTTGAGCTTCGCTGTATTTCGCTCGAACTATCATTCTGTAAAAATAGTCAAACCATGCAGATTGAAAGTTTAACTTTCAATCTGCATGGTTTGACTTAATAATTATTACGTACTTTAATTGAGAATCTCCGGTGCCTCCAAACGAAAAACAGGCACCTTAACTTCAAACTCTTTTCCGCTTTGTTTGTTCTGAAAAATGTAGATGCCATCCATACGTCCGATGGGTGACTGCAAATTGCAACCCGAAACATATTCATAAGAATCACCGGGATAGAGAATGGGTTGGCGACCAACCACTCCTTCGCCTTCCACCGTCTTTAGCTCGCGATAGGAATCTAAAATCACCCATTTGCGCCGAAGCAACTGTACCGTGAATGCATTGTGGTTGCTGATTGTGATGCGGTAAGAATGAATGAATTCGCCATTTGCCGAATTGGATTCGGCAAATTGATAGAAAGTCTCTACCCTGATTTCAACTCCTGCTGTGGTGAGCGTTTCCATGTTGTTGCAATAATAAAACTATCTCTGTAAAGGAAGGAAGTTCAATACACATGTATCGTGTCCGGCTCCAAAAAATTGATGACTAAGTTTTTTACTCGCATATACGCCGTATCAAAATCTTTATTCACCACCACCGAGTCGAACTTGGTAGCATAGCTCATCTCTTCATCAAAACGTTTGATTCTTTCTTTCAGGCTTTTGGCATCTTCCGAGCCACGACTCTTCAATCTCTGAACCAGTGTTTCTTTTGAGGGCGGCGCAATGTAAATAGTCAAACAATCCTTACCGAATTGTTGTTTGATATTCAGTGCCCCTTTCACATCAATATCAAAAACAGCTACCTGATGCTCATTCCAGATGCGCTCAACTTCGCTTTTCAGCGTTCCGTAAAATTTACCGGGATATACTTCTTCAAATTCGGCAAATTCGTTTTTGCTGATTTTATTTTTGAATTCTTCTACCGTTAAAAAATAATAGTGCTGACCATTCACTTCCCCATCTCGCAGTTCGCGCGTGGTGCAGGATACGGAAAAGGAAAGTTCGGGGAAGAAGCGCAATAGCTTTCTAACGATGGATGATTTGCCGGCACCGGACGGAGAACAAATTACCAAAATCCTTTTTGGCGGAATCAGAACCCTTGTAAATTTACGTTTGCTCATGGATTAGGTTTAGTAGTTTGCAGATAGCGATTAGCAGTAGCAGCCGTGAACCGCAAACCATATACTATAAAATATTACTCGTTTGTTCTTTAATTTTCTCCAATTCATCTTTCATGTTCACCACTATTTTTTGAATAGTAGCATCGTTTGCCTTAGAGCCAATAGTGTTGATTTCGCGGCCGATTTCCTGAGCAATGAAATTTAATTTACGACCTTTCAATTCTTCTTCATCCGAAATGATTTTGCGAAAATAGTCGCCATGTGATTTCAAACGAGTTAATTCTTCTGTGATGTCTAATTTCTCAATATAATAAAGCACCTCTTGCTCAAAGCGATTTTGATCCACCTTGTCTTTGGGAATAAAATTATCCAGATTCTTTTTTAATCGGCTGCGAATATCTTGTATCCTTCTTTTGTCTTCCTCCGCCAGATTTATTGCTCCATCCTCAATATTTTTGATCCGCAACAATATGTCCTGTTCGGTTGTCTTGCCCTCGCTCTTGCGAAAGGATATTACTTCGGCAATAGCTTTTTCCAAAACAGCTTCTATGGCTTTGAGTTCACCTTCACTTGGGTCTTGGTGTGATTCGCCAATCACATCCGGCATTTTCAGAATGACGGGCAAGAGGTTTTCAGTAGAGGCGCCAATGTCTTGAGCGATTTTTTTAAACTCGGCGAAATAGGATTTGATTAATTCGCGATTCAGCGAAAGCTCGCTGGCTGCTTCATTGTTTTCGAGACTAACATAGACATCTACCTTTCCTCGCTGGAGCATAGTACCGGCCTTAGTGCGCAAAGCATATTCATATTCCCGATATTTGCTTGGCAACTTCATATTCAGGTCTAACCCTTTCTGACTGTTGAGCGATTTGATTTCCACATTCACGGTTCGCTCTTCAATTTTGCCACTGGCTTTTCCAAAGCCTGTCATAGATTTCAGCATATCAATTTGAATAACGGATGAATAGATTGGTACTTAGGTGGTAAAAATAAGAGGATTTGAGAATTGCAATCGTCCACCCGATTGGTTCAGCAACTAAGTCTTTAATTTGCGTCCATAATAATATGAGAGTTACCATCCAGCGCGTAGAGGAAGCATCGGTCACTATTGAAGGGCAGATGAAAGCAAGTATTCAAAAAGGATTGCTGATACTGGCAGGTTTTGAAGATTCGGATACCCAGGAAGATTTGAAATGGATGAGTAAAAAGATAGTGAACCTGCGTATATTCAACGATGAGAATGGGCTTATGAATTTGTCGGTGCTGGAAAATAGTGGCGATGTTTTAGTGGTTTCGCAATTTACGCTCCATGCCCTCACTAAGAAAGGGAACCGACCATCTTTCATCAAGGCGGCAAAACCGGAGGTGGCTATTCCCTTATATCAAGAGTTCGTGAAGCAATTAGAAATGGATTTGGGCAAAGGAGTCGGCACCGGGGTATTCGGAGCAGAAATGAAGGTGGCGTTGATTAATGATGGCCCGGTCACGATAAATATAGACAGTAAAAACAAAGAGTAAATGACTATAGAAGAAGCACAAGAAACCGTGGATCGTTGGATTAAAACAACCGGGGTGAAATATTTCAGTGAGTTGACCAATATGGCTATCCTGACTGAAGAAGTGGGTGAGGTTGCGCGTATCATTTCAAGAAGATATGGCGAACAATCATTCAAGGAATCTGACAAGAAAGTAGATTTGGCCGACGAAATGGCTGATGTCCTGTGGGTATTGATCTGTCTTGCCAATCAAACAGGTGTCAACCTCACCGAAGCACTACAAAAAAACTTAGAGAAGAAAAGCATCCGCGATGCAGAACGGCATCAGAAAAACGAAAAGCTGAAATAGAAAAGTCAGCTCACCGGATTTAATACGATGCTGAAAATCTTGTATGAACCCATGTCTCGCCCATAATAGAACTTGTCCAGTGCTTCGTACATGTTCTTAGCCCGGAAATAGGAGGTGTGTAATTTGTTCTCTCCAATTTTTATCCACTGAATCGTCAGGCTTCCCTCATCGTTATAATGACGATCAATATACTCCAACATCTTTTTGAGCGCCTCCAATTTATCAATGCCCAAAGTGGTTTGAAAAAGAAATGACTGGTCGTGCTTGGGGTTTACAGTCACGATGTCCAGCCGAACGGTCTCGTTTTTCTGAGTATAGTTGAAGATGAGATTCTGCGGGTCAATGCCCAATCGCGTAGCAATGCTCTTTTGCAATTTGGCAGTTTCTACATGTTGATCTTGGTTGGTCATTGTTTCAATTACACTGGAAATTCGGGAATCAGATTGTCCGGTTTCCTATGAAAGTTTATCCGCAATCTTATCTACGATGCCATATTCTACTGCTTCTTTGGCATTCATCCAGTGGTCGCGGTCGAAATCTTTCATCACTTGCTCATAGGTCTTGCCACAATTCTTCGCCAAGATTTCAGCACTCAACTGTTTGGTTTTAAGTATTTCAGCAGCAGTGATTTCAATATCTGTCGCCTGCCCATACATGCCACCCAATGATGGCTGATGAATCATCACACGACCATTTGGCCAAATCAACCGCTTGCCTTTTTTACCACCGCTCAGCAGTATAGAGCCCATAGAAGCGGCCAAGCCCATACAGATAGTATGAACCGGGGAAGATATCATCTGCATCGTATCATAAATCACCATGCCCGAGGTTACCACTCCGCCCGGACTATTAATGAAGAAGAAAATATCCTTCCCCGGATCAGTAGCTTCGAGAAACAATAAACGGTTCACCACTTTCTCGGCTGACTCATCAAACACGGCTCCCCAAAGGAATACACGGCGTTGTTCCAGAAATTTATTATCAAATTTCATGCCACCTGCAAATTTCTCCATCAATTTCTCCGGTTCAGGATTGCCAGGTGTTTCGGGCTCTTCGGCTCTTGTTCTCATTCGTTTATTGTCTTTTGTTTACAAGGATTCAAAAATAGAATATTTTATAAGCAGGGCTAATAAACAGCACAATACCTGAGCCATAATATTATCTCCTTAATGTTGAAAAAATCACCACTCAAGTCTCAGGGTTCTTTTGATTTTAGCGCCGTTCATGGCACTATCATTATTTGACCACTTCCTTACAGAAAGCCCCAAACTCGAAAGAGAGGTTGCTATGCGACGCGAATTTGAGATCGAGGTGAACGGTTCCGAAGTGCCGGTACGCATTTTATTTGAACCACGGTTCAATAATCGGGTATCAGTAAATAAAAATGGCATCCTGCTTCGGGTGTCTGACAGACAACAAAAAGAAGAACAGCGCAAAAGCATTGATGAGTTGCTGAAATGGGCAAAGGAAAAACTAGATGACAAACCACATTTGTTAGAAAGTCTTCCGCAGCGACAGTATAAAAATGGAGAATTGCTCCAGGTGGGCGCTTATGAATTTGTTGTCAGCCTATTCTATAATGAAGTGAACAAGTCCACAGCGAAAATATTTCGCAACAATATTGTCATCTCTCTGGCGAAGGGGTTGAGCAAAGAAGCAGAAGGAAATGCCTGTTCCTATCTGGTGTCGAAATGTCTGTGTAAGTACTTTCACCCTATTGTAGAAGAGCGAATTCATGAACTCAATAATCGTTATTTCAAGAAGCAGGTGAGCCAGGTGAACATGAAACATGCCACCAGTTTTTGGGGACATTGTTCACGAAATGGGAAGATTGTAATTTCCATTCGCCTGATGTTTGCTCCAGCCAAGGTGATAGACTATGTACTCATTCATGAATTGGCTCACTTAGTGCACCATGACCACTCCAACCGCTTTTGGAATTTAGTGAAGCAGGTAATGCCCGATTTTGAACAGGCGGAGAAGCATCTGAAAGAAAAGCATATCCAATATTATTTGTAGGGGGAATATCCCCTGAAGTAGGGAGTTACTTCTGACCGACCTGCCGGTACGTATTCCAGGCACAATCCAAAAAATCAACATACTCTTTCGGGTCGGGGGTATATCCTCTGGGATGAGTGAGCAGCTTTTCGTCAGGAGATAGCAGGACATAATAAGGCTGTGTATTCGCTCCAAAATATTTTGCCTGCATCTCGCTAAACTTATTGCCTACTGTTTTGATTTTTTTTCCGTTAAAGACTTCACTGATATACTGTTCATTTTTAGGCAGTTCCTTTTTATCATCTACATAAAGAGAAGCAATGACAAAGCGCTCATTCAATCGTTCCATCACTTCCTGATCGGGCCATACATTTTCCTCCATTTTCCGGCAGTTGACACAAGCCCAGCCTGTGAAATCTAGCATCAGTAATTTATTCTCAGCTTTTGCTTTGGCCAGAGCGGCTTCATAATTATTTTTAACAGACTCTATTCCGGAACGGCTTTCAACCAGCGAATAGAATTTAGGCGGCGGAAAGTCACTAAACAAATGCAGGTCATTGCCCGGAATGCCATAAGCTGTATATATCGTAAAAAGCAAAGCAAGCGCAGCAGCGCTTAAACGAATAGGTGAAAGCCTGTTCACCGGCGATTCATTTGAAAAGCGAAACCAACCCATCAGATAGATAAACGTTCCTGCTCCTAACAAAGCCCAAAGCCCAAGAAAAACCTCCCGCTTTAAGATACCCCAGTGAGCAACCAAGTCAGCGTTTGACAAGAATTTCACCGCTAAAATTAGCTCTACAAAACCTAAAGTTACTTTCACCGTATTTAACCAACCACCTGATTTGGGAAGCGACTTCATCATGTTGGGGAAGAGAGCAAATAGCCCAAACGGAAGTGCAAGCGCCAAGCCAAAAGAGGTCATCCCGGCCACTAAATTTAACTTACCGCTAGATGAGCTCAAGGCTCCGACCAGTAAGGAGCCGAGAATGGGACCGGTACAGGAAAAAGAAACAATCGCCAAGGTGAGCGCCATAAAAAAAATACCAATCAAGCCGCCAACGTTAGAAGCCGAATCTGCCTTGTTAGCAATAAAAGAAGGTAAGCTGATTTCGTAGAATCCGAAAAAAGAAAAGGCAAAGACTACGAAGATGACAAAAAAGAAAACGTTCAAGGGCGCACCGGTGGAGATTTCGTTGAGCGTATCGGGCGAAATATTGAAGATTAAAAAGGGAACGGCCAGCAGAAAATAAATCATCACAATACTGAAGGAATAAAAGAATGCTTCAAAGCGACCTTTTGTTTTGCTTTCGCTTCGTTTCGTGAAAAAGGAAACCGTCAGCGGAATCATTGGAAAAACACAGGGCGTTAGCAAGGCCACCAACCCACCCAGAAAACCCAATACAATAATGGACCAAAAACCTTTGTCCACAGATGCTTCGCTTTTGCCACAATCGCTCATCGTAACCCCAAAGTCCTTTTCTCCTAGAACCGGAGTGCTAGTTTGATTCATGGAACGCTCAATCTCAGCCTGAACTGTTGAATCAAATGCAATCTGGTCTGCGCGAATCGGCACCTCCTCTTTAAGAAGGTTTTCTTGTGGCAATAATCCGGTCAAGCCACTCAGATTAAATTCAAACTCCTTTTCTTCAGGCGGCAAACAACGTGAGTCGTCGCAAAGCATAAACTCTAGTGAGCCTTTAAGTTTAGTATCTTTTGAAACTTTTACTTTCTGGGTACAAGTCATACTTTCTTCAAAATACTTCAACTGCATTTCAAACACAGGATCATGTCCTTCATGAGTTTTTGCTCCCGTTTCGGTCGTTTTACCTATCAGTTCAACTTCTTTATTTGTTTCAAATTTGAAGGAAGTGGGAACCGGTCCATCGGGGCCGATATGCTGAGAATAAATATGCCACCCCTTGTCAATTTTAGCAGTAAAAACAAGTTTGTATTCTCCCTTACCGGTCTGCTCTGCCTTCCACTCCCAAGAGGCGGGAGCCAGAATCTGAGCAGAAGAAAAATGAAAGCAGAATATCAGAAGTGAACTAAAAAAGGCGGCTGTGGTCTTCATCAATACTATATTAGGTAATGGACGAAAATAGGACAATAACCCTTCAGCCAATTAGTTTTAACTTATTCTAAGAAAAATTTCTTGGCATAGGTTCCATGGTCGTCCCCCTGAAGCCGAAGGATATAAATTCCAGATGTCTGGCTGGAGAGGTTAATCGGAGTATGGACATTAGAGGCAGTACCCGATATGATTTCTTGCCCGGCGATATTATAAACCTGATAATTTACCGGTCCCGATACTTGATCGTTCATTTGAATTATCAAAGTCCTGTTTGCAAGGGTAATGGTCGGTATAATCTCTGCGTCATCGCCAATAGAAGCACCCAGGCCGATATGGGCAGTCAAATATTCATAAGCATTACATCCGAAAGTGTTGCTACAGTGCAAGGAAATAGAATATACACCCGGCAGGGCATAAGCCATTTCCGGATTAGCGACTCCCGTAATTACTGTCCCTTCGCCAAAATCCCAAACGTAGGAAGTGGCATTTTGTGCCTGAGAATAAAAACTTAAAATCTCATTTACAGCTGCGTAGCTATCCACAGGGGCGGCAGAACTGGTGATTTTATAAGTGCCGACTACTACAATTTTTCTTGCCGGATATCCTTGGTAATAAAAGTTTACATTATAGGTGCCTGCCGGAAGATTAGAGAAGCTCAAATCACCGCTAATACCAGTATAGGACGAAATAGGATTGGAGCCGTTCCGGTCTATAGAACAAAGGTCCCACTTTATAAAAGTATCTTGAGTAACCGTCACCATACCGTCGTTGTTATCGCAACCCGATGGGATAGGATCAATCACCGGTGGATAGGTAATATGAACATAGAAACGATATTCCATTGACTCCGGCTGCGGCAGACTGACTGTAAATTCGCCCCTCTGTCGAAGGCTCTGAAAAGTACCGGTAGAGCGGTCTTCAATCAAAATAATAGTGGTAGGATCGAAGTTGTCTATCATTTGTGCGGAAAAAGTATAGGAATGGCCTCCTTGCACACGGACGCCCAAACGAACTATGGTTGTAGAACCAAAGGCTCCATAGCTATTAGAGTAGCAAGCAATACTATCGGTAGTGAAAGAATAAACCTGTGGTTTGGCGACGGCTGTATCAAATGGCTTGGCTTCATCTTCCGGTTGAGCTAGCGGCGGATTTGCCGGATTAAATAGCGGACCTCTGCCGATGTCGAGATAGATGCTCGTGACATCGAAAAGACCAGTGGTAACGTCACGAAAGCCAATTTTCAGTTCTTTCTTGCCGGGGTTAGCCAACAATTGAACGACCACTAGAAAAGTTAAACAAACTAAAGTCCCAATTCTTTTCATAACGCTTATCCATCCGGCAACTAAAAGACCGGAACACACAATTTAGAACCCGAAGTTAATACAAACTTCGGCAAATGTCAATATTCTGATTGAATATTTATGGCACAGCTCTCTTTAGTTATCTACAGTGGGCAATAGATGTTATAAATATCAAAAATCAATATCCTTTCCACATAAAATGACTACGAGTTGCTTCCATCCTTAGGATTTAAGGTCTAAGCAACATAAATCCGCCTTTTAAGCAAGCATTTCAATGATTTGAGCTATTGAAAGATCATTTTGAGTCTCGCGGTTTCGCGTATTGCGCAAGCGAAATTTGCCTGTCTTCATTTCGTCATCACCTACTTCTACTATGAATAAAATATTCTTAGCCACTGCATAGTCAAATTGCTTTTTCTTCTTCACGTTACCCAGAAAAATTTCGGCAGATACCCCTGCCTCACGAATCTGTTGTACTTGCTAAAAAGCAAAATCTTCCATCGCTTCTTCGCGAGGAACAAAAAGCACCTTTGCTCCTTGAGCAATCGTTTCAGGGAAAAGATTCAGTTCTTCCATCACATCGTAAATGCGTTCGATACCAAAAGAAATCCCTACCCCGCTCATATTTTGCCCACCAAACATTTCCGTTAGGTTGTCATAGCGACCCCCGCCACCAAGCGAGCCGATTTGTGTATCGTTCGATTTTACTTCCCATATAGTACCGGTGTAGTAATCCAAGCCACGCATCAATTTAGGATCTACCAGAACGCCTGTTGTGCTGTCTAGATTATTCATTACATAAGTCAATTCATGGTTGCCAACGCTCTTCGGAAATAGCAATTTGAAATCTGCCATAAACAGAAATCCTTTTAAATCCTGCACCTGTTGCGCATTCAATCCTAAGTTTGACAGCTCCTTAGCAATCCCCTTTTCACCATCCCATTCTATTTTATCCAATTTATCTATAACGGTGATGATTTCCTTTTTCTTAGAATTCCCCTCTATTGCGTTAATCAGCTCATCAATAAGTTTTCGGTTATTGAGACGAATACTGACTTTCATTCCTAACCGGGCAAACACCTCTGCATAAATCTGCGTCAGCTCCACTTCATTCAAAAGCGAAGTGCTTCCTATAATATCTGCATCGCACTGATAAAATTCCTGGTAGCGCCCCTTTTGCGGACGGTCTGCCCGCCAAACCGGACCGATATGAAAGCGGCGGAAAGGGAAAGCTAATTCTTCCTGATGCTGTACCACATATCGCGCCAACGGAACGGTCAAATCATAACGCAAACCTTTTTCGGAAATTATTTTTGTAATCTCCTTTATATCCGCATCGCTGATTGCTGATTGCTGACTTCTGACTTCTTTTAAATAATCTCCCGAATTCAAAATCTTAAACAACAACTTGTCTCCCTCCTCTCCATATTTCCCCGTCAGGGTTTCGAGGCGTTCGATAGCGGGGGTTTCAATTTGCTCAAATCCATATTTTCGAAACACCTCTTTAATGGTATCGAAGATATAGTTGCGCTTCGCTACTTCCGAAGGCAGAAAATCGCGAGTGCCTTTGCTTAAAGAAGGTTTTATTTTTTTGAGATCGGACATGGGGCGAAAATAGTTTAACTGTTTGTTTTAATAAGTTTAGGCAACCTTCAAAAATACGGACTGACTTATTCAATGCAAGGACTAATTATGAATCTGCCCGAGCAAGTTGCACCTTGAAAATCACTTCCCCATTCTCAGGCCAGACTTGAGCATCTCCTCCGTTTATCAGACTAATCTCAAGACAGACTTACCTATTCCTGCCGCAGACTTACCTATTTTCGTGGCGGACTTCCCTATTTCTGTGTTGAGTTTAGGTATTTCTGTCGCAAACTTCCCTATTCTTATGACAGACTTACCTATTTCTGCGACGGACTTAGGTATTTCCGCCGCGCACTTCCCTAATTTTATAACAGACTTCCATATTTCCGTCACGGACTTGCCTAATTCTGCCGCGGTTTTGCCTATTTCTGTGACAAAAACAGTCTGGATATTTGCCGAAATACAGCCAATTAACAGAAAAACATGGAAAATGGGGTATGTATCCCCTCTGAACACTTAGCCCCAAATAAATTCGTTTTACCTTTGTCGCATGGCAAAGAAGAAGTCTGTCAAGAAAGCAAGGGAACGCGCTCCCAATAAACCGAAAGAGGCAAAGCCAAATCCAAACCACAAGGAGGACTTTGAGAAGGTGCTTAGAATGTTAGTGCCGGAAGTAAAGCCGAAGGGCGTAAAATGATGGTGCAATATTTTTTTCGCATTACCGTTATTGGTTAAATAGGCATAAAATTTTCGATTGTGGTATGAGTAGTATATAGTGCTACAAAGTTTACCATGTATAAAACATTTGTTTATTTGAGTGAAATTTATTTACATTGCGTATATAAAACCAAAGCGCATGAACGATATGAATGAGTTTAAGTCTTTTAAATTGGATGTGATTATGGTGGAAGACCCCCAAATAGGCGGCTATACAGCATTCTTTGCCCAATTCCCGAACATAGTTGCCGAAGGTGACACGGAAGAAGAATCTATGGTCAATCTAAATGAGCTATTGCATGTGACTTTCGAGCATCAGAGGTCAGAAGAAATGCACTCAGATAGAATCCAAAATATTATCGGGAGCATAAAAACTAAATCAGTAGAGTACGCGCCAGTTGCATGATAACCAGAGCCTTTTTAAGGGATTGGTTTAATGCGCATGGATGTACTGTTGAGCCACTTAAGGAATCTACCAAAGGTTCTGCCATCAAGGTAATTGGACCAAAAGGTGGTCATTGGTATATGGATTGCCCCATTGATGAAAAGCCAGTTCGACACTTTACCGCCTGTCAAGCCTGCATTCGATTAGGGATAGAAATAATTTCTGAATGCCAATATATGCAAGAGGTATCTGAGCATATAAAAAATACTCACGCCAAGAAAGATAAGTAGGGGGTTACATTTCTCGAACTGGCAAGTTCTCAAGAATCACTTTAAACATCATTTGCGGCTCTTTACGGTTGTTATACCTGAACGCGCACTCATTAGCGTACTGTTGAAGATACTTAGGCGAAACGGATATGTGAGTTCCCCCTACTGTCCTTTTGAGTTGCGCCCAAAAGCCTTCGATTGAATTTGTGTGAACAACGCCACGCGCGTATTCGCCTTTGCTATGACTTACATAACCGTGAAAATATTTGTCTGTAATTGATTTATAGCCTCCGTGTTCATCAGTAATAACTATTGAGCCTTCTTCAACTGTTTCTTTTAATGCCGCCTTTAATGACTTTGTAGTTACGTCAGGGATAACTCTTGTAATTACTTTTCCATCGCGCTCCAATGCTCCGAATACAATAGTCTTTCCGGCTATGGGAGATTTTCTCTTTTCTTTATTCACGCTAACATGAATTGGTTTTGGTCTGCGGTCTTTATGCTTGTTAGATTCTTTCCCACCTACAAACGTTTCATCACATTCTACAAGCCCCTTTAGTGCTTCTGCACCCATTCCTTGAATCAGGGCACGGATGCAATGCCCCATTCTAAAAGCGCATTTGTAAGTCACTCCTAATTGTCTTTGAATTTCTTTAGCCGCTACTCCGTTACGAGTAGAAGTGAAAAGATAGATTACATAAAACCAAGACGCTAAAGGAGTGCGCGTCTTTTCAAATACCGTTCCGGCTGTTGGATAGAATTGCGTGTAACATTCGGTGCATTGATAACAACGTCTTGTTGTGATGCGGCGAAAGGATGCAACACATTGACATTCAGGACATGCTTCTAACTTCCCGTACCGCAAAGTGAAAATCTTGTCTAAACAAGCCTCGTCTGTTGCGAATTTCTCTCTGAACTGTTGGATAGTATAAGTTGCCATAGGAGTGAATTGTACTGCAAATGTATGAATAAGTGTCTAATTACAAAGAGATTTGCAAATATTATTTTGTCTAATTACAAATGAATTTGCAGATTTCAGTTTTTATGCTTTACTTTGCCGCAAATAATATGAAATGAGCCAATTAGTACCCAAAGAACAAGCAAGAGAGATTTTAATGCCACATGCCTCTGCTCTTGCAATGATAATGAACGAATCATTAGTAGAACTAAATTTAGCGATGAACGCTACAAACGAAAGGTGGAATAATAGAGCGAAGTGTTCAACACTACATAGTTTGGCTATTGAAAAAGCAAAACGGCATTTTGTAGAACAAGGCGGGGTATTGCTAAAAATGAAATATCAATCATTGCAAATAGTGTTTAATAATTCGCTCGTGGGCAGAATAAAAAAGGTGAACCACAATAATCTATCAAGCAATGCCAAAACGTATAGAAACACCGACATCTTAACACATCAGTTGGTATTATTTTCGGACGAAACCAGTCTAACCTTTATAGATTTGGGATATAAAGTTGATGCTACATGGACATACTACGAACGATTAGTTATTGTATGCCGGACAAATGACTCAATAGAATGGACAATAAATATTGATAACAATAATGACGCGACCGGTACAATAACAACATTACCATTAGAGCCGATTGTGCCATTAGTAAGAGAAGAAAAACAAATAAAAATTAAGAAAGCAGAATGAATAAAGTAAACCATAAGATGATTCAACTTGCTCGTGAGTCGCGTGGTTACACCCAAACCGAGCTTGCCGAGCTAACCGATATACCACAAAGCAACCTTAGTAGGATAGAAAGGGACGCATTGAATGTGTCACCAGAAAATTTGAAAAAGTTGTGTGCCACTCTTAGCTACCCAGAAGAATTTTTCTTTCAACAAATCACGCTTGCAACAACAGATACTCATTATAGAAAGGCGATTGTTATTGAGCAGAAAACAAAACTTAAAGCAGAGGCTTTGATGAATATTTATAAGGCCAATATTGAGGAAATGCTCAAGTCTTTAGAGTTGTCAACGCACAATATACCAGTATTAAAAGAAGAAACAGATTCCCCTGAAAAGGTAGCTCAATTTTTAAGGAGCTATTGGAAAATTCCTAAAGGAGCCGTACAAAACCTTGCTCAAGTTATAGAGGACAATGGCATCATTATTATTCAACTTGATTTTGATACCGATAAAATAGACGGGAGAACTATTGTAACTGACACCGGGCATCCAATAATATTTATAAATAAAAACGCTTCCGGTGATAGGCAAAGATTGACTTTGGCTCACGAACTTGGTCATGTCATTTTGCACATGAATAGTATCCCCTCATTTTCAAGAGATGAGGAGGGAGATGCTTTTGGATTTGGCATTGAGTTTTTAATGCCGTTAAGCGAGTGTAAATATGATTTGGAAGGAAGGTTGACCATTGAGAAATTGGCAGACCTTAAAAGAATTTGGAAAATATCAATGCAGTCAATTGTGTTTAGAGCGCAAAAGCAAAGCCTTATTACTTATAACAGCGCAAGATATTTGTGGTCGCAATTCGCGTCAAGGGGATGGAGGAAGGTTGAGCCTATTGAAGTCCCAAAAGAAGAAGCCACATTGTTGAACCGGATGGCAAATTTGTTTATTACCGACCTTGAATATAGCAAGAAGGAACTCGCCGGAATATTCAGATTGAATGTTGATGAAATGGAAGAAAGATTTTTCACCAAGTCCAAGCGACTAAAAGTCGCATAACAATAAAAGCGAAGCCCAGAAAGGGGCTTTTTTATTTACCAGCTATATGTAATGCAAGCGGTGTAAATCTGTTCATCATACTCCTTTGCCCCAACTGAAGTAATGGAAACGCTCACTGATTTTAGGTCACCTTGCGCAATAAATGCGTTTATGCTATTCTTTAGCTTTGTGAAGTCGTCGCTTTGATAAATTTCAACTTTGTGGTTGTTCATGTTTTTTTGTTGCTAAAATAACTTTTCTATGACCAAGTGTCTTGAGGGGATACATACCGAAAATGGCATCATATTGATATTTACATCTATGTATAATGCAAAATTAGAAGGTGCTAAAACTATATATGCGAGGGGGGGGTATCTATCATGGATATTTGGCATAAGAAGAAAAGAATTTTAATTTTGATAAATGACAAAACCACCCCTCAGATTATCTGTTTAGGAACACCATGGTGAAGAACGGCTATTTGCCGAAGCACCTTACCGAAGGGAGGTGACAATTGACCTAAAACAACGATGATCTATACGCATGTCAGCAGTAAAAAACTGAACAAAATACAATCACCTTTGGATAAACTGATACGAAAAAGCGAAACACAAACTTTCGCTTTTTCGCGCTTAAACTGCGGATAAGCGAAAGTTTTGATAGCTTTATTTCGCATAATAAATGTTATCGGCTATTCTGTGACGACCGTGCGACCACCGACTGACCGACATAAAACGAACAACAGGACGGACAATTTTTACAAACTTAAACTCTGACAAATGCTTAAAACACAACGGACTTTTTCTGACAACGTAATCCACTTTTATGTGGACGATGAGGTAACTTCATTTCTTTCAAGTCAAGAGGCATTGAAAAGCATTTATGACGAAATGGAAAAAGCCAGCGGCAAAGCCGCTGTTTATCCTCTCGTCATTCCTAATAGCGACAAGGACTTTAGTTTTGACTTAATGATGATTATTAAGCATGAGAAAGAAACAGAGCAAGGACAATGGGAAATATATGTTGCTGACAAGTTTGTAACTCAAAAAACAAATCTTGCAAAGATGTTCAGCTACATTGAGCAAGCGACAAATACCGAAGCTAAGTTTCTCATTCACGGCATACAACAGGAACTTAAAGATTACAGAGAGCAATTTAATTTGCAGGGTAAAACCTTTGTTGAAATTGATGGAGACAATAAAATTGTAGCTTTCGGCTGTGTTGCACAACAATAAACCACTAACAAACAATAGAAAATGAAAAGACAGTTATCAGAACCAGAAAAGCAAACAGTCAGACAGCAACAACTTTCAGCAGACGGTTCGTTGAGATGTTTTATTTCAGGAGAAATCATTGCAGACACTGACGATATTGAATATGACCATATCCAACCGTTTTCAAAGGACGGAGAAACTGATGTAGTAAACATTCGGATAGTTTTAAAAAAATACAACCGAAGAAAATCAGACCAATCGCTTTATGATGTTCGGGACAATCTCAAACTTGAAAGATTGTTTCAGCACAAAAAGAACAACATAAAACTTCAAGACATCTTTGAACTCAAAGAGGTTCAACATAAAAATACCCACGCTAACAGAAACGGAGCAACAATAAAAATTGATGACGGTTCAGAAGCAAGAGAGTTTCAACTTCTTCACGACAAAATTCTCGGAGTAGATTATTTCTATGGTAAAATTCCAATCTCTTGGCTTGAGAATGACGACCAAGAAGGACTTCAGCCAAGAGTAATTGATTACAAGAGATTGATAACAATTCGTGACCACTTACAAGACCACCCACAACTTGCTCCATCAATTGGCAGGTTAGTAGGTAACCGACTTAAACTATTTGACGGACAACATAAACTTGCTGGACAAGTTCTGAATAATCTTAGCGACATTGATGTTAAGTTTTACATTTCACCTGACGAAGCGGAAAAAGCAAAAAAGCTGTTTGACGATTTGATGATTACAAATCTTGAAGCACATTCAAAACTTAAACAAGTTCCATTTTATACTTCTACCCTTCTTGACCGACTTTCGGTTATTTACAAAGAACTTCTTGAAGAGTTTATCTCTAACAAGCCAGCAGACAATCATACCGAGAGCAATTTTGTTCACTTTCTTGTTACGGAGAAACAATATGCAAAATTGGAAGCAAAAGAAATGTTGCGGAGTGCAATAAAAAATTCAGCACTTGACAACTCTACTTTATCAAAGTTTGTTGCAGAGGCATTTAAGGACGCAAGTTTTCCAATGACTATTGACCTACTAAACAAAACTCTTTTCCCTGCAACACTTTTTCTTGAACCTTCAACAGCAAAATTTACTGCGGCTGACGACTACAGAAATTTAGAAGTTGACAATTTCAAAGAGTTGGTTTCAATTCTTGTTGACGAAAGTTTTCTAAACGACTGGATACAAAACGTAAAAGGCAGGACACTTACAAATGTTCAACTAAAAGCAAGACGTATTTGGCACAAAGGTTCTGTTCTGACTTGGGCTCCATATCTTAAAAGTATATTGTATTTCGCTTTGCAGACAATGACTAATGAGGAACGGGAAAAAATCCTTTATCGCCCTGCACTTGACGACAAAGAGAAGTTAATTATCAGAAAATGTTTGAACCGCTTGTTCACTCACAATATGTGGGACGAACCAGAAGGAGAAATTGACAGCTTGTTGGTTTCAGCGAAAAAGCAAGACGACTTATTTAATCGCAAAGG